>NZ_JH594606.1:3132109-3312458 GCF_000243235.1 Gillisia limnaea DSM 15749
GCAACTATATTTCCAATACCCTGAGCTTTAAGCTCTCGATTTGTTGAAGTTCTTCTTTTATACGGATCAAGTTTATCACCCGCCTCTGTACTTAAAAGTGACTCTAAACTCGCAATAAAAGCAATCGATAAAGCGATAGTGTAAACATCTACATTTCCAATTACTGAAAAATCCGGAAATTGAAAGAAATTTGCGAATTCACCTATTGAATCTGCAACAGGTAAATTCACCAGCTGACTGGAATCCAAGGCGAAATCTGGCAAATAAAATTTAAAAAATTCATTTAAAAAGATACTAATAACCACAGCGGCTAATGCAGATGGGAAGAATTTAAAAAATGTAAATCGTTTTAATGCTGGACGATCCCAACCAATTATTATTATTAAGGATGCGATAGTTATGATAGTGGCGCCATAACTTATTTCCTTAAATATTTTGAGAAGCTCTGTAAAAGTATTGGTTCCATCATAGTTTTGAAAAGATTCAACTCTTTCAAAAGCGCCGGCTACTCCAAAAGCGTGCGGAATTTGCTTCAGGATCAATATAAGCCCAATTGAAGCAAGTATCCCTTTAATCATAGCATTAGGGAAAAAGTAAGCTACCGTTCCTGCTTTTAAATATCCTAAGGCTATTTGCAAAAGTCCGGCAAAAATAACGGCGACCAATACCGCTTCAAAACTACCAAGAGTTTGAATAGCTGTAAATATTATCAAAGCTACACTTGCAGCGGGACCACTAACATTGATACTCGAGTTACTCGAGAAACCCACTACAATTCCACCATTTATTCCGGCAATAATTCGGGAAAAGAGCGGAGCTCCAGATGCTAAAGATATTCCCAGACACAGTGGCAGGGCATTAAGAAATACTATGAGACCTGCAGAAATATCGGTTACAAAATGTTTTTTAATGAATTCAATATTTTCTTTCATATGTTGATGTTTATTGTTTTTTGGTGGTCTCCCGATATCTAGCTATCGGAAGTAATTCGCATATTTTTATCGGTGTTTGTATCGTATCCGCGTTATGCTCATTTCATATCTGAATATTTAAAAACATTAGAGTTTAATCGTTACTTCCATCAGGATTATCTGACTGATCTGTTTTCCAATACTGCTAAAATTATCATCGGATACCAGAAGTAAAGTTTTGTTTCCATTGGGGAGATCCGGCCCAAAAGTCATTCCTTCAAGATTGTCGATGATATTCTCTTTTAATTGTTTTCTTACAGATTTAAAATCGAAAACCAGTTTTTTTGTTGCCGCGGTATAAGCCTCTTTTCTCAAATTTTCGATGTTCAAAGTATTGCTTGCATTTCTGGCATCAACGTCAAAGATCCTGACGGTATTGCCATTTGTTCCGTGTCCGGCAGAGAAAGCTCTTTCCAGCACCAGAAACCTGCTTGGTGCATATTCCAAAATTTCAGTCAATCCATTTACGGCAAAATACATCCAGGGAATTTTAGTGATGTTTTCCAGTTGCATCACGAATTGCCGGGTAGGTTCTCCGGTTTCTTTATTGAAATGAGTAATTCTTACAGGAGATTTAGTTGGGAACAATTTTGGTTTAGAGCCGTCTTTTTCCAATGGGAGTTCCATTCCTGCCCAATACCCTGATTTGTCAAGACTTTCAGTCAAACCTTCAAAAACACCATTATTTCTAGGTTTTTGCTCTCCGGAAGCTGAAAAATAATCGGGGAGGGAATAATTTAATAGAAATTGACCATTTGGGCTTATGTGAAAAATGGAGGGGTCTTTTCCGTTATTAAATGATCCTTCACTACTAAGAACGAGTTCGTTTTTCTCAACGTTGTATCGTATTGATTCCAGGTCTAAAGTGTTGTTCTTAAAAAATTTGGAAGTCCTGTCCAATTCAATCATTTCGGAAATTAATACGGTATCGATTTTTTTCTTATTTATTTCAATACTCGCCTTGTAAAATCTTGGATTTCCGGGATGATCACAAACCAAATAATAGATTCCATCATAATGATCTATTCCTGAAAGACCACCTACTTTAGTTTCCTCAATTTCCAAATTTTCCGGAAGGATAAAATCATCCAAAAAGCTGAGTTCAATATTCTTATGATCAATGGTTTTTGTTGTTCCGCAAGACGCAGCAAGTACTACAAAGAACAATAAAAGGAGGTTTTTTTTCATGAATTTTGATAAATCGCAAAAATAACAATTTCTTAAGATAAAAATAGGGATTTGTTGAGAGAATTCTGATAAGCTGAATGTTACATTTAACTTTATTATTAATTTAAATATTAAAACTATGAATAATGATCAGTTAGAAGGAAAGTGGAAACAAATCAAAGGTGATTTCAAACAGAAATATGGAAAATTGACCGATGATGACGTTACTTATTCTGAAGGGAAATTTGATGAAATGATGGGGAGATTACAAGAAAAGACAGGTAAAACAAAAGAAGAATTGCAACGTGAAATCGATAAATGGTAATTGATTATCATGAACCTGAAAGCGGCTGCTCAATTTGAGCAGCCGCTTTTTTTTATAACTAAATTTTTTTTAGCTATTCATTCGTTGCCAGAGATTCCTGATTTCTAAAAACAAGGTTATCATCAAATTCATCCAGCAAAATTATACTTTCTATATGCACTTTTCCTGAAAGGATCTCCTTGGAAAGCTTATTCAGTACTTCACGTTGTACGACCCTTTTTACTGGTCTTGCGCCAAATTGCGGATCATATCCGCGTTTTGCTAAAAAGTTAATTGCTTCTTCAGTAGCATCCAGGGTAATTCCCTGCTTTAAAAGCATTTTTTTCACACCTTTTAACTGAAGGCCTACAATTTGGTGGATATTTTTCGCCGATAATGGAGTGAACATCACGATATCATCTATCCTATTGATGAATTCTGGTCGAACGCTTTGTTTTAGCAGGGCGAGCACTTCGGTTTTAGCCGCTTCCATGGCGGTTTCCACATCCAGTACTGCTTCAAATTTTTCCTGAATTATTTGCGAGCCCATATTGGATGTCATAATGATAATGGTATTCTTAAAATCTGCAAGTCTCCCTTTGTTATCGGTAAGTCTCCCTTCATCCAGCACCTGTAAAAGGATATTGAATGTGTCCGGATGGGCTTTTTCGATCTCATCCAGCAAGATCACAGAATAAGGCTTTCTTCGAACAGCTTCTGTTAATTGCCCTCCTTCTTCGTAACCAATATATCCAGGAGGTGCTCCTACAAGCCTGCTCACAGAATGTCGTTCCTGATACTCGCTCATATCGATCCTGGTCATTGCGGCTTCATCATCAAAAAGATATTCGGCAAGGGCTTTGGCAAGTTCGGTTTTACCAACTCCTGTAGTTCCCAGGAACAAGAAAGTTCCTATTGGTTTTTTTTGATCCTGAAGCCCGGCACGACTTCTTCTCACCGCATCACTCACAGCTTCTATAGCTTCTTCCTGTCCAACCACTCTTTTATGTAGCTCATCTTCCAGTTTCAATAGTTTTTCACGTTCACTTTGAATCATCTTGGTAACCGGAACTCCGGTCCATTTGGCAACTACTTCTGCAATATCCTCATAGGTAACTTCTTCCTTGATAAGGGTGTGGCTGTCTTTATTCTCATTCAATTGTTGTTGTAATCTTTCAAGTTGCTCCTGAGCTTCTTTTATTTTTCCGTAACGTATTTCCGCCACTTTTCCATAATCGCCTTCACGCTCTGCTTTTTCGGCTTCCAGTTTAAAATGTTCGATATCAGATTTTGCAGTTTGGATATTATCTACTACTTCCTTTTCATTTTTCCATCGTGCATTTAATTCATTGCGTTCCTCTTTTAAATTAGCAAGATCGGCGCTTAGGGATTTTAATTTAACCTCGTCTTTTTCTCTTTTTATAGCCTCGATCTCTATTTCCAACTGAGTAACTTTTCTGTCCAGAACATCTAATTCCTCAGGTTTTGAATTTATTTCCATTCGAAGCTTTGATGCAGCCTCGTCCATAAGATCTATGGCCTTATCCGGTAAAAAACGGTTTGTTATGTAGCGTTGTGATAGTTCTACAGCTCCAATAATTGCCTCATCTTTGATCCTTACTTTGTGATGCGTTTCATATTTTTCCTTGATCCCACGTAAAATGGAGATAGCACTTTCTGTATCCGGTTCATCCACAATTATCTTTTGGAAACGCCTTTCCAGAGCCTTATCCTTTTCAAAATATTTTTGATATTCATCCAAAGTTGTTGCACCAATTGCCCGAAGTTCTCCGCGTGCCAGGGCAGGTTTTAGAATATTAGCAGCATCCATTGCGCCTTGTCCGCCTCCTGCACCAACAAGGGTGTGAATTTCATCAATAAAGAGTACAATATCACCTTCGCTTTCAGTCACTTCCTTAATAACTGCTTTCAATCTTTCCTCAAATTCACCTTTGTATTTAGCACCTGCGATCAAAGCTCCCATATCCAACGAATAAATTTGTTTATCCTTCAGGTTTTCAGGGATGTCACCGGCAATTATACGATGTGCCAGGCCTTCTGCAATAGCTGTTTTACCCACTCCAGGTTCTCCAACCAGCATTGGATTGTTTTTGGTTCTTCTGGAAAGTATCTGTAAAACCCTTCTTATTTCTTCATCTCGCCCAATT
Source organism: Gillisia limnaea DSM 15749 (assembly GCF_000243235.1). Classification (GTDB taxonomy): domain Bacteria; phylum Bacteroidota; class Bacteroidia; order Flavobacteriales; family Flavobacteriaceae; genus Gillisia; species Gillisia limnaea. The sequence continues at coordinate 3,136,720 of NZ_JH594606.1, forward strand.
ACAGGATCCAGCTTCCCTTCTTCTGCCATCTTGTTAAGGTTTTTGGCGTATTTGTTCAGGGAGTTATAGGTCTCTTCAGCACTTTGGGAGGTTACACGATCTCCTTTTCGCAATTCGTCAATAGCTGCCAGCAATCCCTTTTCTGTAGCGCCCTGATCTTTCATTATTTGGGCAATCTTACTTGAAGATTTAAATATCGCAAGAATCAAATGCTCTATAGATACGAATTCATCCTTCATTTTTTTGGCAATGCTGCTCGCTTCATTCAACGTTTTTGAAGCTTCCCGAGATAATATAATATCTCCGCCGCTTACTTTAGGAAAGCTTGTTAGCGTATTATCCAGAATTTGATTGAACAAATTCACATTGATATTTAATTTCTTCAATAAAAAAGGAGCTACATTCTCATCGACCGTTGTGATGGCTTTAAAAATGTGTTCATTCTCTATTTGCTGATGACCTAATTCCTGTGCCAGCTGTTGTGCCTGCTGAATTGCCTCTTGTGATTTTATCGTAAAGTTATTAAAGTTCATGGTTCTGAAGATTTATAGAAGATTTACAAAGTATATACCAATACTTTTAGCCTGCAAAAATGACATAAAATCAAGAATTTTTAATGTCAAAATGACCGATTGAACTCAATTCTGTCTTAGTTAACCAATAATTTACAGCTATTTTTTGTATCCCGGGTAAATTTTAGTAATTCTATATGAAAAGAATTATGATCAAAACCGTATTTTGCAATTCTAAAACTAATAGAAAAAATGGGATTTTTTGATAAATTTAAAAGTGGACGCGATATAGCAAAAGAAGAAATTAAAAGCGTTCCGTGGAATCAATTAACTGAAATAGCAACTCTGGAAGAAATTGCAGAGGTTTCTCATCAACAGCCTGTGGCAATTTTAAAACATTCTACCAGTTGTGGAATCAGCCGAATGGTACTGAGACAGTTTGAAAAGGAGTATGATCTTGACGAAGGGCGTATGAAATTGTATTTCTTGGATTTGCTTAGTCACCGGGACATATCCAGTAAGATTGCTTCAAAATTTAATGTGCCGCATGAAAGTCCGCAATTAATTATTATCAAGGATGGAAAAGCTGTTTATGATGCTTCCCACAGCGAAATCAATGCCGGAAGCCTGAATAAATTTGTTGCTTAACATTCTTAATACAATTTTTGAATTGGCTGTTAAAGTTTATTAATCAGGATTTTCAGGAAATACAGATGACGTAAATTAGAGAAAAGAGTAAATAATTTTAAACAAAGGCTATGGAAAAAAAGAAAAATTCAGAAAACAGCGAAAAGCAAAACGATAAGAATAGTAAAAATGAAGGGCCGGAAAGCAGAATGGCAGAAGCCAGGCATGAAAAGCCGCTTCCGAATCGAAATTTTGATCAGGCACAAAGGAGAAATCAGGCAGGACCCCGTGGTTATGGAGACAGCACCGGGATAATGAAAGGAGAGCGGGAAAATGGAATGCAACGAATGGAAGAAAAAGATCCTAAAGATCAAAAGGATCCAAAGGATAGTGAGAATAAGGATAAGAGTTAATCCGATTGATCAGATTTAAAAGTAAAAAAGCCACCTGAAAAGATGGCTTTGTTAATCTCTCATTGAGGGTTTAATTCCACGTCCCGATAGCGAGATGCCTCGAATTTTTAAAAAGATTTCCAATTCATACCTTGTTGGCCCGCCCGTACCGTTCGGACGGGATTACCTGAAATGACTTTCGTTCAGGCGGCTCTGCACTTAACGAACGGGCTTGCCCCGAGGTTCTTTATTTGGAATAAACTTGATTATTTCTTTTTAGGTTGGTAGACAGGAAGCAGTTTTGTTCTAATCTCTCCAAAGCCAATGCGTCTATCTTTACCTTTACAGTATCCGCGCATAATAACGGTATCATTGTCTTCAATAAATTTCCTTTCACTTCCGTCCTTTAGTTTAATAGGTTTTGATCCTTTCCAGGAAAGTTCAAGCATGGATCCATAAGTATCTGGAGTAGGGCCGGAAATAGTTCCCGATCCCATCATATCTCCTGAAAGAACATTACAGCCATTGACGGTATGATGCGCCAGTTGCTGACTCATATTCCAGTACATATATTTGAAGTTTGTATTGGACAGAACTGTCTCTTCTGAATTTTCAGGCTGTAAAGCAACCTGAAGGTTGATGTCAAAACTTTTCTTCCCTTTAAATTGAAGGTAGGGAAGCAGTTTTTTTTCAGGTTTCGGACTTTCAGTTCTAAAAGGTTCCAGCGCATCCAGGGTTACGATCCACGGGGAAACAGAGGAAGCGAAGTTTTTTGCTAAAAACGGACCCAGGGGTACGTATTCCCATTTTTGGATATCCCTTGCGCTCCAGTCATTGAAAAGTACCAGCCCAAAGATATAGTCTTCAGCTTCTTCAATAGGAATAGGTTCTCCAAGTGGGTTGGCATCTGTAGTGATAAAAGCCATTTCCATTTCAAAATCCACCAATTTTGAAGGAGCCAATATAGGCTCATCTGCCCCGGCAGGTAAAATTTGTCCCTGAGGCCTGTGCACAGGAATTCCACTTGGTATTATAGAAGAACTTCTACCGTGATATCCTACAGGAATATGCAGCCAGTTTGGCAAAAGTGCATTTTCTGGATCGCGGAACATTGTTCCCACATTGGTTGCATGTTCCTTGCTGGAGTAAAAATCGGTGTAATCCCCCACCAGGATAGGCAGTTGCATTTCAATCTCATCCAGGGTAAATAAAACCGTATTTCTATCCTCCTGGTTATCTTTTAATTTTGAATTTTTTGCATCAAAAATATCGGCGATCCGGTTTCTTACCAAACGCCAGGTTTTTTTTCCGTCGGAAATAAAATCGTTCAGGGTATCCTGAAGAAAAATATCATCGGTTAAAGGAATACCTTCAAAATACCCCAATTGATGTAAGGCCCCAAGATCTATGGCGTAATCGCCAATCCTTGTGCCAATTGTAATGATATCGTCCCTTGTTAAAAACACCCCGAAAGGAATGTTTTGTATAGGAAAATCTGTTTCTTCTGGAAGGTCCAGCCAGGTTTTTCTCTTAGGATCATTTGCTGTAATAGGCATATATATTTTGTTTTATTCTTAAATCTACTTGCTTCAAATATATTATTTTCCATGCATTAACCGATTGTAATTATTACTTTTGATGAATATTTAACGTAAAATTTTTTTATGCAACGAGATACCCAGATTTTCGATTTGATAAATCAGGAAAAAAACAGACAAATAAACGGCTTGGAATTAATTGCAAGTGAGAACTTTGTGAGTGACCAGGTATTGGAAGCAGCGGGATCTGTTTTGACAAACAAATACGCCGAAGGCTACCCTGGGAAAAGATATTATGGCGGATGTGAAGTGGTAGATCAGGTTGAAACCCTGGCTATTGAACGCTTAAAGGAACTTTTTAATGCAGAATATGCCAACGTACAACCGCATTCCGGATCCCAGGCAAATACAGCTGTTTTTCATGCCTGTTTGAATCCAGGTGATAAATTTCTTGGATTCGATCTGTCGCACGGTGGACATTTGACTCATGGCTCTCCTGTGAATTTTTCAGGAAGATTGTATGACCCAGTATTTTACGGAGTAGATGAAAAAACCGGTTTAATAGATATGGATGCTGTAGCCGAAATTGCAGAACGGGAAAAACCTAAAATGATCATCGCCGGTGCATCTGCATATTCAAGAGAAATTGATTATAAAAGATTTCGTGAAATAGCCGACAGTATAGGAGCTATTCTCTTTGCAGACATTGCACATCCTGCAGGACTTATAGCAAAAGGTCTGTTGGGAGATCCTTTGCCGCATTGTCACGTGGTAACTTCTACAACTCATAAAACCCTTAGAGGTCCAAGAGGTGGAATTATAATGATGGGCACAGATTTTGATAATCCTTTCGGGTTGAAACTTAAGAACGGGAATCTTAAAAAAATGTCTACACTTTTGGATAGCGCTGTTTTTCCGGGAAATCAGGGTGGACCTTTGGAACACATAATCGCAGCTAAGGCAATTGCTTTTGGTGAAGCTTTAACCGATGATTTTCTATACTACACCGTACAAATAAAGAAAAACGCAAAAGCCCTGGCGCAAGCATTTATGGACAAGGACTACCACGTGATCTCCGGCGGAACAGATAACCATATGATGTTAATAGATCTTCGGAATAAAAACATCAACGGAAAACAAGCCGAAGAAGCACTTGGAAAATCTGAAATTACTGTAAACAAAAATATGGTTCCTTTTGATGATAAATCTCCTTTTGTGACTTCAGGAATACGTATTGGAACTCCTGCGGTTACCACAAGAGGCTTAAAAGAAGAGGATATGTCTAAAATAGTTGAGCTAATTGATAGAGTGATTACAAATTTTGAAGATGAAACCATTCTGGAAGAAGTGAAAAAAGAGGTGGAGAATATGATGAAAGGTAAACCCCTTTTTAATAGTTAATTCAAAAAATATTTTTTAAATTAATTCGTACATAAAAAAATAAATTAAAAAAAAATGCTTAAATTATGATCCAATTTTAACTGGTAAAAAAATAAATTAAACACCAGGTTATAGTTGAGCACAAGTCAAAAATTAAAATCAAACTATGGGTAGATCACAAGAAACGTCTAATAAAAAAGAAAAAGAGAAAAAGAAGTTAAAGAAGAAGAAGGATAAGCTTTTGAAGAAAGAAGAGCGCAAAGCAAATTCTGACAAGGGGAAAAGCCTTGAAGATATGTTTGCCTATGTAGATGAAGATGGAAATCTTACATCAACCCCTCCGGATCCAACAAAGAAGAAAACAGTAATAAATACTGAAGATATTGCGATTAGTACTTCCAAGAAAGAAGATGTTGAGCCGGAAGATCCAATGAGAAAAGGTACTATTACTTTTTTCAATGATTCTAAAGGCTATGGTTTTATTAAAGATCACGATAGTCAGGAAAGTATCTTTGTTCATATTAACAGTCTTGAAGATTCAGTTTCTGAGAATGATAAAGTTACTTTTGAAACCGAAAGAGGTCAGAAGGGATTAAATGCAGTGAGAGTAAAACTGATGAAGTAATATATTTTGCCTGAAATAAAAAAAACGCCTTCTAAGGGCGTTTTTTTTATGGTAAATATTCTCTTAGTTCTAACTTCTAATGATTTATTATTACATTTTGGGATACCAATCTAAAAGCACAACTTCAATTTTTGAATTTTTTTGATTGACCGTTTTCTTAAATTTTTCAACATCGGATAAACCATCCCCACCTCGATAATGAAAAGGGTAAACCTGTTTAGGCTGAAAAGCCAGTACTGCTTCTGCAGCCTGATCTACGGTCATAGTATAAGGAAGGTTCATCGCAACCAGTGCCATATCGATATTCTTTAAATTGCGCATTTCCGGAATATCTTCTGTATCTCCTGAAATATAAAATCGTTTTCCGTCCTTTTCAAGAATATATCCATTTCCACGACCTTTTGGATGGAAGGCATCAGCCGCTTCCGGCAAATTATACATTGGAATTGCGGTTATGCTGAATTCCATAAAATTTTGCGTTTCATCATTGTTAATTACAGAGATCTTTTCTCCAAGTTCTTTTGGAAGTTGATCCTTAACCGCTTGAGGTGCTAAAATTTTGGTATCACCCAATTCCATGGCAGTCAAGGTTTTTGCGTCCATGTGATCTCCATGAATATCGGTGATCAATACAAAATCCGGTTCCGGTTTTCCTTCGAAAGCTTCGGCACCACCCGTGGGATCTAAATAAATAACCATCTCTCCCCAGTTGATAATCGCGGTACCATGCATTATTGGATCTATAGAGATCTCTACGCTAGCTGCTTCAGCCTCCATGTTTTGCTGAGTGGTAACAATTTCCTGATTTTCATTGGCTTCATTTTTACAACCTGTAAAAATGATAGCGATGCTTAAAATACTCAATAACTTTTTCATGTTTTTTTATAAAGTTACATTTCGGAATACGGAGGGAACACTAAATTAAGATTTTTTTAAGATATTAGTCTTATTTCAATGATTCAAACAGGGGGTTTGTCAATCATTCTATTTGATAATATTATACAGGAAGTAAGACTTTATCAATTAATCATTTATATTTAACATTTAGTAGGAGCCATTCTTCCTGCACTCATTTAAGATAATTCCTTATTTATGAAACATTCTTATTTCAGCAACACAATTCTTTCTTTATCGCTTCTTTTTCTTTCAGGTTGCGCGACGCTTACAAATTCAGAATCCCGGGAAGCCCAGATCCTTCCTCCAGAAGAACTTTACGGAGAATTATTTTTTGCTGTTCAAACCAATAAAGATGTTTTTGAGGATAGCAAAACTTTTGTGGATGCCGTTCCATTATATGATGTAGCAAAAATAAGAAATGACTATTCCAGCCTTGAGAGTACGTCTGCGAATGATATTTCAAAATTTGTTTATAAAAATTTTGCGGTGCCGCAGAATGAATCAGCTTATAAAACAGATTCTTCCTCCATCAATGAGCATATAACCAAACTTTGGGATGTATTAAAGCGTCCGGCAGATAGGAAGGTTTCAGGAACCTTGCTCCCTTTACCTTATCCTTATATAGTTCCCGGAGGTAGATTTCGGGAGATCTATTATTGGGATAGCTATTTTACGATGTTGGGACTTCAGGAGGACGGGGAAATAGCGATTATTCAAAATATGGTGGATAATTTTTCACATCTTATTACGGAGTTTGGTTTTATTCCTAATGGAAATAGAACGTATTACCTAGGTAGATCACAACCGCCATTTTATTCATTGATGGTGGATGTATTGGCAGAATCAAAATCGGATTCAGTCTATACTGCTTATCTTGAAACCCTTTTGATGGAATATGATTTCTGGATGACTGGGTCTAAAGATCTTAAATCTTCGAATAATGCTATTAAAAGAGTTGTTAGATTGGAAGATGGAACAATCCTCAATAGATACTGGGACGAAAATAATACACCAAGACCTGAGAGTTACAGGGAAGATGTAGAAACTGCTACCCTGGCGATCATAGAATTTCCAAATTTAAAAAGAGAAGAGGTTTACAGGAATTTAAGAGCCGGCGCAGAATCCGGTTGGGATTTTTCCAGCAGGTGGCTAACAGAAGATAAAGAAGAAGGGTTCAAGCTTTCCAGTATTCAAACTACAGATATTATTCCTGTAGATCTAAATGCTTTACTCTATCATTTGGAAGAGACGATTTCTAAAGCTTATGGATTAAAAGGAGATACCAAAAACTCAGGGATTTTTCAGGAAAAGGCTCTAGCCCGTAAAAATGCCATGCAGAAATTTCTATGGGATAATGAAAAGGCTTTTTATATGGATTATAACTTTATAAAAAAAGAAAATACACCAGTATACTCATTGGCTGGGGTGTATCCTTTATTCTTTGAAATAGCGAATGGTGAACAGGCGGAAAAAGTTACCCAGAAAATTAGAGAGATTTTCCTTAAGCCTGGTGGGGTAGTTACTACACCTTACGATACTGGTCAACAATGGGATGCACCAAATGGTTGGGCTCCGCTTCAATGGATAACAATTTCCGGTTTAAGAAATTATGATCAAAATGATTTAGCCGAAGAGATTAAAGAAAGATGGCTAAATTTGAATCGGCAGGTGTATAAAGACACTTATAAATTACTTGAGAAATACAACGTAGAAGATCTGTCTAAAGAAAGTGGGGGAGGAGAGTATCCTACTCAGGATGGATTTGGATGGACCAACGGGGTTTTTCAGAAATTATCCAGGGAATAAAATTCTGTCTATTAATAAAATGGACCTCAAATTCCTGACGGATCAGAATTTTGAGGTTGGAAGTTCGTTTTTATAAGTCTAGTTTCATCTTAATATCTCCGCGGGCATAGGGATTATTCTCTTCTATGGGGATTTCCTTAAATCCGTATTTTAGGTAGATATAGATCGCATTTTCAAGTTTTCGATTGGAATAGATAATAAGTGTTTTCCAGCCTTTCTCTCTGGCGTAATTCAGAGTATGTTCCATGAGTTTTTGTCCGATCTTTTTACCCTGAGCTTCAGGAATAACGGCCATTTTTGTAAGTTCAAAGATCCCGTCTTCCATCTTCATGAGTGCTACAGTACCTATCACTTTCTCACGCTCCTTCACAAAAAAGATAGTTCCGCCGGGTTCAAGGATGTATTTTTCAGGTTTGCCCAGTACTTCTTCGTCATGAGGTTCCACCCAAAAATATTTGTTTAGCCAGGCCAGGTTCAGTTGTTTGAAATCTTCGGCATAAGCAGGATCAAAAGGTATTATTTCTAAGTCCATTGAATTCTTGTGGTGTTGTGAAAATTATGTGTATTTTATTCTTTCTGCTGCATAAAATCAATGACGAAATAGCTAAGGGCTTTTCCTACATCAAAATTTTGATTCTCTTGAGGTGCAGCTTCGCAAATATGCAGATAACGAATGTTTTTTTCTTCGGATGCGATTTTGATGAAATTTCTCACCATATTTATAGGAAAACCTGTTGGAGACTGAGCGCTGCTTGGGAAATCCTTGATCACGTCACAATCCAATTCCAGTCCAAAATCTTCCTGAGCCGTAAAATCCAGTTCTTCCTGAAAAGCTTTAATGATGGATTCTGAAGATTTTAAAGTAAGATGTTCAAAAAGCCTGAAATGATCGTTTTGAGACTGTATTATTTTTTTGAAAATGTAATCGGGCGTATAATTTTGGTGCAATCCAAAAACACGGTATTTTCCAAGGATATTTTCTTTTCGGGCAAAACTGAAGGCATTCCCACTGTGGCGGTAATCGGTTTTTCTGAGATCGGTATGAGCATCGATATTTAAAATATTCACAGGTTTATTAAGAGCTTTAAATGCTCCTTTTATCGCACCGTAGGCATTGTTGTGTCCACCACCCAGAATAACAGGGATCTTTCCTGCTGAAATTATTCGTTCCACCACATTGCTCACGATAGTATCAAGTTTGGAAACAAGCTCGCCTAATTTTTCGAAATAATTAGGATCTTCCAGATCGATATTTGCTGCTTTAAACATAAACTCTTTACAATCTACTTCCCCGAGTAAAATCACATTTTCCGGATTGGTATATTGATTTGCCTGCACATTGAGCAAGGATTTTAAACATGCATCCCATGCTTTAGAAGCTCCTGGTTTTCCCAAATTTCCCCGAATCCCAATATCCTCCGGAATTCCGAACAGTACATACCTGGCTTTGGAATCCTCCAGTTCATTAAAATCTTTTATAAAACTTACTTTTTCTCCAAATTTAATTTCCCCTTCCCGACCGGAAATGAAGTGGGCGATGCTTTTGTGATTGTATAATTTAAATCCTTCCATTAATTTACAGATTTTCCATTGATGTAAACATCCTCTATTGCATTAGAGCCAAAAGAATATGGCAAGTAAGCATACGAGGGAATTTTTTTAGTAATTATAAAATTTGCTTTTTTTCCTCTTGAAATACTGCCGTGCGTCTTGCTTAAATCCATGGCATACGCAGCATTTATTGTTGCTGCATTGATGGCTTCTTCCGGAGTCATTTTCATTTTAATACAAGCCAGGGAAACCACAAGATTCATGTTGCCGCTGGGAGAACTTCCGGGATTGAAATCGGTAGCAAGGGCCAGGGGCAAACCGGCTTCCATAATTGCTCTGGCGGGGGTGTATGGGATACTTAAAAACAGGGAGCAGCCGGGAAGTGCAACAGGCATGGTTTGCGTACCTATTAAACTTTTAATATCCTCCGGTGTCATGACCTCAAGATGATCTACACTAAGTGCTTTATGAGCTATTCCGGCTTGTACGCCTCCAATCGAGTTGAATTGATTTACGTGGATCTTTGGTTGTAGTCCATATTTTTTTCCGGCTTCCAAAAGCCTGTCGGTATCCTCGATACTGAAATACCCTTTTTCACAAAAAATATCGATATATTCTGCAAGATCTTCTTTTGCAACTGCAGGTAATATCTCTTCAATAACCATAGTAAGATATTCCTCTTTTCTGTTTTTGTATTCTGAAGGCAGGGCATGTGCTCCTAAAAATGTAGCTTTTACAGGCAAATTATAATTCTCTTTTAGTTTTTTAATCACCCGAAGAATTTTTAACTCTCCTTCCTTGGTAAGGCCATAGCCAGATTTTATTTCAATAGCCCCGGTCCCAAGTTTGATAACCTCCTCAAGCCGGGATGCAGATTGTTTATACAATTCTTCCTCTGAAGTTTCATTCAGGGTTTTGGCAGAGTTCAGGATGCCACCACCACGATTCGCGATCTCTTCATAGGTAAGTCCATTTATGCGGTCTACAAATTCCTGTTCCCTGTTTCCGGCATAAACAAGGTGGGTATGCGAATCGCACCAGGAGGGAAGTACAATTTTTCCGGAAAGGTCAATGGTTTGATCTACCTGGATTTCCGGTAGATCTTCCATTTTTCCGAAATCGGAAATTTTATCATCCTCAATAAATAGCCAGGCATTGGGAATTTTGGGCAATTTTTTCATTTCCAATCCAGAAACTTTCTCTACGGACGCATCCCTTACTTGAATTAACTCTCTGATATTTATAAATAATAACCTCATCTAGAATGGTTTATTCGCTCCTGGGAAAATGTAATTTTTTGGGAGCATAGTTTTACGAATTTCAATGAATAGGTAAAGATAAAAAAGTTGTTCTAAATTAAATTTTTTGGAGGATAAAACCTTATTCCCTGCAAGAGAATTAAAATAGTATATAACCCAGGATTGGTTTAGCTATTTGCTCAAAAAAATCGGTTATAGCAATCTTTCAGGAGAAAATTTGCTAAATAAAAAAAGCAGTTGGAAGTTTTTCCAACTGCTTTTTAAGTGCATCAAAACCTCACTAAAAATTATGAGGTTAGATTTATAAGTCTCTTAATTATTTTTCAAAGATTTCATATCGATTACAAACCGGTATTTCACATCCGATTTAATCACGCGGTCGTAGGCATGATTAATTTTTTGAATATCGATCATTTCCACATCTGAAACAATATTATGTTTCCCACAGAAGTCCAGCATTTCCTGGGTTTCTTTAATTCCTCCAATTAAGGATCCTGCCAGGCGTTTTCGTTGTGCTATCAGTCCGCCGCCGTGAATTGGATCTAAAGGCTCAATAGCGCCAACCAAAACCATAGTAGCATCTCTTTTTAGTAAACCTATGTAGGGATTTACATCGTGCCCTACCGGAATGGTATTTAGCAGAAAATCGAAGGAATTTTTGTGCTTAGCCATTTGATCCTGATCCTTGGAGATTAAAATCTCGTGTGCACCAAGTTCCATGGCATCTTTGGCTTTCGATGGAGAAGTGGTGATCATTACAACATGAGCTCCCATTGCATTGGCAAGCTTCACACCCATATGACCAAGTCCTCCTAAGCCAATAACTCCAACTTTATCCCCTTTTTTAACGTTCCATTGCTGAAGCGGAGACCAGGTGGTTATCCCGGCACAAAGAAGCGGTGCAACTGCTTTAACATCCAGGTTTTCAGGAATGTTTAAGACGAATTTCTTGTCGACCACTACTTTTTCAGAATATCCACCAAAGGTATGTCCCCCTAAATGTTTATCCGTGCTGTTGTAAGTAAAGGTTGCTCCTTTCTCACAATATTGCTCCAGGTTTTCTGCACAGGCGCTGCAATCCTGACAGGAATCGACCATACAGCCTACCCCAACAAGTTGTCCTTCCTTGAAATTTGTTGCATTTTCCCCGGTTTTGGTAACCCGCCCTATTATTTCGTGGCCGGGAACAGAAGGATATTTAGCATTTTTCCAATCGTTTTTAACCGTGTGTATATCACTGTGGCAAACTCCGCAGTAAAGAATTTCAATTTCAACATCCTCTGCAGTTGGTTTCCTACGTTCAATATCAAAAGGTTCCAGATCCTTAGTTGCAGCTTTTGCTGCGTATGCCTTTACATTGCTCATATCATTTTTTTTTTTAAAATTACAATAAATGCAGTGTGTAGCAACAAAATACGGTTACTTTAACCAAATTTAACTTCTAAAAACGACGATCTATTTTCCAGTATAAAACGTAAATTTGATACCTCATTGAGGGTTTAATTCTATTATGCCCAGCTTTCCAATTCGGGCAGGATTTCATTGAAACCCCAAAACATTCCTTCCTTTCACATATAGATTTAGCTTGTTACGAGCTAATCGATTCATATATTTTCAGGTTTTAAGTATACGATATAAAATATGATTTTTGTTTTAAATTGTATCTTGAAGAATCTGCAGAGAGCATTTCTTTAAATATTTCTTTTTACATTAGTGCAAAATTTAATAAATCAAATTCTAACACATCTTATGGCTCATAAACACCCAGGAATCAATACGGTTTGCACTCATACCGGAGAATTGAAAGATGAACAATTTAAGGGGGCTGTATCTCCGTTATATATGTCGACTTCGTATGCTTTTGAAGATGTTGAGGTAAAACGCTACCCCCGTTATTTTAATACACCCAATCAGGTTGCTTTAGCTCAAAAAATGGCTGCTTTAGAGCACGGAGAAGCTGCATTGATCTTTGGAAGCGGAATGGCCGCTGTAAGTACCTCTTTTATAGCTTTTTTGCATAAAGGAGATCATGTAGTGTTACAAAATACGCTTTATGGAGGTACCAGTAATCTTGTTGTTGAAGAATTTGAGAAATTCGGGATCGAGTATTCCTTTACCAAGGACTTTCATCCTGAAAGTTTTAAAGAGCAAATCAAAAAGAACACTAAAGTCATTTATATAGAAACCCCATCCAATCCTTTATTGACTATTACCGACATAAAAGCCGTGGCGGAAATTGCAAAAGAACATGGGTTGGTAAGTATGATTGACAATACGTTTGCTTCTCCGGTAAATCAGAATCCGATTGATTTTGGGATTGATATCGTGATTCATTCAGCAACCAAATACATGGGTGGGCATAGTGATATTCTTGCTGGAACCGTGATTTCTTCGGAAGAGCATATCAATACTATTTTTCAACTGGCAAAGAATTTTGGCGGCAGTTTAAGCGATTATACGGTTTGGCTTCTGGAACGTAGTATTAAAACAATGGGACTGCGTGTAAAAGCACAGAATAAGAATGCAAAAAAACTGGCGAAATTTCTAGAAAAACATTCTGACATAGCAAAGGTATACTATCCCGGACTTAAATCACATCCGGATCATGAAATCGCAAAATCCCAGATGAAAGGTTTTGGCGGAATGCTTTCTTTTGAATTAAAGGAAGGAATGGATGTTTCTTTATTTCAGAAAAAACTAAAGCTAATAAAATCTTCTATGAGCCTGGCTGGAGTTGAATCTACGATTTTATCCCCAGCACTTACCTCTCATGCCTTATTAAGTGAGGAAAATAGGAAAAAACAGGGAATCAAAGATGGATTGATGCGATTTTCAGTTGGGATTGAGGAAAAGGAAGATTTGATAGCCGATATTGAGCAGGCGCTTTTTGAAGTCAAAAAAATTGTAGTAGAACTATAAACAACCTGGGGCGGGGAGTTAAATGAAAAAAACAACCTTGCTAAGAATAGAAGGTAAAGAATAACAATAGATGAAATTAGATATTTTGGCAATAGGTTCTCATCCTGATGATGTAGAATTAAGCTGTTCAGGAACATTAGCGAAAGAAATAGATAGAGGTAAAAAAGTTGGGATCCTGGATCTTACCCGTGGGGAACTTGGAACCCGTGGAACTGCAGAAACTAGGGATAAAGAAGCGGCTGAAGCTGCCAGAATACTCGGAGTTAAAATTCGGCATAATCTTGAATTTAGCGATGGTTTTTTCGAGAATAATGTTTCGCATCAGTTGGAGATTATAAAGATCCTTAGAAAATACCGGCCTGAAATTGTGCTGTGCAACGCGATAAATGACAGGCATATAGATCATGGAAAAGGATCTAAATTAGTAAGTGACGCGTGTTTTTTAAGCGGATTAAGAAAAATTGAAACCATTTGCGAAAAAAATAACCAGTCTGCCTGGAGGCCCAAACATGTATATCACTATATTCAATGGAAAAATCTTACCCCGGATATAGTTGTTGATATTTCAGGGTATATGGATAAAAAGATGGATTCTGTTAGAGCCTATAAGACACAATTCTTTGATAATGAGAGCAAAGAACCTGTAACTCCCATTTCCAGCGATAACTTTTTTGACAGTATTACCTACCGGGCGAGGGACCTTGGGCGATTAATAGGTACAGAACACGCTGAAGGTTTTACTGTAGAGCGCTATCCTGCAGTTGATTCCATTTTTGACCTAATTTAATTTTGTTTTTTCTTTGTGAAAATAAAGAAAAAAGATACATTTGCATCCGGAATAAATGGTGGTTGTAGCTCAGCTGGTTAGAGCATCGGTTTGTGGTACCGAGGGTCGCCGGTTCGAACCCGGTCTTCCACCCTTTTTATAAGCTCCTTAGGAAACTAAGGAGCTTTTTTTTGTTGTAAACCCACAACTTTTGAGATTGATCCGGAATGATCCAATGATCCCTCATTTCCAATTGTAATCTTATGTTAATCATTTGACGTTTGGTTAATTCTTTATTACTTTAATGTGTAATAAATAAATGTATAACCAATTTAAACCGAAATTATGTCAATTGTAAAAGTTATCGAAGTAATTGCAACGTCTACAAAAAGTTTTGACGATGCTACACAAAATGCTGTGAAAGAAGCATCCAAAAGTGTAAAGAATATTATATCCGTATACGTTAAGGATATGAGCGGAAAAGTTGAAAACAATTCTATTGTTTCCTACGGTGTGACTGCAAAGATTTCGTTCAAAATAAACAAAGAAGGCTGATTTTTTTAATTCCAAAAAATGTGAATTAATAAAAGAAAAACCATTGCGCTAGTATGCAACGGTTTTTTCTTTTTATATCAGTAAGAATATTAGAATTTATTGAAGAGGAAAAAAACTTATTCCAGCCACTGTTTAAAATCCCTTACCCTTTCTCTTGCCACAATAATTTCTTCATCTGTTGCGTGATGGAGTTTTATCTTTAGTCTGGAATTGGTATAAGAGATTATATCCCGGATTGAATTTACATTGATATAGAATTTCCGGTTAACACGAAAAAAAGTTTCCGGCGGGAGTTCATTTTCAAGCTGGTCAAGGGTGGTTTCCATTAAATAGTTTCTGCCTTCAGAAGTTAATATATAAGTCCCTTTATTTTCACTGTAAAAACAACAAATTTCGCCAATAGGGATCATTTTGAGATGTTGTCCCACTTTAACGGTAAATCGTTTTTTATACTCCCTGTCCAGTGGGTTTATCAGCAATTTTTTAATATCATCAAGATAAAGTTGAACAGGTTGTGTATTCTCGCCTGTATAGTTTTTTCTTATATTTTGATATTTTTCAACTGCCCTTTTCAGTTCCTCGTCGTCAATGGGTTTTAAAAGATAATCTATGCTGTTATGTTTGAAAGCCTGCAGGGCATACTCATCATAAGCAGTAGTGAAGATAATTGAGCTTTTAACCTCTACTGTTTCAAAAATCTCAAAAGACAAACCATCGCTTAACTGTATATCCAGGAAAACTACCTGTGGATGTGTATTTTCCTGAAACCATTTTTTGGAGTCTTCAACAGAATGTAAAATTTCTACCACATCTACCTGTAGTTTTTCCAGCATCCTGTTCAAACGCCTTGCGGCAGGTTTTTCATCTTCTATAATTATTGCAGTCATTTTTGCTTTTGATTTAAAACCTTAGAAACCATTTATTAATTTATAGAATTCAGGAGTAAGAATTACTCCCATTTTTGTTTTTGTTCCCTCTCTTTTTCCATAAGTTCACGGATTTTCTTTTCTTCCCAACCTTTACCCAACAATACCCCGGGACCAAAAACAGAAGCCCAATGTGCAGCTAAGCCTATTCCCCAGAAAAAAGCAGTGTAGAAATTTGAGATTTCAAAATCCACGTTTCTAAATGTTTCAATATTTGAATCTGCAATTATCAACGCGATATTTACAAACAGGTAAACCACCAGATGGATGTAAAAGCCTTTAATATCTTTGACCTTTTTTTGGGCGGCCTTATAGCTGGATTCTTCTTTATAGTTGCGTTCCATTATTTCCACGATTTATTTTGTTCCTGTTCTTTTTGCATCAATTCCCTGATCTTGCGCTCCTCCCAATGGGCTCCATAGCCAAAAACGGTAATTCCATGGATGGTTAACCCGAGCCCCCATCCAAAAAGCGGGAACCAGAACCATTGAAATCCCCAAAAGGTAATGTAGTTAATAAAAATTAGGAAAGGTACCACCGTGCAATACGATAGCAGGTTTCCGTAAAACTCCTTTATTTCTTTTACTCTGGCCTTTGCTTTAAAGTAGGCATTGTCTTCATTACTATTATAAGTTTCCATGACGGTAATTTTTTGTGTTAAAATAGGTAATTTTACCCTGAATATTTTTATGCTTTCTTCAATAATAACTTTTCTATTGGTAACTATGTGGTAACGGCTGATGATGTTTTGCAATCCCACCCCTTTTCTGGTTTTAAGCACCTCTTTCTTCTGAAAATTATTCTGGACTACCAGGTAATTTCCCTCCTCATATATTGTGATTTTCAGAGGTTTTTTTTCACTGATGGAATTATGTTTAACAGCATTTTCCAAAAGTAATTGTAGAGAAAGCGGAACTACTTTTGCCTCCGGATTGGACAATGTTTGCGGAACTTCGTAATAAACGCTGTTTTCAAAGCGCATATTCAGTAGCTCCATATATATTTTTGCAAAAGCCAGCTCTTCTTCCACACTCACCAGTTCCTTATCTTTTTGCTCCAGCACATACCTGTATATTTTAGATAAAGAAGTTGTGAATTTTTGAGCATTGTCAGGATTTTCTTCGATAAGGGACGTTAGTACATTCAGGCTGTTGAACAGGAAATGGGGATCTATCTGGTTTTTCAGACTTTCAAATTTTGCAGAGGCCGTTCCTGCTATTACCTTTTGCTCTTTCACTTTATTCTCCTGCATCGTTTTGTAGAAGTACAAAGCGTGGAAGAATAAAGAAATTACAAGCGTGAATAGGAGGGAAGTGAAATAAAAACCTGGATTTTCAGAAGAAAGATACTCCTCATAACTCTGCCCTGATATTACCATTCTATGAAATGCCCTGATAAAAAACAGGGTCACCAAAGTGAGAAATACAGACCCGAACAAACCGATGAGGAATCGGTACTTTTTATACTCTTTCCATACAATTTTATTGTTGAGAGTATTAAAAAAATAACTGTTCACAAAAGTAAGTGGAATAGTGTAGAGCTGATATATTCCCCAGTTTTTGAGTAGGTCCAAATCAAAAATCACGGCATCTACTGAAATTAATTGAAAAACCAGTTCTACACTAAACAATATAGTTCCAATTAAGATTCCAATTGCAAATACTTTAATAAATTCCTTCATACGTATTTGTTATTTACAGGTTTTATAAGCCTTAACTGCCTGTTCCTTGCCCCAATTTGGGTGATATTTGGATTCAGGTTTAAAGTTATCAAAAAGTTTCAATGATTTCTCAATTTCGGCACAAATTGGTGCAGTGTCATTTCCAAAAAACCTGGCGGTACCCATTTGAAATTGTGCTTTCTCAAAAACAACCCTGGGATTTTCCGGAGCAATGGCCTCTGCCGTGGCGTATAATTGCATAACGGAAGGAGAAAGTTTTTGTCCGTAGGACATAGGGTCAAAAGCGATCCAGGCAGTATGGATCATAGCCTGCATAACAAGGAGTTCAACATTTTTTGGAGTTTTGTCTAGTTCAATATCAAGTGAAGTTTGTGCTATAGTAAGCATTTGACTCATCTTATTGAAATCCTTGGTTTCAAATGCCGATGTGGTGTTAACCAGAGCGATATAATAATTTGGAAGCCAGTTGCCTTGTTCTGCTGAAGCAATTCTTTCAAAAAGAGCTGATGATTCCTCAATTTTGTTTTCCTCCCAAAGCTGAAGCGCCTGGTCCATTCCTTGTTCGTAATTTCCCTGGCTTTGCATAATGCTTGAAACGGCGAGGGCTAAAATAATTAGTAATTTTTCCATAATGTTGATTTTTAGTTGTTAGTTTTAATTGTTATACATTAGTGTCCGATAAAACTTTTTAAAAGCGGGATTTCCTATACGGATTTCCCGCTTTAGTTTATATCTTGTTTTTACCACAAAACTCGATATATGAACAAAAGTAAAAATTTTAGCGGACAGCCTATCATCAAACAGCTTTTAAAGTTATTACCTGCCCCAACAATTGCCCGGACAGCCCACAAGTATAAAAGCGATAGGTATTATAAACGGTTTAAGACCTATGAGCATTTGGTCACTATGCTTTATGCCACTTTGAGCGGTGTGAGTTCTTTACGGGAGCTATCTACCGTACTGCTTGCCTGCGAGGGCAGGATAGGACATCTGAACCTTACACATTTTCCAAAACGGAGCACCTTGTCAGACGCTAACAGGAAACGTAGCAGCGAAGTCTTTGCCAGTATATATTATAGCCTGTTTGATCAGTATCGCAGTTTTTTATCGGACAGCAGTTCTTTGTCCTTGCCGGTAAAACACTTAAAGATCGTGGATTCTACCACTATAAGCCTCTTCAGTGACATTTTAAGAGGGGTTGGGCGCAATCCGATTAACGGAAAAAAGAAGGGTGGCATTAAGATGCACACAATGATCAACGCCTTAGAGGACGTTCCCTGCCTTGTCCGTTTTACAAGTGCGGCAACGCACGACCACACTTTCTTAAAGGATCTGAACTTAGAAAAAGGATCTTTTGTCGTTTTTGACAAAGCGTATAACGATTACCAACAATTTGCGCAATGGATAGATGATGATATCTATTTTGTAACCAGACAAAAAGAGAACGCACGTTATATTGGTATTAAAGAATTTGACCTGTCCGATACTACAAGTGATGCCGTACTAAAGGATGAGCATATCACGGTTCAAAAAAAAGATAAGACCGTTGGGCTGAGAAGAGTTGCTTACTGGGATGCAGGTACAAACAAGGTCCTTGAGTTTATCACAAACAACTTTCTGATCAGTCCGGATAAAATAGCAGCTATATACAAGCACAGATGGCAGATAGAAACAATGTTCAAGAGGCTTAAGCAAAATTTTCCACTAAAATACTTCCTCGGGGACAATCAAAATGCTATCGAAATACAGATTTGGTGCGGACTTATTATACAATTGCTGATGCTTGTTGTGCAGCGGAAGACCAAGCGCAGATGGGCATACTCCAATATGGTATCAATGGTGCGCTTTCACTTGATGACCTATATAGACCTGTTCAAATTCCTTGAAAACCCAAGCAAACAGTGGCTAGCTTTAACCACAAAACCACCAGACAAGCAACTAAGCCTTTTTTGAAGACCCCTTGCTATTGAAAAAAGACAAAAACAAAACAGTTTTACTGAACGTAAAGGACACTATTAACTAAAAACGTATTTTAGTCGGACACTAATGATTGTTATACAAATATTGTTTGAATGCCTGTAACTGAAAATTTGTTCTTACCGAACTGTTGAAAATGAAGGATGAATTGTTAAATTTTTTAAAAGACCATTTTCTGGCTTAGTGTTCAAATCCATTTAGATGCTGAAGCAAGCCGCCTGATTGGCTAGTTGGCCAGGTTAGCATTGTCTTATTTTAAGATTTTTACCCTTGGTAAAGAATAGCTCAGGAATAAATAGAATCATTGGATATAAATGCACTCTTTTTATGCTGTTCCCATTGACCTCAAATAAATTAAATAGGATCTTTAGCCTTGGCTTTTTCCCGCAGAATTCGCAGAAATTCACAGATTTTATTTTTAGCTATTGACTGATTTTCAAATCTCCTCGGCCTTTATTTCCTTTTTAACTCTTTAGTTCTTTTATTTTCCATAACCCATTAACACACCTTAATTTCCTACGCTGGATAAATTTTTATTTCTGTTCTCAAGATGACCTTAGAACAAGTTACATTGACTTATTTTTTTGCCATTTATCATATCCGCGTCAGATTAAACTATAACAATTCATTTTTTAAAGATTTTTCAACTGATTACTCTTTTTATCAGCGCTTATTGTCCAAAAGAAACCCACGAAGAAAAACCTGTCTGCAGTAGGGGTAATAGCACGCCTGTCAAAATTCCCGGTAGCATCAGGATTGTTTGCATATTCATACCCAAAAACATTCTTACTTCCCAGGATATTTGATACCGAAAAATACAGGATCTTTTGATCGCTGAGTAAATATGCCCAGTTAAAACTGAGATTTTGGAAGTCTTTTGTCTTTCCTCTCATAAATCCGGTTTCATTGGGATTGTTATAGGGCCTTCCTGAACTGTAATTGTGCGCAAAACCTACCTGGGAACGTATCTTTTCAATCCAGTATTTGGTAACTAACGACAGACTGTGATTTGCAACAAAATCCGGAGTTACTTTAGCTGGAAAATTCCTATAATCACGTTTGGAATCTATATAGGAATAGGAGACCCAGTATTCTAAATTCTTAATAGAACTTCCATCTCTCCAGAACAAGTCAAGTCCAGAGGCATAGCCCTCCCCGGTGTTATTGAAATTGGAATTGAAGGCTGGTTCTTCGGAAGAAAATTTGATAAGATCTGAATATTCTTTATGATAAATTTCTGCTCTGAAAAGCTTTCGTTTTAAATTATATTGATAGTTTAATATATAATGAGTGGCACCTTCCGAAGAAAGATCTTCTGAAAATTTAAGATAATCACTTCCGGGTGTTTGATAGAAATTTCCGAAAGCTGCAGCAAATTGCGAATTTTCACCTGTTTTATAAGCTAAGGAGATCCTTGGTGAAAGATTGACCTCTTCCAGCAATTCATTATATGTAGCCCTAATTCCCGTCTTTGCAGCAAATTTCTTAGAAAAGAGGATGTCAGCTTCTATAAATGCTGCAGCAAGATTTGATTTAAAACCACTATTAAAATTTGTAGCGCTGTTATTGAAATAATCTTCTCTAAAATCAGTAAAAAAATATTCAGTCCCGGCGAGAATTCTAATGCCATTAGAAATCCTTTTGCTTATATTTCCTTTTAAATGCAATGCATGTTCTGAGGTTCTTAATTCACCTGCATCTATCCCAATAGAATTATTGCTATATCCATAACTCGCACCGGAAAACAACTGCCATTTGTTTCCGAAGCTACTATTAAGAGAAGTATTGAAGTAGAAATTATTGTTTTTGAGATCGATCCTTCTTTTTTCCCTGTAATTTATCCTTTCCTGGTTTACTTCAAAGTTTGAAGAATCAAACGCAGCATATAATTTCCAGATCCCTGAATTCACCTGCTGCTTATAAATAGCTTCTCCTGAAAGAGATTCCGGAGCTTTATTCCAGTCCAGATTTTGAGGAATAATAACCTGATAAAGTGCTAAATTGATATAGGATGTATTGAGGCTAAGGGAACTTTTTTCCCAAACTTCGGTATGTCCCAAACCTAAACCAACTGTCATTACTGAAATTTCAGTTTTCTCCTCGTAAGCCTTATCGTTTGTGTTCAAAAGCAAAATTGAAGAAAGTGCTTCCCCATATTCTGCACTGTAACCCCCGGTTGAAAATGAAATTCCGCTAAATAAAAAAGGAGAAAATCTTCCTCTTGCCGGTAAATTCTGAATGGAGGCACCATAAGGCTGGGCTACACGTATACCATCCACAAAAGTTTGAGTTTCCCCTGCTTCACCACCACGTACAAAGAGCCGGCCGCTTTCACCTACAATTTGCGTTCCCGGCAGACTTTGCAAAGCTGCTACAATATCACCTGCACTTCCTGCAGTTGTTACAATATCAAGTGGTTTTAAAACGGAAACCCTTGCCTTATCTCCTGCCTGAAAACTCCCTGCATTTAAAATGACGGCATCCAAAGAATTAAGATCGTCCTTCAATTTAATTATTAGATTTGAAAACTCTGATACTGGCCCCTCTTTCCTGAACATTTGAAATGAAACGAATGAAACCACCAGCGTCTGAAGCCCGGTTGAATTGGTAAAGAATGAAAAACTTCCGTCTTCACTGCTGGTGGTTCCATCGTAGGTTCCCTCAATAAAAATATTGGCACCAAAAACAGGATTACCCTTAGAATCTTTAGCTTTTCCAAAAACTTCTGTTTGTGCGAGACCGCTGAATATCGATAAAGTTGATAAAAATAAAAAGGTAATAGTTGCTTTCATTGTTCATTTGTTTGTGAGACAAATGTGCAATGCAATGAAGATATTTAATAAAATATGAAACTGAGTTGTAGAATAAAGAGGATGAGCTGTAGGAAGGAAGGTGAAATAAAAATTATGGAACCAAAAATGTTTTATTCCATTCCTGATCCTGCAGTTTAAAAATAGCTCTTATCCCGCTTGGCTCTTCTCTTAATTTTAAATATTCAATGGTATCCGGTATCAATTCAAGAACTGCAAAATTAAGATCTTTGGTGCGGGTTACTGCAATGGGGTTTTTAATGGGTTTTCCCGGAGCGTATTGGGTATTGTAATCATTTATAGACCGTCCTTCAATATTCATAAAATGATCATTCCATAAAGAATCTTCAGAATGGATCTTAATTTTACCACTTATAAAAATTTGCAACTGAATTGAAGGGTTATAAAACAAAACGCTGCCGTCCGGATTTTTATTTATTTGTTCAATTTTGGTCGATCTTAAATCGGTGTAAAATAATAATGTTTTCTTTTTGGTAAGTTCCCGGAAAATAATTGTTCGTTGTCGGATGCCACGGGAGATTTCAGCAGTTGCTAAACTGCAAGTCCTGAAGGGGTGACCATATTTTTTCGTTCCGTCCTCAAGTTCTCTCCAGGTTTCATTAAAAAGATCGATTAGCATTTACTTATTTTTTTAGAATTTAATCAGGGTTAAATTTTGGTTACGCGCAATGCATTTTATAATTCTTTTCCCTTTAACATAATTCGAAGTTCGTTTAAAAATAGTTGACCTTTGTAAACTTACCCCTATAATAGCGACTCTTAGATTTGATTCATTAAAACCGAAATTTTTCAGTGGTTATTGGATTTTGAAATAAAAAAATAATTACAGCTGAAACATTTATTAGAAAATTTTCTCAGACAGGGGAATGATTAAATGGATATTACAGATTTCGGCTAAAACAATAAAAATCTACATATGAAATGAGCATAATGCGAATACGATACAAACACCGATGAAGATATGCGAATTACATATGCCCAATAAAAAACCATAAATAATTACATATGAAAGATACGATATTTTATTTTTATGATGCCCTATGCAGCTGGTGTTATGGGTTTTCACCCGTGTTAAAAAAACTTATTGAAAAGTACGGCGATGAATTAGATTTTGAAGTAATATCCGGCGGAATGCAGACCGGAGATAGAAAACAACCGGTAAGCGATATTCGTGATTACTTAAAAGGTGCTTATTTAAATGTAACGGAAAGAACAGGCGTACAATTTGGAACAGATTTTATGGAGGTGTTGGAGGATGGAAACCGACTGTTAAATTCTGTACCGGCTGCGGTGGCACTTTCTGTGGTTAAAGAATTAAAACCTAAGGAAGCGCTTAATTTTGCGTCCTCAATTCAAAGGGCTATCTATTATGATGGTATAGATTGGAATAAGGCAGAAGCATTTATTCCGTATGTTGAAAAGGCAGGAATTGAAGCTGATTTGTTTTTAGAAAAATTTCAAGAAGATACCTTTCTTCAGAAAGCAAAAGCGGATTTCAACCTTGCTGCCAATTTTGGTATCACAGGGTTTCCTGCGGTTGTTTTAAAAAGAAAAGGAAAGTATTATTTAATGGCTCAGGGTTTTTTGCCATTTGACCAATTGGAGGAAACGCTGGAAAAAGCAAAAAGGAACTAAGCGTTTAATCGATCTTATAATCCAGGCGCATGGTTATAGAGGCTGTTTTCTTCTTATCCTGAGTATTAAAAGAACCACTCCAGCTGTAATCTTCTCCGCTGTTTTGGCCGGTGATCTGGAAAACGCCCATTCCGGCGTTGTTCAATTCCCCAAGAGAACCACCGCTGTTTTCTGCTATTTTTTCTGCCCGCATACGAGCGTCTTCCGTTGCTTTAGAGATCATTTCGATCTTGAGATCGGCTAGTTTTGTATAATAATAACGCGGCGGGGTAGAATTGAACTGTACTCCACGATTTAGCAATTCTGTGATCTCCCTGGAAACATTTTCAATAAGTTCTACATCTGTAGATTCTATTTTAACCGATTGCCTTAATTCGTAGCCTTTAAAAACGCTGCCTACATAATTTCCGTCCTGATATTGATTTTCTTGTTGTTCATCGGTTTGCACCGAGTTAAAGATGAAATTATCGGCTTTTATTCCATTGTCTATCAGGTACTCTCGAACCGTTTCTTTATCAGAATTCAACTCTTCGTAAGCTTGTTTCAAATTTGGGCTCATCCTGCTGAATTGGCCTTCCCAAACGATAAGATCTGAGGTGAAATTCTCACTTCCCGAACCGGTTACTGAAATCACACCCTGGGGCTGAGCCCTTTTAATATAGGCATTCCCAAGGAAATAGGCTGCCACCACAATGGCAATGGCAAAAATGATAGCGCTTAAATATTTCATCGCAGAAGATTAAATTTATTTTTAAAGATATAAAAATATAAAAGCAGTAGTTCATTATAATTTCAAATTCTTATTTTTGCGGATGCAAGAAAACGTACTAATTTTAGACTTCGGTTCGCAGTATACGCAATTGATTGCAAGACGTGTTAGAGAGCTTAACATTTACTGCGAAATACATCCATACAATAAACCACCTCAGGATCTTTCAGGGTTTAAAGCGGTCATCCTTTCGGGGAGTCCTTTTTCGGTAAGGGCAGAAAATGCCCCGCATCCGGATCTTTCTGAAATACGCGGAAAACTTCCCCTGTTAGCAGTATGTTACGGAGCGCAATACCTGGCGCAATTTCACGGTGGAAAAGTAGAACCTTCAGAAACCCGGGAATATGGAAGAGCCAATCTTTCGATAATAAAAGATGCAGAAGATCTTTTCGAAAATATAGTCGAAAATTCTCAGGTTTGGATGAGCCATAGCGATACGATTAAAGAATTGCCTGAAAACGGTATAAGGCTTGCCAGTACTAATGATGTGATTAATGCCGCATACAGGATTGAAGGGGAACAAACTTTTGGGATACAGTTCCATCCGGAAGTGTATCATACCACAGATGGGAAGCAACTGCTGGAAAACTTCCTTGTAAACATTGCCAAAGTACCTCAAACCTGGACTCCCGAAGCCTTTGTAGGAATGACGGTTTCAGAATTAAAAGAGCACATAGGAGAGGATAAGGTTGTTCTGGGATTAAGCGGGGGAGTGGATTCTTCGGTGGCAGCAGTGTTACTTCACAAAGCAATAGGATCCAATCTCTACTGTATTTTTGTGAACAACGGATTGCTTAGAAAAGACGAATTTGAAAGTGTATTACACCAATACAAGGATATGGGGCTAAACGTAAAAGGAGTAGATGCTTCGGCACGTTTCTTGGATGCCCTGGCCGGAGTGAGTGATCCCGAGGAAAAGCGTAAAGCTATTGGGAATGCCTTTATTGAGGTTTTTGATGCAGAGGCACATCGAATTGAAGATGTAAAATTTTTAGCTCAGGGAACTATTTACCCGGATGTTATAGAATCCATTTCTGTATCTGGCGGCCCTTCAGCAACAATAAAATCACATCACAACGTTGGAGGATTACCAGATTTCATGAAATTGAAAGTAGTAGAGCCTTTGAAGATGCTTTTTAAAGACGAGGTGAGAAGGGTAGGAGCAGAATTGGAAATTTCCAATGAAATATTGGGAAGACATCCTTTTCCGGGACCTGGACTTGCTATAAGGATACTTGGGGATGTAACCGGAGAAAAAGTGCGTATTTTACAAGAAGTTGATGCTATTTTCATCAATGGATTAAAAGAATGGATGCTGTATGATAAGGTATGGCAGGCAGGCGCGATCTTACTTCCTGTGAGCTCTGTAGGGGTGATGGGAGATGAAAGGACTTATGAAAAAGTAGTGGCACTAAGAGCGGTAGAATCCACGGACGGAATGACGGCAGATTGGGTTAATTTACCTTATGATTTCCTTCAAAAAATGTCTAATACCATAATAAATCGGGTAAAAGGCGTTAATAGAGTAGTGTATGATATTAGTTCAAAACCACCTGCAACTATTGAATGGGAGTAGTTAATTCAGGATTAAAAATTATATTTAATCCCTGGAGTATCAAGACATCTCTATAAAAACCTATAAAATCAACGAAATGAAGTATGTTACCATTATATGTTTGTTTTTTCAAGTTCTTTCATTAACGGCCTTTGGCCAGGCATATAAGTATCATACGGTAGCGCCCGAGGAAAATGTTTACAGGATCGCCCAGAAATACGGAATTAGCGAAGAAGCTATTTATACACTCAATCCGGATGCCCGTAATGGTGTGAATGTGGGTTCTAAACTTGTTATTCCTATACAGGATAAAACCACTTCGACTTCACAAACTACAATATCACTGCCCCAGGCAGTATCATTCATAGATCATAAAGTCCAAAAGCAGGAAAATCTTTACAGGTTATCCAAACAATATAATATATCTGAAGAAGATATAAAAAGATATAATAAGCAGCTCTATTCGAAGGAACTGCAATTAGGGGAAACAATTAAGATCCCTGTTTTTGCTATTAAGGAAGCGGCTCCATTACGTCCGGTTGCTGCAAATCAACCCGAGCCTGCAAGAACAACTTCTCCTGCACGACAAGAATCTAGTACCCGCGAACATATTATTCTTCCCAAGGAAACAAAATACGGGATTGCCCGTAAGTATGGGATGACGGTTAAGGAACTTGAAAGCCTTAACCCTACGGTTGAAGTGCTTCAACCCGGAATTATGCTGAAGGTTGGTACCAATGTTTTAAATGAACCGGTAATACTAACAGATAATGATTTTCAGTTCTACGAAGTGCAGCCGCAGGAAACAATGTTTGGTTTAACAAGAAGATTTCAAATAGACCAGGACTCACTAATGGCTCTTAATCCTGCTTTAAAAGATGGACTAAAATACGGGATGGTTTTAAAAGTGCCAACTAAAGATTCAAGTGGGAGGGAACTGGAGGATGTTGAAATGTTAGTTGCAGAAACTTCCGAGGTTAAGAGCATGGATCTTTCAGAAAACCTTAAAGATTTCAGTACAAAAAATCTGGTTTTGATGCTTCCTTATAACCTCAGTAAAATTAGAAATGATTCGGTTTCCAATTCTGTAAAAGTATTGCAGGATGATAGGGTAATGCGGATTTCACTGGATTTTCATAACGGGGTTATCATGGCCATAGAACGGGCAAAGGAACTGGGGATTTCTACCAACATAAAAGTTTTTGACACCCAGCAACAAGCTTCAAGAGTAATTTCCATTATACAGTCAAATAATTTTGACAATGTAGATGCGGTAATAGGGCCTTTATTACAAGCAACTTCAGAGGAGGCTGCCTCCAGATTGCTTCGTGAAAAAATACCTGTTATCTCTCCAATTAGCAACAGGGAACTTAAAGCAATACCTAATCTTTATCAGGCAAGACCTTCAGATGAAATGCTAAGGGACGCGATGATTGAATATTTACGTAAAAATGCACAGGGTAAAAATGTGGTTATCGTAGCCGATGCTGCATCTACAGGTACAAAAACCAGACTGATGAACGCTTTGCCTAATGCACGAACCGTAAATCCGGGAGCAAACAATGTAGCAGAATCAACTTTAGCTGCGGCGCTTGTAAAAGGACGTGAGAACTGGGTGATCCTTGAGTCTGAAAGTATGGGATTGCTAAGCAGCGCAACTTCAGCACTAAACAGACTTGCAAGGAATAACAACATCACTCTGTTTACAACCAATAAAAATAACTCTTTTGAAAATGATGTGGTTTCAAACGACCATCTTGGAAGGTTGAAATTTCATTTTCCCTCAGAATATAAGGAGTTTGATGAAACTGTAAAAGATGATTTTATAGAAGCCTATAAAGCTAAGTATGAAGTAATTCCAAATAAATATACAGTTAGAGGGTATGATCTTACCCTGGATATTTTATTGCGACTTGCTTCAATGGGCTCTCTTGAAAAATCTGTAGAAGCAAATGTTCTTACAGAGTATGTAGAAAATAAATTTTTATATCGTCCCAATCCTAACGGAGGCTTTTACAACGATGCTGTTTATATCATGCATTATAATGATGATCTCACTTTAAGTGTAGCTAAATAATATCGAATGACTTCAAAAGTAGTATATAAAGGAGATTTAAGGACAGAATGTGAGCATCTTCAAAGCAAAAGTATATTTATTACAGATGCGCCTTTGGACAACCAGGGAAAAGGAGAGGCATTTTCGCCCACAGATACTGTTGCTACAGCACTTGCATCTTGCATGCTTACCATAATGGGGATTAAGGCAAGGGACCAAGCACTGGATATTACGGGTACCTATGCTGAGGTCACAAAATTTATGGAAGTAAATCCCCGAAGAATTTCAGGGATTAAGGTCGCATTTACTGTCAAGGGAATCTTAACAGATAAGGAAAAAATAATTCTTGAGAATGCAGCAAAGACCTGCCCTGTAATATATAGCATCCATCCGGATATCATGAAGGACATATCTTTTAACTATTGAACCTGTTTAAATTCCTTTTTCTGATTTTATTTTTTGGTTTTTGTGGAAATGCAAAACCTCAACAGGTCGAGGAGAAAATAGAGTGGAAAGAAGGAGTTTCTTTAAATTGGAAAGACTTTAAAGCAAAACCACCCCAAAATTCCAGATTCAAAGCCAATACAAATGCAGGGATTACTTATTCCTATGGTTTGAAAAATGAGAATGGAATTGAAAGCCTAAACTATGAAGTAAACAGCTATTTCTATCCGCATTTATCCTGGGTTGTACAGGAATCAAAAAATGATCATCTATTAAAACATGAGCAAACTCATTTTGATATTACCGAGTTACATGCCCGAAAACTTCGGAAAGGATTATCTGAAATTGATTTAAATGAAGTTCCTCAAAATGTGCGGAAGATCCTGGATGATTTATACAAGACTATCGAAAAGGAACGGTCTCTTATGCAAAATGAATATGACCGGGAAACAAATCATAGTTTGAATAAGGAAGCTGAAGTCAAATGGCTAAAATTGGTTCAGGAAGAACTTCTCAAACTTAGGAATTACAGAAATTAATAGTTTAAAACTTCTGTTTTTGCTTTCTCAAATTCTGTCATCATTTCTCTAACAATTTCAGCAGCGGGTTTTATATCATGAATTAAACCTGCTATTTGGCCAATTTCAAGCTCTCCTTCTTCCAAATCCCCCTCAAACATGCCTCTTTTAGCACGTGCCCTTCCCAGCAATTCAATCAATGCCTCTTTGCTTGGGGCAGAACGGTATAGATCCTGAATATCCTCAAAAAACTTGTTTTTTAAAAGGCGGACGGGCGCAAGTTCTTTCAAAGTCAATTGTGTATCACCTTCTCCGGCTTCTACAACTTTATGCTTAAAATTGACATGAGAAGAAGCTTCATCACTGGTTACAAAACGTGAACCAACCTGAACGGCATCAGCTCCAAGAACCATAGCAGCCAGCATTCCGCGACCTGTAGCAATTCCTCCGGCGGCAATTAGCGGAATTTCGAGGTGTTCTTTAACCATAGGGATCAATGTAAAGGTGGTGGTTTCATCCCTTCCATTATGGCCTCCTGCTTCAAAACCTTCAGCAACAACAGCATCTACACCTGCTTCCTGAGATTTAAGTGCAAATTTCACACTGCTCACTACATGAACTACCTTTATTCCGTGGGATTGTAAATGCTTAGTCCAAACCTTTGGATTTCCTGCGGAAGTAAATACGATCTCAACCCCTTCTTCAATAATAATTTCAATTATTTTATCTACATCCGGATACAGCATTGGAACATTTACAGCAAAAGGTTTTTTTGTAGCCTTCTTACACTTTTGAATGTGTTCCCGAAGGATCTCGGGGTACATAGAACCCGCACCAATAATCCCCAATCCTCCAGCGTTGCTTACTGCACTTGCCAGGCGCCATCCACTAGCCCAAATCATTCCTGCCTGTATGAGAGGATATTTGATATTGAAAAGCGTAGTAATTCTATTCGGCATAATATAAGTACAGTTTTTATTTAAGAGATTACCCCAGATCCAATTAATTCATCCTTGAGATACCAGGCTACAAACTGACCTTCAGTGATGGCCGATTGGGCCTCTTTAAACACGATGTATAGCCCGTTTTCGGTTTGATAGAGCATTGCTTCCTGCAAGGTTTGACGGTAACGGATTCGTGCCTCTACGGCCATTTCTTCCCCGGGTTGAATAGCCAGATCCGGACGAACCCAGTGAACTTCCCCCGAATTAACAAATAAAGCTTTGCTATATAAGCCTGGATGTTTATTTCCCTGTCCGGTATAGATAATATTGGAATCAACATCTGTAGCTATTACAAATAAGGGCTCAGGAGTTCCACCAACGGCTAGACCTTTGCGTTGTCCCCTTGTAAAATAATGAGCACCCTGATGTTTCCCCACAACTTTTCCATCGGATAAAGCATATTTATATTTTTTGGAAAGATGTAGTAATTCTTCAGCCTTAGATTTAAATTCAGCAGTTGTTTCTGAATAAATGTTTTTTTCAGAATCGATCTCTACGATTTCTCCTTCCTTTGTTTTTAGTTTCTGCTGAAGAAATTCCGGAAGCCTAACTTTACCAATAAAACAAAGTCCCTGAGAATCTTTTTTATTTGCGGTGATCAAATTTTGCTCGGCAGCAATCCTCCTTACTTCCGGTTTTTGCAATTCCCCAATTGGAAAAAGGGTTTTTGCAAGCTGCTCCTGAGTTAGCTGACACAAAAAGTAAGATTGATCTTTATTATCATCATTCCCCGCAAGCAATTGATACATGGTTTCCCCATCCTTCTCTATCGCTCCTTTCCTGCAATAATGTCCTGTAGCGACATAATCTGCTCCAAGAGACAATGCGATTTTCATAAATACATCAAACTTGATCTCCCGGTTACAAAGCACATCCGGGTTTGGAGTGCGTCCCAATTCATATTCCCGAAACATATAATCGACAATACGCTCCTTATATTGTTCACTTAGGTCTACCGTTTGGAATGGGATTCCCAGTTTTTCAGCAACCATCATCGCATCGTTGCTGTCATCCAGCCAGGGGCATTCATCAGA
Organism: Gillisia limnaea DSM 15749; assembly: GCF_000243235.1. GTDB lineage: Bacteria > Bacteroidota > Bacteroidia > Flavobacteriales > Flavobacteriaceae > Gillisia > Gillisia limnaea. The sequence continues at coordinate 3,167,977 of NZ_JH594606.1, forward strand.
GATCGTGACAGTATCGTCATGCCAATTCTTCATAAAGAGTCCTATGACCTCAAATCCCTGTTGTTGTAATAAATAAGCGGTTACACTCGAATCGACTCCTCCAGATAAACCAACGACTACTTTCTTCATAATAATTCCTTCCATAATGCCAATCGACCTGCGCTGATTAGCGCTTAAATGGTCGGCAAAGAGTTGGCAAAATTACGAAAATAATAAGGGTGGTAAAAACCACCCTTTAAAACTTATATTTATAAAATCAAATCAATTTTAATTCCTTTCAAATACTATTGTGGTGGTTGGAGAAACTACCGGAGTAAAGATAAATGTGTTTGATGTAAACTCTATTGTTCCTGTGAGGGTGTTAAATCCTTGCAGTTCAGGAATGGGAATGGCTATGGTATAAATACCACTTTGATTGTTCCAGGTGCTATTGGTTGGTGTTCCGGCCACGCAATTTTCCCCAACCTGTGCATGAAATACAGAGGTAGCTGTGCCGTCCTCATTGAAAGTCATAGTTGAATTTTTATTGCATTCACTCAACGTAAAGTCTGAGTTAGGGATATTGTTTACTTCTACAATAAACCAGGTTCCCAAAATAAGATCTTCATCGCTGCTATCATCATCGCTACTGCATGCGGTTAATACAGCGAGGCTCAGGAAAAGAAATATAAGTTTTTTCATAGACAGATAAATTTTAGAATTATAAATATAAAAAAATGATTAATTACTCAAACGAAAATATTAAAATAACATTGCCTGGCTCGATGCAATTTTCGGAACCAGGGAGAAAGTGTAAAAGAAATAGAGTCCGATTTTTTCGGACTCTATGTAGAATTTTTATTTCTTTTTATTCTTTTGTTGTTGTTCTGCCTGTTCCATCATATCCTGCATTTTCTTGGCGAATTTACCCTGCTTTTTAGGCTTCTTTTTATTCTCCTGAATTTTTGCGTGAATTTTTTCTTCATCGATGATCGCATATTTAATCACTAACATTATTCCAATTGTAATAAGGTTGGAAGTGAAATAATAAAGAGATAATCCACTGGCATAGTTATTAAAAAAGAATAACATGAAGATAGGAGATAGATACATGATGAATTTCATGTTAGGCATCCCCGGTTGTTGATTTTGTGACATCGTTTGGCCTGTAGTCATCATCATGTAAACGAAGATTGCAATTGAAGCAAGTATTGGGAACAAACTCACGTGATCTCCATAAAACGGAATGGAAAATGGGAGTTCTGCTATGGTATCATAACTCGAGAGATCATCTGCCCATAAGAATCCTTTGTGACGTAACTGGAAAGCACTTGGGAAAAACTGGAATAAAGCATAGAATACAGGAATTTGCATAAGTGCAGGTAAACAACCGCTTAATGGGCTTGCACCGGCCTTATTTTGCAGCTTCATAGTTTCCTGCTGCTTTTTCATCGGATTGTCCTTGTACTTTTCGTTCAGCTCATTTATTTCCGGCCGAAGCACCTTCATTTTTGCCTGTGCCAAATAGGATTTGTAGGTAACAGGAGAGAGTACAATTCTAACGACAATAGTCAAAACAATAATGGCAAGACCATAATTTGGTAAGAAGGTAGCCAAAAAGGCAAAAAACGGGATAAATATAAATTTGTTTATCCATCCAAAAATCCCCCAACCAAGTGGTACTATTTCATCCAGATTACGATCGTAATCATTTAAGATCTTATAATCAGTGGGACCATAATACCAATTCATATTATAGTTCAATTCCCCACCTTTTAGTTGCAAAGGCAAAGTTGTACTGAACGCTTTTGTGTAAATCGTATCTATATCTTCATCCTGAACCAGGTTTCTGGAGGTAAATTTTCCTCTTGAAAATGGAGTGTCGGTCAATAAAATAGAGGTAAAGAAATGCTGTTTGTAAGCAACGTACGTAACGCTGGTTGCTTCATCTTCCTTTAAGTCCCCTTGTCCCAGATAATCATCTTCTCCATCGTCATATTCAAAGATAAGTTCAGTGTATTGGTTTTCATAGGAAAGGCTTTTCGCATGGCGATAGCCTTTTAAATCCCAATCTAGTTTAATTTCATTGGAAGGGTTAATAACATCGCTTAATCCCTGCGAACGAATGCTAAAATCCATCATATATTCCCCTGGTTTGAGAACGTAACGGTATTCCAGAAATTCAGTTTCAGAAACTTTTAATTTCATAGAAATCACCTGGTTTTCACCACTTTCAGTTACTGTAGGTTCAAAAAACAGGTCATTGGTATTCAGGATTCTTCCATCTGAAGTCGTAAAGGTGAGATTGAAGGAAGCGTTTCCATCCTTTATAAGATAAACGGGAATAGAATCATAGGTTTTAAACTGCGTTAATCTTGCTTCAGATATATAACCACCTTTATTATCGATTTTCAATTCGAGTAAATCGTTTGAAACAGTAGTGGTATTGTTTGTTGCTGAAGGTAGGGTTGCAGAGTAACCAAATGAACCCAATTGCCTTTGGGTTTGAGCCAAAGCAGCAGAGTCTTGTTGGCCTTTTGGTATTTCTTCAACCTGTGCTGCGGGAGTTGTTGGGATGTCTTCTACCTGTTCAGTAGTTTTCTCCTGGCTTGGGTCCTGCTCATTCTCAAAGGAATTATTGTACAACATCCAAATTAAAATCCCTCCTATCAGTAAAAATCCTATAAGGGATTGTACATCAAATTTTTTTTCTTCCATTTTTTATAATAAAATAAACTAATACGAATTCCTTTGTCTAAAAATAATTGATTTTCAATAAATTGGCCAATTATTCTTTTTGCGCCACTTTGACATTGTTTTTTTGCTTAGAATAGGTTTCTGCAGCTTTGATAAAGGAGATGAATAATGGGTGAGGATTTGCAACCGTACTTTTGTACTCCGGATGATATTGCACGCCCATAAACCAGGGATGGTTCTCTAGTTCTATGATCTCCACCAGGCCTGTTTCCGGATTTATCCCGGAACATTTTAAACCTGCCTGTTCTATTTCCTTTTTGTATTTGTTATTGAATTCATAACGATGTCTGTGGCGTTCATGAATAAGGCTACTACCATATATTTGTTGTGCCTTAGAGCCTTCGGTTAATTCACATTTCCACGAACCCAAACGCATTGTTCCTCCCATGTGGGTAATGCTTTTTTGCTCCTCCATAAGATCTATAACAGGATATTTTGCAACCGAATCCATCTCTGTAGAATTCGCCTTGCTAAGGTGCAAAACATTTCTTGCAAATTCAATTACCGCCATCTGCATCCCCAGGCAAATTCCGAAAAAAGGAATGTTATGCTCCCGGGCATATTTCACAGCATCTATCTTTCCTTCTATTCCGCGTTCTCCAAATCCCGGTGCTACCAATATACCGTCCAAATGTGAGATTTTATTTTTGATGGTATTCTCATTGATAAATTCAGAGTGGATACTTTCTATATTTACTTTCACCTCATTTTCTGCACCTGCATGAATAAAAGATTCCAAAATAGATTTATAGGAATCCTGTAATTCCACGTATTTGCCTATCAATCCTATGGTTACCTGATACTTTGGATTTTTATGCCGGTATAAAAATTTATTCCATCTGTCAAGATTTGGAATAGTGTCATTGGGAAGTCCTAATTTTTTTAGTACCACCGTGTCCAATCCTTCTTCCAGCATCAAATTGGGTACATCATAAATCGTGGAAGCATCAATAGATTGTATCACAGCTTCCTGTTTTACATTGCAAAAGATTGCCAGTTTTCGCCTTATGTCATCTGAAAGTTCGTGTTCAGTTCTACACACCAGGATATCGGCTTTAATACCACTTTCCATGAGCGTTTTTACACTGTGCTGGGTGGGTTTCGTCTTTAGTTCTTTAGCTGCTGCGAGGTAAGGCACAAGGGTAAGGTGAATAACAAGAGCATTTTCGTCACCTAATTCCCATTTCATTTGTCGTACCGCTTCAATATATGGTAAAGACTCAATATCACCTACAGTTCCACCTATTTCAGTGATTACCATATCATACTCATGGTTTTTTCCCAATAGTTGGATACGCTCTTTTATCTCATTGGTGATATGTGGTACTACCTGTACGGTTTTTCCCAGAAATTCACCCCTACGCTCTTTTTCTATCACACTTTGATAGATCCTCCCTGTAGTTACATTATTTGCCTGAGAGGTGTTTACGTTTAGAAATCGTTCGTAATGTCCAAGATCAAGATCCGTTTCCGCACCATCCTCGGTGACATAACATTCTCCGTGCTCATAGGGATTTAAAGTTCCTGGATCAATATTGATGTAGGGATCAAGCTTCTGAATAGTGGTTTTAAATCCACGGGCTTGAAGTAATTTTGCCAGGGAAGCAGCGATTATTCCTTTTCCCAGGGATGAAGAAACCCCACCTGTGACAAAAATATACTTGGTTTCGGCCATTTTAAAAAATATTAGGTTGTGTCGTATTATTCAGGGCGCTAAATTACAAAGAAGAATAGAAAAAAACCTTGAATTTCCGGCCTAATATTTCCAATTGAGGAAGTAAGAAATTGTTTGCGAAACAGATTAAATTTTAGGGTATTTAGATCGAATATTCCTAAGGATTTGCTCCATTCCGTTAACTTTTAATTCGGTTACCTGTTTTAACTGGTCGCCCAGTTTTCCTTCCGGGAAACCCTTTTGCCGGAACCAGATAAGGTAATGTTCAGGAATGTCGGATAAATACCGGTCCTTGTATTTCCCAAAATACATTTTTGCGTGCGCAAGTTCTATCAAGGCCTTATAATCCGGTTTTATTTCCATAAGCCAAAGGTAGGCAGCTTTTTTTAATCCTGCCACTAGGTTTAAATGCTAATTGACCTTGTTTGCTTTTTCAATTCTGAAAAGGTTAATTTTGCTGAATATTTTAAACCAATGAAATATCAGTATCAGCTTAGATTAACTCCGGAAGCGGCTTCAAAAACAGCTCTTTTAAAAAGTGCAGTTTCGTTGCATTCCGGTATCCCTGAGAAGAAGATTACCCATATACAGGTTTTAAAACGGTCCATAGATGCACGTCAAAAGGCAGTAATGATCAATTTAAAAGTTGAAGTTTATGTAGATGAGCTCTTTGGCCCCGAAGTTTTCTCATTGCCGGATTATCCGGACGTGAGCAACAGGGAAGAAGTCTTTATAATAGGGGCAGGGCCTGCAGGGCTTTTTGCGGCTTTACGCTGTATAGAGCTGGGAAAAAAACCTATAGTGATAGAGAGAGGAAAAGATGTAAGGAGCAGAAGACGGGATTTAAAAGCCTTGAATATTGAGCATATAGTAAATGAAGATTCTAATTATTGTTTTGGTGAAGGGGGTGCCGGAACCTACAGTGACGGTAAATTATATACCCGTTCTAAAAAGCGGGGAGATGTAAACAGAATTTTGGAACTTTTCGTAGGATTTGGAGCCACCAAAGAGATTCTCATCGATGCCCATCCCCACATTGGAACCAATAAATTACCTGCAATTATTGCAAAAATGAGGGAGATAATCATTCGTCAGGGCGGTGATGTCCTCTTTGAAACACGGGTTACAGATCTTGTGATAAAGGACAATAAGATCTGCGGAATAAAAACGATGAAGGGGGAATCATTTTCAACAAAAAATGTGATTCTGGCAACAGGACATTCTGCAAGGGATATTTTTGAACTTCTGGATCGAAAGGGAATAAAAATTGAAGCAAAACCTTTTGCCCTGGGAGTTAGAGTAGAACATCCACAGCAGCTTATAGATAAAATTCAGTATAAATGTGATGACAGGGGTGAATATTTACCACCCTCTCCCTACAGTATTGTGAAACAGGTAAATGGTAGGGGGATTTACTCTTTTTGTATGTGCCCCGGCGGTGTTATTGCTCCCTGTGCAACAAGTCCGGGAGAAGTGGTAACAAATGGATGGTCTCCCAGTAAGCGCGATCAGCCAACGGCTAATTCAGGAATTGTAGTGGAATTACGTCTTTCAGATTTTTCAAAATACGGGAATTCCCCTTTGTCCGGGATGCAGTTTCAAAAGAGTATAGAACAAACCGCATGGCATTTGGGAGGGGAAACCCAAAGAGTCCCCGCTCAAAGAATGGTAGATTTTATCGAAGGAAAGATCTCTCGGGATCTACCAAAAACATCCTATAAACCCGGTATAACTTCCGCAGCATTAAAAGATGTTTTTCCCGAATTTATTCACGACACATTAAAGAATGGATTTAAAGAATTCGGTAAGACAATGAAGGGGTATTTGACCAATGAAGCTATCATACATGCACCGGAATCCAGAACTTCTTCCCCGGTGAGAATCCCCCGGGATTACAAAACCCTTGAGCATATTGATATTAAAGGGTTGTTCCCTTGTGGTGAAGGTGCCGGCTATGCGGGAGGAATTATTTCTGCTGCCATTGACGGGGAAAAATGTGCTGAAAACTGTATCGCCCTAATGAGTTAAGCACAGAATAAGACACCATTAACCGTTAAAAAACTGATAATTTTAGTGTAATCCATTCTGGATTTTTCACTTTTGCCTATCTTCAAATCCAAATTAAAGAGCGTATTATGGCTATAGTAGGATCCATTATAAAAGGAATTATAGATCTAAGAGATAAGATCGTTTCTGAGCCTGATGCAGAAGAAGCACAGCTGGAAGTATTGATGAGCCTGCTAACCAAAGCAAGGGATACGGCTTTTGGAAAACACTATGGTTTTGAAGAAATACTCCGTTCTGAAGATATTAAAAAGACCTTTGCTGAAAAGGTTCCATACTTTGATTATAATAAATTGAATACCGAGTGGTGGTATAAACTACATGAGGGGGAAGAGAATGTTACCTGGCCGGGCAAACCACCTTATTTTGCATTGAGTTCCGGGACTACCGGTAAATCCAGCAAACGAATTCCTGTGACGGAGGATATGCTTGATGCCATCAGGAAAACCGGAATTAAACAAGTGGGTGCTCTAAGTAATTTTGACCTTCCTTCAGATTTTTATGAAAAAGAAATCATGATGTTGGGAAGTTCTACAGCACTTCAGGAAGAAGGAGACCATGAGGAGGGAGAGATAAGCGGAATAAGCGCCGGCAACATTCCATTTTGGTTCCGGGGATTTTATAAGCCTGGGGAAGAAATCTCAAAAATTGAAGAATGGGATGAAAAGGTTCAACGAATAGCAGAAAATGCTAAAAACTGGGATATAGGTGCATTAAGTGGGATTCCATCTTGGATGGAGCTTATGCTTAAAAAAGTGATTGAATATCATAAGGTCGAGAATATTCATGAAATATGGCCCAATTTACAGGTTTATACAACCGGTGGTGTTGCTTTTGAGCCGTATGAAAAAAGTTTTAACGCTTTGCTGGCTAAGCCCATTATTGTGATTGATACATACCTGGCTTCTGAAGGCTTTCTTGCTTTTCAACAAAGGCCGGATACCGACGCGATGAAGTTGGTGATTGATAGTGGTATTTATTTTGAATTTGTACCGTTTAAAGCTGAATATATCAATAAAGATGGTTCTATAAATGATAAAGCCCCGGTAATTTCATTGGACAGGGTCAGGGAAAATGAAGATTACATTTTATTGATAAGTACGGTTTCCGGTACCTGGAGATATCTTATTGGCGATACAATTAAGTTTACAGACGTAGGCCGGCATGAGATCAGGATCACAGGTCGCACAAAATTCTTCTTGAATGTAGTAGGATCACAATTGTCGGTGAACAAAATGAATGATGCCCTAAGGGAGCTGGAAAATAAATATGATATAAAAATTCCGGAATTTACACTTGCAGCGGTAAGAATAAATGGAGAGTTTTATCATTCCTGGTATCTTGGAACTGAAACCCAAGTGAGTGATGAAGAACTGGCCAAAGGTCTTGATGAAGCTTTGAAGGAAGCGAATAAGAATTATAGGGTTGCAAGGTCTAAAGCACTAAAAGGAGTAAAGGTGAAAACTATTTCTCCAGAACTTTTTCAGGAATGGAGCGGCTTAAATAAGAAAAAAGGAGGGCAGGTGAAGATGGAAAAGGTAATGAATGAAGAGAAATTCGCGAAATGGGAAGCATTCATACAAAAACAAGAAAACGAATCGTAAATTATTATTCTCCTTCCGGTAAATCCGGTATTGGGAGTTTGTCTACCAGCAACAGGATCTCGTCGGGGGATAAGTATAAGCGTTTAATACGGGCTTTATAGCGTTCAGAAAGATGTGCGTGATTAAGGATAAAATCTTTCGTGGCTAAAATATAATCGCCCATTCCATGGTTTACTGCAAATGTATCGGCTGCTCTTTCCGCCTCCTTTATAAATCCACGAGAGGTTAAATATTTAATTCCAAATATTAAAAGGTTGAATCCGCTTCGTTCCTGGTAATCCATCACGTGCCCCAATTCATGGCCAATCCATCCTATAAGGACTTCGGAAGGGATTTCTGAAATCTCAAATTCTTCATTTTCAATATGAAAACTTTCACTGATCATTATCAAATAAGATCTGTCTTTTTTATTTTTAAAAAGCCCTGAAAATTTTGGTTGAGCTTGCATGAAGGATTTCTTAATCTTTTTTTTAAACCTGAATTCGATAGGGGTTTCTCTTAAATCAGGATAATGGGAAAGAGCAATTTGCACCTCTTTTGCAATAGCTTCTGGTACCACCTTGTTTTCAAAGATCATACTGCTGTCGTTATTTTTCATATTTAAAGTAGAACCGATGGTTGAAGAACACAAAAATAAAAATACGAGAGCGAATAACAAGTTTAATTTGCTATCCTCACGTGCTTTTATGTATTGTTGATCCCTTATAGCTGTTGTTTTTCTAAATGTAGATTTATTTTGAAATCAATAGTGTAAAATTATGAAACAAAAAAAAGCCTTACACATTGTGTAAGGCCTAAACTTTCATAAGTATAGTAACTATATAAACTAAGCCTAAGCTTGTTTCACGTTTACTGCATTTAATCCTTTTCTTCCTTCTTCAAGATCGAACGTTACTTCGTCGTTCTCTCTAATTTCATCAACAAGACCATTTGCGTGTACAAAATATTCTTTGTTTGATTCTTCGTCTGTAATAAATCCAAATCCTTTAGAGTCGTTAAAAAATTTGACAGTTCCTTTGTTCATTATATATAAATTTAATTTGAGCAAATATAAAACTTATTATTGAACTAGGAAACATTACGTCACTTATTTTTTAAAATATTTTAAAATACTGAGTAGATTTAATAATTTATATGTCCTAAATTCACGATTCCTCATCGAAATCTAAAATTTTAAGCGTAAAAAAAGCTGTGCAAAGACAGCTTTTTAAAGAGTTTGATTTTACGTTGGTGATTTAGACTAACCCATCAGTATTTTTTGAAGTCGTTGCTGCAATTCCTGGTCAGCTTGCATTGCAGTTGCAATCTCCTGGTATCGTTCAATACTAAGTCCTGAATCTGTTATTAGCGATTCCATCTGTTTTTGAAAATCAACCTGCATGACCTCAATTTTTTCTACAGCTTTCTCATGCTTTTTGATATCTTCTGGCGCTGCATCCACTTCGGTATTTTCTAATTTAGCCTTATGAATTTTGTTAAACGTAGCAACATCCATTTCTTCAGCTTCAATAACCGCCATCATTTTACCTTGAATATCCTGGTTGGCTACTTGAAGTCCCTGAAATACTTTTGCGAATTTATTTAATTCTGCATCACTTACGTCAATCTGGCTCTGATTTTGCTGTTGCGGTATCGGAGCCGTTTGAGCGAAAGATAAAGTCGCTGTTAGCATTCCAGCTGCCAGTAACATAGATTTCAATTTCATCGTTTTAAGCATCATTTTTGTTTTTAATTATTAAATAAAGGTTGGCAAGCTATTGGTTTTATAAGATACGTCCAAGATATGTTTGTTAAAATTAGACTAACTTTTAATTTAAGAGGTTCTAATTAATGATTAGAATCTATTCAACGCTGCAGAATAGGAAAGAGATTAGGTTTAGCATTGTTAATTATTATCTAAGTGTGCGTTACAACTCACAGTTTATATCGACTTTTGGTGGAAATATGAATATCTGACAAATTATTTTATAGTTGAAAACTATTTATTGAAAATGAACATTTTATTAAGTAAAAAATCCCCCGTAATTTTATTGATAATTAGTTGTATTCTAATTATTTCTTCATGTTCACGAGGCTCTTCAGATAAGAATATTAAAGAAGAGAAGTTTCCTTTAGAAAATGACAGTGTGGTTGTCAAGGAGGTGATAAAGGAACCTGAATATATAATTAGGTATAGACTGGATTCCCTGGTAAATGAGAAACAAATTGATAGTTTTAGTACCCGGTATTCATACGAGGAACGGAAGCTGATCTTTGCTTTAAACAGGCTGGATCCAACCCGCCTACAATTAGGAATGAATTTGCTCATCCCGGACACTTTATTCGATGATATTAATAAATATTCTCCTTTTCCAGAAGAATTGGATATTTTGGATTCTATCCCTAAGGCTGTATTGATCTCCCAGAGAATTCAGGGTTTTGCACTTTATGCAAAAGGGAGACTTGTAAAATGGGGTCCGGTTAGTTCCGGAAAGCAATCAACGCCAACACCAAATGGATTGCATTACGGAAATTATAAGGCGAAAAAAAAGATAAGCACGGTTAATCCGGACTGGCTGTTGCCATATTATTTCAACTTTATGAATTTTGAAGGGGTGGGAGTTCACCAATATTCTCTTCCCGGATACCCAGCTAGTCATGCTTGTGTACGATTGCGTTTGGAAGATTCTCAATTTATTTATGATTGGGCGAACCAATGGGAACTTGATAAAACAGGACAGAAAATTGAAAGGAATGGTACCCCATTTATAGTTTTTGGAGAGTATGATTATACAAATCCTGTTCCCTGGCAAAAACTTGGTCGGGATGCAAAAAGCAACCATTTAACAAAGGAAGAGCGTGAAACTTTGATACAATATTCCCGAGAATTTATGAAAAACAAAAAAAACTTTGAGGATCCTATGGAGCAAGAGGAGTTTTTGGTTTCAAATTAAATCAGGTTTTATCCAGCAGATGGCTTTGGTTTCCCTACACCCGCCAGTCTGTACGGAAGGGATTTCATCGAAATTCCGGATAGCTTTTCCTGATACATACCATACCTTTTGAAACTGCTTCGGGGTAATTAACTTCATTTTTCCTGATATTTGTAACTTGCATAAAATAAGCACCATGAAATTATTCAAAACTATCAGATTTCTTTGTTTAATATTCCTATTGATTTCTCCCGAAATTCTTTCAGCTCAGGAAACATCGATTATGATAAGGGTTAAGGCTAAAGATGCAAAATTTATAGGAAGCTCCATGGGAGGATCCAGGATTATTGTAAAAGAGCATGTATCAGGAAGAATTTTGGCAGAAGGATATACATCCGGAAGTACAGGGAATACGGATAGAATCATGAAAGATCCTATCTCCCGGAACATCCAACTTTCAGATGACCAGACAGCCGGATTTATAGCCAAATTAAGTATTGAAAAACCTGTTTTTGTTACCGTTTCGGCCTATGCTCCAATAGATAATAGCGTAAAATCGGAAACACAGCTATGGTTGATCCCTGGAAAAGATATTACGGGAGATGGTTTAATTCTTGAAATTCCGGGCTTTAAAATTGATGTTTTGTCTCCACAGCTTCACGAAAGTATAGGTGCGGATAATGAAATTGAAATTAGAGCAAATATAATTATGATGTGCGGTTGCCCTCTTACCGACGGCGGAGTATGGAATTCAAACCAATATGAAGTTGAAGCTCTTATTTATAAAGATAAAAAATTGGAGAATACAATTCCAATGCAAATCACAGATAAAGCAAGTACTTTTTTGGGGAAAGGAAAGCTTTCTCCAGGCAATTATGAAATTGCCGTCTATGCCTATGACCCGGTAACAGGAAATACCGGTTTAGGGAAAACAAGTTTTATTGTTAATTAATATTTAAGCTCACCAGTAGGTTTAATTGCTATACCTGCCCATTTCAGGCGCATGCAGAAAGTCTGAATATTTCTTCTTATTACATTCTCCTAATCATTGTAATGTATTAGGATTTTTCACTTAGTTCTTCCAAAAGGCCAAGTTGAGCAATTGTTTTTAGAACGCCGTTTTCATTATTACTGAATGCTGTGATGAACTTGCTTGCAAGTATAATTTCAGGGTGTGCATTTTTCATTGCATAACTATTCGTTGTATTCTGCATCATTTCCAGGTCGTTAAGGTAATCTCCAAATACCAGCGTTTCCTCCGGAGTTATGTTTAATTCTTTTTGAATCCCTTTTATTGCATTCCCCTTATTGGCAGTGCGCGATGTGATATCAAGAAAGATATCGGCAGCGATGGCTACTTTAAAATCATTTTCAAAGGATTTGAAGGAATGATAACTATTTGCTTCCACCCCCCGATAATCACAAATAGTCACTTTTAAGATAGTATCTTCTACCTCTTTAAGATCTTTAACAACTATGAGCCGCTCATAATATTGTTTAATTTCCCTGATGAATTCCTCATCGTTATATTCGATATAAGCCGATTCTTTTCCACAGAGAATAAGCTGAGTATCTTCGAGTTTTCTTCCAATGTCAATAAATTCTCTGGCCGCTTTGGCGTCTAGAGAATTTATGTAAAGTTCTTTACCCTTGTGCAAAACGTAGGTGCCATTTTCAGCAAAAAATAACATCCGTTCTTTTATTCGCTCAAATTTTGATTCCAGATTATAAAACTGGCGACCGCTGGCAACCGAGAACATAATTCCTTTTTTTGTAAGTTCTTCCTCTATTTTCCAAAAGTCGGGATGGATTTCGTGTTGATCATTCAACAAAGTGCCATCCATATCGGTAACTATCAGTTTTATCATATTTTTAATCTCATCATCAGTGAATATAATTCCAGAAATCTGCCTTTTTCATTCGAACTGGGTTTTATCAAAAGTCAGGATGTTTTGTCTTTCACCATTCTGCTTTATCCTGCCCTAAGCTTATGTTTTCGCCGCAAATATAATGGTTTAAATTTTTCTTTTGAAGAAGTGCAAATCAGGTTTAAAGAGGAACCAGGAGAATTTGGTATAAAATAAATTAATTAATGGTCTCCAACAAATTGTTGGAGACCATTATTAAGAATTGCATCCAAATGTCGAATATTACATTCTTTTATATAGCTCCTGAGCTAGCTTGTAGGTTATTGGTTTTTTTAGAACAAAATCGCATCTACAATTCCTCCAACAATAGCCAGGATGATTGCAAGCCAAAGGGAGGTTAAAAAACCAATGGTTTTAAAATCTTTGCTTAGTTTATCTGCAAGTTCAATAATGATTGCATAAACAATAATTCTAATTACAAATCCCAATCCTAAGAAATAAAATATTCCCAGGGTGCCTATATGAAAAATTGCTGTTAGAATCCAGCTTAAAAGAAAACTGAGGATTCCAATAATTAGCGCAACGAATATTGCAGATTTAAATCCTTTTAATTCTACTTTAGGCATCATTTTGGCCGCTGCCAATAATACCAGGGAATCAATAATTAGATGAAGAAGCCACTGAAGCATAATACTGGTTTAAAAGTTAGTTTTATAAATATAGAAAATAAAATTAGCTAAATAGCGCTTCTTTTTTGATTAAGGATTAATCGTTATAAGGATTTTTTAGGGTCGTAGGTCCCTGATCGATTATGATTTCCCACACTGCTTTGAGGTTAGCGAGTTTTTCTCTAAATAAAAGTTGGTTCGAAGGTTTATAAGTCCTTGTTTTAGCGATATAACCAGTATAATTTAAATCAAGATTTTGGGCTATAAAAAGAGTGCGTGGCAAATGAAATTCCTGAGTGACAACAATTGCATCAGAAATATTAAAAACCGCTTTAGAACGATACATACTGTCATAAGTGTCATATCCTGCGTGGTCTAATAGTATTTTATCTTTGGGAACTCCTTTTTCTATAAGGTAGTTGCTCATAGCATCCACTTCGTTATAATCATCGGTTTTATGATCTCCACTTAACAAAAATTGTTTTGCTTTATTTTGCTGAAACAATTCAAAACCCGCATCTATCCGGTCTTTTAAAATGGGAGAAAGTTTACCATCAGAAAATACACTGGCTCCCAGAACTATCACTGTTGAGGAAGTTGGAACCATCTCTATTTCATCGTAGATTAATGCTTTGGTGGAAGCCCCGATGTATTTGTATAATCCCCAAAGTATGCCTAACGCCAGAAGGAGGATTGCAGGGATTAAAATCAGGATTTTTTTGAGATTTTTCATTAGGTTGTTTACCAAGTGAAGTAAAAACGCGTTTTGTCCAAAAGTAGTACTTTCAGAAGCATGGAAGATAAGGGAATATAGTATTCTGACTATGTCCTATTGAGATAATTTATTCCCGGAACACAAACTTGGTTAAAGTATTGCTTAAATTTACAGATTGAAAGAAAAGTATTTATGAAAACTATTGAAGCCCTGCAATGGCGTTATGCCACTAAAAAATTTGATGACACGAAAATTCTTCATGAAGATAAAATTGAAATTCTCAAAAAAGCATTTAATTTAACAGCTACTTCTTATGGACTTCAGCCTATTAAACTGGCGGTTGTTCATAATAAAGATATTCAGTCAAAACTGGTTGGTTTTTCTTTTAATCAAAAGCAGGTAGCAACGTCTTCTCATGTTTTTATTATATGTATCGAAAGAAAAGTAGATAAAGAATTTATTGAGAATTATTTCAATAATGTGCATAAGATACGATCTACCTCCAATGAGATCCTCGATCCATTTAAAAATTTTTTAATCGGTGATTTTGAGAATAAGTCGGTTGATAAAATTACCAGCTGGGCTATTAATCAGGCGTACCTGGCGCTTGGCACTTTATTAACGGTTTGCGCAACTGAGGGTATTGATGCTTGCCCAATGGAAGGTTTCGATCCTGGAAAATACGATGAACTGTTGGGTCTTGATAAAATGAATTTAAAATCGGTATTGGTACTTCCCGTTGGTTACAGGGCAGAAGACGATTTGTTTCAGGATTTAAAAAAGGTACGCCGGCCCTTATCCGATGTGATCATTGAGTTTTAGTTCCGATAAAGAAAGAATAGAAACTGATTTAGTAGTTAACGTATTCGGTTATTTCCAGGCCGTACCCTATCATTCCAACCCTTTTGGTTTGACGCGTATTGGAGAGTAATCTAATTTTATGGATTTCAAGATCGTGAAGAATTTGTGCTCCAATTCCAAAATCCTTATTATCCATGATAACCGGAGGGGCTTTCATCTCTCCTTGTTTTTGAATTTCTTTTAATTCGCCTAGTCTTGAGAGCAGGTTCAAGGATTGATTTGCCGGATTTATAAAGACAATTGCACCGCGGCCTTCATCATTGATGGCCTGGAACATATCATCCAGTTTTTTATCGGCATTATTTGTAAGCGTGCCTAAAATGTCATTATTGATAAGTGTGGAATTCACTCTTACAAGAATTTCTTCATCTGCTCTCCAGGACCCTCTTGTTAATGCAAGATGAACCTGGTTGTTCGTGGTTTGTTTGTAAGCCCTTACCCTAAAGGTTCCAAATCTGGTTTGGATATCGAAATCCTCCTTTTTCTCGATTAGGGAATCATGGTTCATCCTATAGGCAACCAAATCTTCAATGGAGACAAGTTTTAAATCAAATTTATTTGCGACTTCTATCAATTGCGGCAGTCGTGCCATCGTTCCATCCTCATTCATGATTTCAACAATCACTCCTGCAGGTTGAAACCCTGCAAGTCTTGCAAAGTCAATTGCGGCCTCTGTATGCCCGGTTCTCCTTAGAACACCACCTTCTTTGGCTTTTAGCGGAAATACGTGGCCTGGCCTGCTTAAATCCTGTGGTTTGGTTGCTTGATCTATAAGGGCCCGTATGGTTTTTGCACGATCTGCGGCAGAAATTCCCGTAGTAACACCTTTTCCTTTTAAATCTACGGAGATGGTAAAAGCAGTTTCCAAAGGATCTGTATTAGTTCCTACCATCATTTCCAGTTTCAGTTCTTTGCAATGTTGTTCTGTAAGTGGAGCACAAATCAAACCTCTTCCGTGGGTAGCCATGAAATTGATCATTTCCGGAGTAACCATTTCAGCAGCTGCAAGAAAATCTCCTTCATTTTCTCGATCGATATCATCAACAACAATAATCACTTTGCCCGCTCTAATATCGTCTATGGCTTCTTGAATAGAATGTAATTTAATGGATTGATGATTTTCAGTAATCTGAGCCATAGTTTTAAAATATTTTTAAGGCTGCAAAGGTATTTAATCTATTTTGTTTCCTTCTTACCTGAGCTTAATTTTTTGATCAACTTCTGGAAAGGTCGCAAAAAGTTTTCAAATGCAAGCAATCCCTGGTCTGTGGTTGCACGGTAGGTAAAGAAAATTCCAAGTGGAAGCATAACCAATGTAGAGAGCCAGGTTGCAATAAATGGACTCATAGATCCTTCCTGTGCACTATTTTTAGCAAAAATTCCAATAAAATGATAGGTGAGGAACATTAGAATGGCAATAACCATTGGTAATCCCATTCCGCCTTTTCGAATGATAGCACCCAATGGGGCACCTACAAAAAACAATACGATGCAGGCAGCACCCAAAGCATATTTTTCATGCAATGCGATCTCAAATTTATTGAGTTGTTTGGCACTGGTTTTAAATTCCTGTTTTTTGATGGTGATATTCGATATACCTGCGTTAACCGTTCCCAATGCCAGATTTACAATCTTTAAACCATTGTCTGTTTCATATAAATCCAGGATGGGGTTTTCAATTTTAAGGAGGGTGGTATCTTTAGGTTTCAGGTTTACAGCGAATAGTGTTGCACCAGTTCTACGATACATAATATCGGCAAATTTATTCATCTCCTCATTGTAAGAATTGGACAAAGAATCTATACTTTGGTTGAGTTCAGAAATTTTCAGCATTCCCTGAGCATTCCGGTAATTTTCATCTTCAAGGTCTACATTGTTGAAGGTTGATAGATCTATATTAATGACGTATTCTTCAAAATAACTTTTAGTGAAAGGCTTATTGGCGCGTTTGGTAGGGTCGTTTTGCTGAATTTCATCGTAATAATTCCCGTCTCTCAATATCAACGAAAGTATTTCAGAATCTGTACTTCCGGCCAATTCTCCCTTATTAGCTTTAATTACTGTGTAATTGCCTCCGCGACTGGATCTTTGATGAATGATAACATCATTCAGAAACTGATCGTTATCTCCGGTTTTTTTATCAACCTTAATATTGAAATTTCCTATTTCATTAAAAATCCCTTCCGAAATGGCCATCGCAGGCTTCAATTGAGCAATGTTTTTACGGAGATTGATGGATTTAAATTCGGCTGCGGGAATGACGTTGTTTGCAAAAAAGAAAGCGATTAAACTTACAAAAACAATAAAAAAGGTAAGACTTCTCATAGCCCTTTGCAGGGAGATACCGGATGATTTCATCGCGGCAAACTCATAGTTCTCTGCAAAACTTCCAAAGGTCATTATGGAAGTTAATAAAATGGTTAATGGCAAAACAAGCGGAACCAGTTTAGGGGAAAAATAAAGCAGGAATTTCATGATAATTCCTACGTCCAGATCTTTACCTGCAAGTTCACCTATGTACAACCAGATTGTCTGGAGTACAAAGATGAACATCAGTATTGTAAAAACTACAATGAAGGTTTTTAAATAACTTACCAGTATATATCTGTCTAATATCTTCAAAATTAATCCATGCGATTGATGTAATAGTCTTTATAACGGTCTTCACCAAAACTGAAAAGATTTTTCGCTAATGGTTGATTTGTTTTAAAACTTTTTACAGTGATAGTGATTTTTGTTCCATTTTCCTGCGTTTGGATCAAATTGTAAATATGTTTTGTCTCACTGTCAATACCCAAAAGGATATTTTTTACATCGGCATTGGAGTCAATAGGAGTAAGGTTGATGTATTGAATTTTTCTTCCCTTTATATCCTGGGCGATATCCCATTTGTAGGTGTATCCATCTTCGTAAAATGTAAACATTTTAGAAGGGGTGATATTATTTTCATCTTCTTCTACATAGGTGGAAATATTTATTTCCTGATCTTCCGGAATAATGGTGTAGATCTTTTTACCATCGAATAACTGGGTGGTACCCATTAGGTTCAACACATATTTTTCGCCATTGATGCTAACATCTCCCCGGGTTTCCTGACTTACATTTTCTGAAGCATTTTCAAGCGAATATTTAAAGTCTATCACCATATTATCATAGGATTTGACTTTGGCAGAAACTTCGTTTAATAGTTTTTTTGCCTTATCTGAATTCTGGGCATTTATTGAGAAAACGCTCATTATAGCAAGTATAAGAATGCTTATTTTTTTCATTTTGATTTTTTTAATTGTTGATCTCATCATTTAATAATCTATCCAGCGATACCATATCAGAGATCAATACCTGTCTTGCTTTGCTTCCTTCAAAAGGGCCTACTATTCCGGCTGCTTCCAGTTGGTCTATAATCCGACCCGCTCTATTGTAACCTAATTTCAGTTTTCTTTGAAGCAAAGAGGCAGATCCCTGCTGGGCTACTACAATTGTTTCGGCAGCTTCCCGAAACAATTTATCGCGCTCACTCACATCAATATCAAGACTTGTGCCACTCTCCTCTCCATCGTATTCCGGCAGTAAGTGAGCATCTGGATAGGCTTTTTGAGATCCAATAAATTCCGTGATCTTTTCGATTTCCGGGGTATCTACAAATGCACATTGAAGTCTGATTAAATCATTTCCCTGGGTAAATAACATATCTCCCCGACCAATTAACTGATCGGCTCCCGAACTGTCTAAAATTGTCCTGGAATCTATTTTGGAGGTTACTCTAAAGGCGATTCTTGCCGGGAAATTAGCTTTTATAATCCCGGTTATCACGTTTACAGAGGGCCTTTGGGTGGCGATGATGAGGTGAATTCCTATGGCCCTGGCCAGTTGGGCCAAACGAGCGATGGGAGTCTCCACTTCCTTTCCCGCAGTCATAATTAGATCTGCAAATTCATCAATAACCAAAACGATGTAGGGAAGGAATTTATGTCCGTTTTCCGGATTTAGCTTTCTTGCTTTGAATTTTACATTGTACTCTTTGATATTCCGTACCATTGCATCCTTGAGAAGGTTGTAGCGATCATCCATCTCAATACATAAGGAATTAAGCGTGTTTATCACCTTTGCATTATCGGTGATTATGGCATCATCTGTATTTGGTAATTTAGCCAGATAATGACGTTCAATTTTATTGAAAAGGGTTAATTCCACTTTCTTGGGATCTACCAGTACAAATTTTACTTCTGCAGGGTGTTTGCAATATAGAAGCGATGCAAGAATTGCATTTAATCCAACAGATTTTCCCTGACCTGTCGCGCCCGCCATAAGTAAATGCGGCATTTTTGCAAGGTCTACAACAAAGGTTTCGTTGGAAATAGTTTTCCCAAGTGCCAGGGGCAGTTCCATTTCAGCATTTTGAAATTTTGGGGAAGCTATTACAGAACGCATAGAAACTATCGTGGAATTTTTATTTGGCACTTCAATTCCTATGGTTCCTTTTCCCGGGATAGGTGCAATGATCCTAATACCAAGGGCCGAAAGGGAAAGCGCAATGTCATCTTCCAGGTTTTTAATTTTGGAGATCCTAATCCCTGCTTCGGGTACAATTTCATATAAGGTTACCGTAGGCCCAACAGTGGCTTTTATTTGTGCGATTTCAATTTTGTAATTCTTAAGAGTTTCAACAATTTTATTCTTGTTTTCCTCCAGTTCTTCCTGATCTACTGTAATTCCTCCGCTATTGATATTGTAATCTTTAAGAAGATCTATGGTAGGCCACTTATAGTTTTTAAGTTCAAGAGTAGGATCAAATTCGCCAAAATCCCTAATGAGTTTGCTGCTAAGAGTATCAATTTCCTGTTCCTCTTCCTCCGGGGTTTCCACTTCCATTTGTACTTCAGCTTCGGGAGAAGCAACCTTGGATTTTGATGTCTCTTTTTTCTTTTCTTCTGAAATTGAAAAGTCTATTTTGGTTTTAGGTTCTTCTTTAATTTTTCCCTTCTCCTTAATCGCTTCAGATACCCAGTCTTTTTCTTCTGAAGTAATCTTTGCAGACGGATTTGAAGAATCAAAATCTGTTTTGATCTCTTTTTTCTGATTTTTGAGGTATTGACCCACCATTTCCGGGGAAATTTTAAGGCGAATTGCGAGATAAGTGATTAGAAGGAAGGTGAGGAGCAATAATGTTCCTACAAATCCTATATAATCCTGTAAATAATCATTGAGTTCAAATCCTATACGGCCACCAAGAAGCCCACTCTGTTCAGCAAAAAAACCAAAGAAAACAGCCCACCAAAGCATTAATAAGACTCCCCAAAACCAATATAAAAACAGATTTTTTAGTTGATATCCAAAAAAAAGATAAACACCGGATACCGTAATAAGTCCGGCAACTATAAAAGCAGAAATACCAAAACCCTTATAGATAAAAAAGTCACTAATGGCAGCTCCAAATTTGCTCATCCAGTTTTTGGCGACCACCTCCCGGTTTCCCAATTCATTCAAGGTACTTTGATCTGCCTGCCAGTTGAACAAGAATGAAATGAAGGCTATAAACAAAGCAATTCCCAGGAGCATTAAAAAACTACCCAAAACCACTTTTTGCTGCCTGCTTATTTTAAAGCCAGGTTTTTTGGACTTGGTGGTACCGTTTTTTTTTGGAGAAATTTTTTTGTTGGCCATAAATTGTGATGGAAATTTTCGCAAAAATACAAATTAGCATTTGTCTAAAATAGAGAAAAGAATATGAATCTTCCAATAAATAAAATTGAGAAGTATAACATCAATTGTAATGATTTATTTTAACGCAGACGTTCAATTTCTCATTGAAGGTTTAACCCGCCTGACCGTCGTGCAGTTTCCCGTTCCAATAGCTACCGGGATGCCTCGAATTTTCAAAAGGATTTCCCTCCCGATAGCGGGACATATCCCGCGGGTCTGCCCGAAATGAATTTCATTCAGAAGGACCTACCCTTACCGTTCGGGCGGGTATGCCCCGAGGTTCTTGATTGGATATTTGCCTCAATTTCAAAAGTTACTTAGAATTTTATTTTGGAATAACATTGATCGATAAAGAGATCTTTTGATACCTAACATGGATTGATCCCACCATTGGTTTAATTCCTGAATTCGAAGAAATTTAGTAATACTGAAACTTTTGGTTGTATGTGATCGGGGATCTTTCTATAAATAAGGGGATCTTTCTATAAATAAAAGGAGCAGAAAATTAAAATTTTCTACTCCTTTTGGAGTTTAAGGTTTCACTTACGTAATCATTAAGGGTTAAAAAGTCCCTCTATGAATTTTTAAATTCACGATTAAACTGTGTTTTGTTAACTCCGCTATTTGATGTCTTTAATGCACATTATGAATGAATCAAAAATTCTTTTTAATTCATGTAGAATGCCTTAGATTCTACTAAGTAACGTTGAATTAAATTGCAAAAATATGATATATCTCATCTTTTTAAATTTTAACATTTGACCTATTTAGATCCCAAATTTTCAAAATAAATTCAAAAACTTATATAAATAGAAACGGGAAGCCAAAGCCTCCCGTTTCCTTAAGAAGATATTAATTTCACTTTTAATCTAAACATTTTATGGAGGTCAATATCATTACAACAAGTGCAATATTTTGAGTCTCCTTTTAGAGCGTCTTTATTATCTTCTAAACTTGATTTTTTACTCCTAATGGCACTAAAAAATCAAATATCAATTTCTTATAAACTATACTATTTTCAATAGAACTAAATTAATCCCTTATGTCTTTTAAATCAATGATATAAATCATATTTAAAATTTTTAACATTTTCTGTCAATCTATATATTATTTCAACCATTGAAATAATCCCAAGTCATAAAATAAAAAAGCAGGAAAATTTTATTTCCTGCTTTTTATTAGAGTTTTAGTGCCACTTAAGTAACCATTACAGATCATTTAAATCCTCTATGAATCGTTAAATTCGCGATTAAACTGCGTACTATTTACTCCTGAAATTTGATCTTT
The DNA here is from genome assembly GCF_000243235.1 of Gillisia limnaea DSM 15749. Taxonomy (GTDB): domain Bacteria; phylum Bacteroidota; class Bacteroidia; order Flavobacteriales; family Flavobacteriaceae; genus Gillisia; species Gillisia limnaea. The sequence goes on from NZ_JH594606.1 coordinate 3,190,067, forward strand.
TTCTTCCCCCAAAATACTCAAAACCAAATTTATTTTTTATGAAATACTAAGATAATATGCTTTCTATTAAAAAAATATGATATATCTCAACTATCTAAAATTTAACACATTATTTTTTTTAAATTTTATTTGACAAGGTATAACTTCTGTAAATTTAAAATTTTAATATTTCTGCCATCAATATCGATTAACCGGTCCTTTTTCAATAACGAAAGACTTCTAATAAGACTTTCCGTAGAAATTCCCGCAACGCTTGCAAGATCACTCCTTGAAATATTTATAGAATCGTGCTGATTATCCTGCATTTTTGCGGCAAATTTTAAAATGGTATTACTGGTTTTTTTCAATACGGAAGCATAGGCCATTTCTAATAAATGCGATTTTAATGTAGTGAGATTATCTGAAAGCAACTCTGCTAACTCCATTGTTAAAAGTGGGTTGTGAGACAATATTTCCCTGAAATGTAAATTTGATATTCTGTAAGCCAGTCCATCTTCCAGGGCAGTAGCTGTTTCCGAATAACGGGCAGGATTATTAAATGAATAAAACCCGAAGAGATCTCCGCTTTTGTAAAGACCAGTTATAAGTTCTTTGCCATATTCGTCCATTCGGTAATTTTTAACCATACCTTTTTCTGTTAAATAGACATAATTGGCATTTTTTTGTTCCTTATAGACCAATTTATTTTTGCTTAAAATAATGTCATCTCCCAGGGATTTAATATAAGTTTTGAATTCAGAAAGGGAAGCCATTTTATTTTCAGCAGGATCGGTGGTTTGCTGTTTTGGAATACCCCTTACAAATGCCAGTTTTTTCAAACGGCTATCGATGCTGTTTAGAAGATCACTTTCTTTAAAAGGTTTACTTATATAATCATCGGCACCCAGGTTCATCCCGGTTCTTATATCCCTTTCCTCCGATTTGGCCGACATAAATATGAAAGGAATTCTTTTGGTGGTTTCCTTTCGGTTTAACACATTAAAAACTTTGTACCCATCCCATTTTGGCATCATAATATCACAAACAATAATGTCCGGTCGGTTTTGAATAGCGATTTTAACCCCGGATTTACCGTTTTCTGCAGCCAGTACATTGTAATGTGATAATTGCAATATTTCGGTGGTATTCTCTCTTAATAGTTTGTCGTCTTCAATTAGCAATACAGTTTTCATCTCCCCTTTTTTAGAAAATTTATAGAAATATGCCAGAATAAATAAAATAGGGGTAAATATTACTTTCGGTGGGGTTTTGAAAGTTGGGGGAAAAGAATAAATTCAACATTTTAAATATACACAGTTTTTTTATTTCCTTGGCATTTTTTTAAGAAATATATTAATTCGTAAATACCCGTGTTTACTGGATTCCACTTTTTTAATTTAAATTGGAGAGCTTCTAAAGTGATATTTGTCATATAATTTCTTGTATCTTCAAAGTACTTTTAAAGCAAATATTAATTTAATTATTAAAAAAAATTTAATCGATGCAGGGTGTTCAAAAATTATATCAAAATCTGGGAAAGTTATTTTATGCTGTAGCTGCTTCAGACAAAGTGGTTCGTGAAGAAGAAAAGAAAACCCTAAAAAATATTGTTAAAGAGGATTGGGTGAGTGTGGATGATTTTAAGGATGAATATGGAACAGATGCGGCCTATCTTATCGAGACCATTTTTGATTGGCTTGATGAGAACCAACCTTCGGCTTTCAGTGCCTTTGAAGATTTTAAAGATTTTAAAAAGGACCATGAAGAATTCTTTACCCCCGGGATTAACAAATTGATATGGAAAACTTCCGACCAAATAGCATCCTCATTTTCAGGAAAAAATAAGTCGGAATTGATTATGCTTTCTCAATTAAAGGCGATCCTTTAAAATCAAATTAAGATAAAGCGAGCATGTTCGAATGTCCGCAAAATAATACTATGAAAAGATGAAACCAGTTATTTGTCAAAGTTGCGGATTACCTTTTACCATTGAAATTAGTGGAACAAATCGAGATGGATCTAAAAATATGGATTACTGCATCAATTGTTTCAAAAATGGTGAATTTGTGGATCATTCCTTAAGCCTTCATGAACTAGAGATCAAACTTCTTGAAATGGCTGAAATTCACAATGAAATTTCTTTGGAGGAAGCTCAACAGATCATTAGGATACTACCGGATTTAAAAAGATGGAAAATGAGCAGTATTTAATTTTAGTATTTAGTTTATTTTCCGGTTGCCTGCCTGTCCCGGGCGGGCGGGATTTCATGGTAATTCCGGATGTTACTTTTTTTAAAATGGGGATGAGCTATTCCTGGTTAACTTATTTTTTGTCCACACACTATGAAATCATTTACCTTCCTGATCTTTTATCAAAATGAAAAAAGAAAACCCGTTCTCTTTCAAAGGTCTTTCTGCGGAAGAGGTAAAGGTATCCCGACTAAAACATGGAGAAAATTCAACTAAAGATAGGGATTCAGGGTATTTTCTTATAGCTATAAAGGAGATTGTGCTGGAGCCTATGTTTGTTTTACTCGTGGTAACCTCTACCATTTATTTTATACTTCAAGAATATACCGAAGGCTTTTTTTTATTAGGTGCAATTATCCTTATTTCTGCTATTTCCTTCTTCCAAAATGCACGAAGTCGTAAAGCACTTAGCGCCCTTAAAGAATATACGCAAAGCCTCACTTCTGTTATTCGGGATAATAAGATTACCAAAGTGAAGTCAGAAGAAATAGTTGTGGGAGATATGGCTGTTATAAGTGAAGGAGAAATGATTACCGCGGACGGAATAGTCCTTCAACTCAACGATTTTTTAGTAAATGAGTCTATACTTACCGGGGAATCTTTCAGTGTAACAAAAGGAATCGCTGCAAATGAAGACTGCAATGTTTATCAGGGAACTTCCGTAATATCCGGACAATGTGTTTTTAGAGTAGCCCGGGTTGGGCGGAATACAAAATTGGGTGTAATAGACGCTTCCCTAGGTGATATTCACAATATTAAATCTCCATTACAAAAACAAATTTCAAGGTTTGTAAAACAAATGGCGCTCTGGGGAGTATTTATTTTCCTGTTGATTTGGGGTTTAAGCTACTATAACTCCCGGGATCTTTTGGAAAGCCTTCTAAAAGGTTTAACCATCTCAATGTCCGTACTTCCGGAAGAGATTCCAGTTGCTTTTACAACTTTTATGGCACTTGGAGCCTATAGATTAATGAAACTTGGAATTATAGTAAGGCATACCCAAACCATAGAGACCCTTGGTTCGGCTACTGTACTATGTACAGATAAAACCGGTACCATTACCCAAAACAAAATGGATTTGTATAAATTATATGACCACACAACAAAAAAAATATCTGATAAAAAACAATGGGGTAGCCCGGAATCTCGTAAAATTATAAGCATAGGGATGTGGGCAAGCGAATCGGTCCCTTTTGACCCCATGGAAAAATCCCTACACGCAGCATATCTAAAATATGCGGGAAAGGATGAACGCAGTTTATATAAAATGATCCATGAATATCCATTGGGAGGCAAACCACCTATGATGACCCACATTTTTGAAAATCATTCAGGGGATCGAAAAATTGCTGTAAAAGGTGCTCCTGAAGCCGTTATCGCTCATTCAAATCTAAATCAGGATGAAATCGATGAAATTTTGAAGGAGGTTTCCAATTTCGCTTCTCAGGGTTTGAGGGTTCTGGGGGTAGGAGAAGCACATTTTGCTGGAAACAATTTTCCTGAAACTCAGGAGCAATTTGATTTTGAATTCCTGGGGTTACTCGGTTTTTACGATCCACCCAAAAAGAACATTAAAAACACCCTGGATACTTTGTACGAAGCCGGAATTAAGATCAAAATTATTACCGGCGATAATACCTTAACAACCTTAGCCATTGCAAAACAAGTAGGCTTCAGGAATGAAGCAGGAGTGATTACAGGGGAGGAACTAATGAAACTTTCTAATGCTGATTTTGATGAAAAAGTACTAAATACTAGTATTTTTACACGTGTATTTCCGGAAGTGAAATTAAAAATAGTCCATAGTTTAAAAAATCAAAATCAAATTGTGGGAATGACCGGAGATGGGGTGAATGATGCCCCTGCATTAAAGGCTGCCCATATAGGGATTGCTATGGGGAAAAGAGGATCTGATATTGCCAAAAATTCCTCCTCGCTAATTTTATCCGATGATGATTTTGGTAAAATGGTGGATGCAGTAGCGATGGGGCGTAAAATCTACTTCAATCTTAAAAAGGCCATTCAGTACATCATTTCTATTCATATTCCCATCATTTTAACAGTAGCTCTTCCCCTGGTTTTGGGATGGATCTACCCTGTGATTTTCACACCAGTTCATGTGATTTTTCTCGAATTAATAATGGGGCCAACCTGCTCTATTATTTATGAAAATGAGCCCCTGGAAAAGGATGGATTGAAAAAGCCACCGCGCTCTATAGAAATCACATTTTTGAGATGGAGAGAGCTTTCAAGAAGTGTTTTACAGGGCTTGATCATTACCGCAGGATGCTTGTTAATTTACCAATTCTCTATTCAAAATTCTTATGGGGAAACACTCACTAGAACCATGGTTTTTAGCAGCTTAATTTTTGCTAACATATTTCTAACACTGGTGAATAGATCGTTTTATTTTTCGATGTGGAGCACTTTCAGAAATAAAAATCCATTGATCTGGATAATTATTGCAGTGAGTTTTGTTTTGTTGCTAGTTATTATCTATCAGCCTGCGGTAGCGTCATTATTCAAAGTAACCCCATTAAATTTTTATCAGTTCATAATTACCGTTGGAGTTGGATTTGCAAGCGTTATCTGGTTTGAAATTTATAAATGGGTTATCCGGTTAAGGATATTGAAATAAAGTGTTTTAGCTGATAATTGTCATTTTCAAAGGGAAACCTATACAATATTTTTAGGCTAAAGATAATCGGAATCATCATCTCCTATATAAGCCTTAATTAACCTAGGGAAGAATATTTTCATCGGGCCCAAATCCAATATTATAGGTTTTTTTAGCATTCTTTAAAAGGTTTGTAATCAAAAATTTGATTTCGGTATTCCAGAGAATACTTTTCTCTACCACTGTCTCTTTCGAGGTTTTATACTCATTTATGAGCTCTTCAAGATGCTCTATCTTCATAGGTAGATATTTATTGTTTTCTTATGGGCGTATGTAATTCGCATATCTTCATTGGTGTTTGTATCGTGTTCGCGTCATGCTCATTTCATAGGAATTCCCTTTTAACTTCTTAATTAATTTTCAATAATCAAGTTGTAAATCAATTTTTTGAAGACTCATCGCCTAATGGAATCTTCATTTATATTTAAACGCTGTTCACGCCTTTCCTGTTTTCTGAAATAACCCCGGAATAAAAAACTTTGTTTTACAGCTTCCATGATCTCGTCTAATTTCTCACTTCCCTCTTCTGTATTCCGGATGGTACTATCAAGATTATTTACAAAAGTGGTATCCTGCACTAAATAATTTATAGCACCTTCCCCATCTCTTAAATTCGCGGAGAATTCATTTAAATTTGTGGATATGGAATTAATTTCTTGAGAAGATAGCTCCAGGTTGTCTATGATATTTTTTATTTTTTCTTTAGATACTGTATCACTTAGCAGTAATCCGGCAACACTTTCCTGATAGTCAATTTCAGAAAGAATGTTGTTGAGCTTATCTATAGACCTTGAAGCAGCCTTGCTCGTTCTTTGAAGGTTTGCAATGCTCAACTTTATGTTGGTCACCAATTCTTCATCCTTAAGCATAGTGCCAAGAAGGCCTTCACCATTATTTATTGAATTTGTGATTTTCAGTAGGTCGGCAGTTAGCAAGGCTGCATTTTCATTGGTGGTATTCAGGGTGGTTAACATGTCTGCAGTTGCGATCTTGCTAATAGATTCTATAGTATCCCCAGATTTTATAAGCCCATTTTCCAGGTTATCCCCCGGCAAGATGTTAACGATCATACTTCCCACCAATCCATCCGACCCAATAGTTGCTTGAGCGTTTTTCCTTATAAGGCTTGCAGTTTTTACTTCAACTGCCATATTAACATTTATGGCGGTATCATTAAGGATTGTGATCTCCTTCACAGTTCCTACATTTACTCCTGCAAATCGTACATTGTTTCCCAGTTGAAGCCCTGAAACATTCTTAAAAACAGAATTTATTCTTATGGTTTCACCAAAAAGATTCTGTTTACTTCCAATAAAATATACTCCAAGTGAAAAAAGGATTATTCCTATAACTACAAATATGCCTAATTGCACATTTTTTGATGTATTCTTTCTCATAATAAAGTTATTTAAAAAATGCTTTTATCTTGGGATCCTTCGAATTGGACAATTCCTCAAAAGTTCCTTCAACATAATTTATTCCATCCAGCAAAAGGATCATCCGGTTTGAAATAACTCTTGCACAATCCACATCGTGCGTGATTATTAGAGACGAAGTATTGTATTTATCCTGAATTGTCTGCATCAGTTCTATAATTTCTTTTGAAGTTATAGGATCCAATCCGGTAGTAGGTTCGTCATATAAAATTATTTGAGGCTGAAGAATCAATGCTCTGGCAAAAGCTATTCGCCGTTGCATTCCTCCGGATAGCTCTTCAGGCATCTGATCAATCGTATGCTCCAATCCAACATTTCTAAGGGCTTCCATCACCAATTCATCTGTATTTTTCAAATCGAACTTATCGGTATGCCGTCTAAGAGGAAATTCCAGGTTTTCCCGTACGGTCATGGAATCATAAAGTGCACTGCCCTGAAATAAAAAACCAATTTCTGTACGCAATTCATCCATTTCCTGGTGGCTCAAAGTGGAAATATCTTTCCCTAGGATCTTAATATTTCCGCTATCCGGCTGCATTAAACCAACCATGCATTTTATCATTACCGATTTTCCAGAACCCGATTTGCCCATCATAACAAGGTTTTCACCTTTATACAACTCAAGGTTAAAGCCATTCAAAACCTTAAGATCACCAAAGCCTTTGTAAAGGTCTTTTATTTCAAGTACAGCTTTGCCCGTATTATAGGAAGTATTTTTTTTCATAGATATCAAATGTTGTTAATAGAAAATATCTGAAATAAAAACAGCGATAAAATCTATAATAAACAGGAGCATCGAAGTATAAACTACCGCTGAATTTGAAGCTTCTCCAACTCCGGCGGTTCCTTTTTTGCTGTTATATCCTTTAAAGCACCCAACAATTCCAATTGCAAATCCGAAGAAAAAGGTCTTCAAAGTCGCAGGGAGCAAATCTGTGAATTCCAGGGCATCAAAAGCCTGGTTGAAATAGAGTTGAAATGAAACGTCTCCTTTTATATTTTCAATAATCGCCGATCCTACTAAAGCGATGAAATCTCCAAAAATAACCAGTACAGGAAGCATAATGGTGGCAGCCAAAACCCGGGTAACCACCAAAAACTTGAACGGATTAGTGCCTGAAACTTCCATGGCATCAATTTGTTCCGTAACCCTCATAGACCCAAGTTCAGCCCCTATTCCAGATCCAATGCGTCCAGCACATATCAGGGCAATAATCACCGGCCCAATTTCCCTCACTATAGAAATACTTATCATCGAAGGCATCCAGGCTACCGCACCAAATTCCAGCAAGGTTGGACGGGACTGAAGTGTAAATACCAACCCTAAAATAAATCCTGTTACTCCAACAAGCAAAAGTGATTTATTACCCATACTGTAACATTGGTTCATCAATTCCCGAAATTCAAAAGGAGTAGAAAAAACTTCCCTAAAATAGCGCCCGGCAAAACGCGAGAGTGCTCCCACCTCTTCAAAAAAGGATCTTAAATTTGAATAAAAATTAAAAGAACTACCCATAATATCCCCGGTTATAAAATAATCAAAGCTATATAAGTTCGTAAGGTGTTGAAATGATTAAAGTCATATCCTAACCCCTTAAAACTTTAATATTTATTAATTTGAAGCTGGGTAAGGTTCCGTCGTATTCGTAATTTAATAGATATAATAAGGGAATACTTAATTTATCTATTAAATTACTCAATAATTTCCAATTTATTACCCTAATTTAGGGTGTAATAATTATTAATAAACTAAAATCGGAATTTATGAACAAAAATTTTATTTTTCTGATGCTTACTTTCGTGATTCTTTTCTCCTGTAAAAAAGAAGAGAAGAAAGAGGAAAAGCGGGAAATCGCCACTTATTCCATTGAACAGTTTATGGACAATGAATCTGTTTATGTAGAAAATTTCTCTCCAGATAAGGCGAAACTTTTGGTGACCAGTAACCGTTCCGGAATCTTTAATATTTACACTGTTCCTGCTGCAGGAGGTGATTTTACCCCCATAACTCAATCTGACAGTTCTTCAATTTTTGCCATTTCTTATTTTCCGGAGGATGAGAGGATTCTTTTTAGAATGGATGATAATGGAGATGAAATATATAAGATCTACGTTAAGGATGGCGATAGTATTCAAAGATTAACCCCGGCAGAAAATGCACGTGCTTTATTTTACGGCTGGACTGAGGATGAAACTGCTTTTTATTATGGAAGCAATCAGATAGATAACCGGTTTATGGATCTTTATAAAATGGATATTGAAAGTTTTACTGCTGAAATGATCTATCAAAATGCAGAAGGTTATGATGTAGGAGCAATTTCTGAAGATGAGAAATATCTTGCTTTATCCAAATCTATAAACACTAATGATTCTGATCTGTTTTTATATAACCTTGAAAATAAACAGACTACCAAGATAAATATGGAGCAAAGTGCTAATTCTGCTCAGGCTTTTTCTGAAGATAATCAATCCCTATTTTATACTACTGATGTAGGAGATGAATTTGCCAATTTGATGAAATACAATTTAGCTGAAGGAACTTCAGAAAAGGTTTTGGAAAAGGATTGGGATATTGTAGGAATGGGTTTTTCAGAAAACGGAAAATACCAGGTCACTTATATCAACCAGGATGCGGCAAACATAGTTGAGGTTCTGAATACTGAAACAGGTGAAATGTTGGATTTGCCCGAATTTGATAATGAAAATATTACCGGAATAAACTTTACCGACAATGAAGCTATGGCTCTGCTTAGTGTGGGTGGTTCCCATACCCCAACAAATACCTACACCTATGACCTTGAAACAAAAAAAATAATCAAAATAACTGATGTATTGAATGACGACATAAATCAGCAGGACCTTGTTAGAGCTGAAGTTGTGAGATACCCTTCTTTTGACGGGCAAGAAATACCTGCTATTTATTATAAACCTCTTAATGCTTCAAATGAAAATCCCGTACCTGCTTTAGTTTTAGTACATGGTGGTCCAGGGGGTCAGTCCAGGCAGGGTTTTAGTTCTGTAGTTCAATATCTGGTGAATCATGGATATGCCATTTTAGCTGTAAATAATAGAGGTAGTAGTGGATACGGCAAATCATTTTTTCAAATGGATGATCAAAAACACGGGGAAGAGGATTTGCAGGATGTGATAGAAGGAAAAAACTGGTTGGCCAAACAACCTGAAATTAATGGTGAAAAAATTGGAATTATGGGAGGTTCTTATGGTGGTTTTATGACCATGGCTGCTTTAACTTTTGCTCCTGAAGAGTTTGATGTTGGTGTTAACTTATATGGGGTTACTAACTGGATGCGGACATTGAAAAGTATTCCACCCTGGTGGGAGTCTTTTAAAGAATCCCTTTATAAAGAAATGGGAGATCCAAATACAGCCGATAGTATCAGATTAAAGAAGATCTCACCTCTATTCCACACAGAAAATGTAACTAAGCCTTTATTGGTTTTACAGGGATCTCAAGATCCACGTGTATTGAAAGTAGAGTCTGATGAGATAGTGGAAGGCGTTCGAAAAAGCGGGGTCCCGGTTGAATATGTTTTGTTTGAAGATGAAGGACACGGATTTGTTAAAAAAGAAAACCAGATAGAGGCTTATGAGAAGACTTTGGAGTTTTTAGATAAGTATTTGAAAGGCGGAGAAACCAATCCGGCAGATTCCGGAGCAAATTCAACAGATAAAATAAAGGTTGATATAGAAAAGGATTGAGAAAATCCAGTAAGACCAAGCATTCAGAAGGTATCCAAATATTTTTTTGATCATGTATTTTGTGTCAAAAAATCATATACATTTGATCCATAAAACAAATAATATTTATTTAAAATGAAAAAATCATTTTTGACTCTTGCTGCAATCGCTTTAGTATTTAGTTTTACTTCTTGTAAGGAAACTACAGTTGAAAAAACTGAAGATACAGAAGTTAATTTAATGGAAACTGAAACCGAAACTCCGGTTGAAGTAATTGAAGAAGCTCCTATTGAAGAAGTAGATGTGGATTCTACCAGTACTGAAGAGGCTCAAGTACAATAAAATAAAAATAGGACTGCTGTAGTTATAGATTTATAATTTTCAGCACTCTATCAGGTATTTTAACCCGATCTTTTTTAAAGGTCGGGTTTTTAATTTTTTAAATCTATTGAGTAAAACAAAACAGGTCAAAAAAAACCCGCCTCAGTTTTAAATGGAGCGGGAGTTGACTTAGAATATTTCTGCTATTTTTTACATCTTATCAGGAACGGGAAAACCTCTATCCCGCATTAAAGCATCAATTGTGGCATCCCTTCCGCGGAATTGACGATACGCTTCTGCAGGATCCATTGAATTTCTGGGAGCAAAAAGAAATTTAACCAATCTTGCTGCAACCTCGTTATCGTAGAATCCTCCGGGAGCTTCTTCAAATGCTTCTGCAGCATCGGAAGTTAAAACATCGGCCCATAAATATCCGTAATATCCGGTGGCGTATCCTTCTCCGGAGAACACATGGCTAAAATGTGGAGAGCGGTGACGCATTACAATTTCATCCGGCATATTTAGTTTGTCCAGGGTTTCTTTCTCAAAAGTTTCAGGATTTATAAGCTCAGGATCTGTGGTGTGATATTTCATATCCATCAATGCTGAAGCTAAAAATTCGGTAGTCGAAAATCCCTGATTAAAAGTGGAAGCTTTTTTAATCTTGTCCACCAATTCTGCCGGGATAGGCTCTCCGGTCTCATGATGAAGAAGGAACCTGTTAATCACTTCATCTGTAGATAACCAACGTTCTAATAACTGCGATTGAAACTCGGTATAATCACGAACTCCTCCATTAAGAGTTGGATATTTCACTTTGGAAGAAAAGAAATGAAGCGCATGTCCAAATTCATGGAAAAAAGTCGTGGCATCATCCCATGAGATCAATGCCGGCTCTCCCGGTGCAGGTTTTACAAAATTAGAATTATTTGATCCCAAAACGTTTTCCTTTCCTTCAAAAGTAGTATGACTTCTGTAGGTTGTAGCCCAGGCTCCAGATCGTTTTCCTTGTCTCGCATAGGGATCCAGGTACCATAAGCCAATATTCGCTCCAGTGGTTTTATCGGTTACTTCCCATACTTTTACATCTTCATGAAAAACCGGTACAGATCCTGCCGGAACCGGTTCAAACTTATAATTAAAAAGTTCTCCTGCGGTGAAAAACAAGGCTTGTGTAAGGTTTCCCAACTGCAAATATTGTTTTACTTCATCTGAATCAAGATCATATTTTTCTTTTCTTACTTTTTCAGCATAATAGCGATAATCCCAAGGCTTTATGGTGATATCTTTTCCCTCAGTATTCGCAAGTTCTTGCATATCCTTAACTTCCTGATCTACTCTGGCAAGGGCAGCTGGCCAAACAGCCTCCATAAGTTCCATGGCATTTTCAGGATTTTTAGCCATTCGGTTTTGTAATCGCCATTGGGCATAATTTTCATACCCCATCAATGCGACACGTTCATCACGTAATTTCAGAATTTCAGAAATTATTTTATTGTTGTCAAACTCATCTTTATTATCACCACGGGAATAATAATTCCTCCATACCTTTTCCCTTAATTCTCTTTCATCCGAATAAGTTAGGAATGGATCCATAGACGATCTTGTGTTGGTGATGGCATATTTCCCTTCCTCTCCACGATCGTTTGCAGCTTTAGCCGATGCTTTTACAAAGGATTCCGGCAAGCCATCCAACTGATCTTTTCCAAGGTAAACCACATAGCCTTCCTCATCTGCAAGAACATTGCTGGAAAATTTAGTATAGAGTCTGGAAAGTTCCATATTTATTTCTGCATAGCGCTTTTTAGCTTCAGGATCCAATCCGGCTCCTTCCATCGCAAAATTTTCATAAATCAATTGAACCACCCGTTGTTGATCATCTTCCAATGGATTTTGCTGAGACCGGTTGTAGATGGTTTTTATCCGTTCATAAAGAGGTTTGTTTTGAGAGATCTTAGAAGAGTATTCGGAAATTTTTGGAGCCAAAACCGTTTGAATTTCCCTGAATTCCGGAGATGAAACATTACTGCTCCAAATGCCATAATAGGTAAATACTCTGTCCAGAGGTTTTCCGGCTTTCTCCATGGCAACAATGGTATTCTCAAAAGTAGGAGCTTCTTTATTATTGGCTATTTGATCTATTTCCAGCAAATGCAACTCCATGGCTTTTTCCATAGCAGGCTGTAATTTATCCAGTTCCACTTTATCAAAAGCAGGAACTCCTCCATAAGGCCCTTTCCATTCTTGAAGTAAAATGGCATCCGGTTCATTTTGTTCTTTCATTTCTGTTTTTTGTTGTTTTTCCTGGGCACTTGATTGCAAAAATGGGGAGGTTCCCAAAGCAAGCAGTACCATTAAGCTTATTGATTTCTTGTTGTAGTTCATTCGTTTAGCGATTAAAGTGTATATTTTTTTTGATGTTTAAAGATATTATGTGTCCTCGTAATAATTTATTATAAAACTTGCATTTTACAAGTGCAAAAATTCAACCAAATTTATAAGTTTTAGTGCATAGGCCACTTGGAATTTCAAATTTGCGGAATTAAGCTGAAAAAAGTGTGGAAATGTGCATTGTTATATATATATAGTGAAATCGGTTCTCAAAGATACAATATATGGATTATATGGTTTTTAGTTAAAAACTCCCTAGTGAAGATAACAATAATTACGAAAATGTTCTGACATACTATTTAATCCCTCACTGAAGGTTTAACTCCCCCGTCCCGACCTATCGGGATGCTTCTTAACTTCAAAATTTTCCTCCCGATTGTAATCGGGACATAGCTTGTGAGCCTGCCCGAAATGAATTTCATTCAGGCGGACCTGCCTGAGGTCCTTGATTTATGTAATTGTTTTTCATCAGTGTGGTGAGTGATTTCAATATCAAAAGATATTTTACTGATTTTTTTTAGGATACACCTCTCACAGATTAAAGCAACAATTTTCAATAATCTAAAAACGAAAAAGGTAAAATAGAATAAAGTATATCACAATCAAATTATATACAACCACTACTGGCCTTTTTTTATTGAGTTAGAGTCCCTTTAAATAAAAATATCAAAAATTTACTTTTTGGGGAAAATCCCCTATTTAAAAGGATGATAATTTAAAATATCTTTATTTTCAATCTATAAATTGCTTCCCCACATTTTACAATTCGAAAATTTTCGCATCCTCCCGACCTTTTTTTTGTTTAAACGGTTCCTTTAATAAGGAAACTAAGGATATTTTATTAACCATTAACACCATGTTTTATTATGAAAACTATTAAACACCTTTTTATGTTTTTTGCATTAAGTGGGCTGCTTTTCACGTCTTGTAGTAAAGACGAAAATTCAGTTAAAGATCCTGATCCAGAAATGGCTACTCTTTCCTTCGGAGCGATTCTTGAAGATTTTGACACCAACAGGGCTGCTTCCAAACAATCCTTAGATGAACTTCCGGAATGTCAGGATGCAGATCCTTTTTATGTGATGATCATCCTTTCTCAAGGAGGTACAAATGTCGTAGGAAGTGAAGAAGCACCATTTAGAATTAACCTGGCTACAGATCAGCTTTTCACGGTTGAGGTACCCGAACTTGAGTTAATCCCTGGAACCTATTCTCTGGATTATTTTGGCGTTTACAGCGAGGCGGGAGATTTGATATGGCTTGCTCCAAGCGGAGGAATTCTCGCTTCTTATTTTGATAATCCACTTCCATTGGAAATAGATCTTAGGGCAGGAGTGAAGAAATATTTTGATGTACCTGTTGTATGTTTTGATAACAGATTTGTAAATGAATATGGATACCTTTTCTTTGATGTAAATACCAATGAGGCTATTAAATTCTGTATTTTTGGTAACTACTGTGATGATACAGGAAGGCATTATCCTGCAGCATTTAGTGTAGATGTTTGGAGCTACAGCAATGGTGCACAGGGAGCTGTCTTATATTCAGATATAACAAATGTAGTAGAATTAAATGATGCGGGAGATTATTCCGGAACCAGTGTTTGTTTTGCATTACCGGACACGAGCGGCCTGGATGAGTATTATTTTGAAATAACCTTATTAAATTCTGATGCTTATGGAAATGTAACCGAAGAGATTATTCGTTCCGGAGTGATAAATGATGATGATGTAAGGGATCTTTTCGATGGTGATGATAACACGGAATATTATCATTTTAGAGAAGGTAATTGTGGTAATGATGACTCTCCAAATCTTTTTACTGAAGGTGGTGGGGGACCGGGAGAATGTGACCCTAACAATTCCAATGACGATTGTGATAATGACGGGGTGAATAATGGGTTGGATGAATGCCCAAGTACTCCTCCAAATGTAGCTGTAAATGCTGTTGGTTGTGATGATGTAACATTACCTGGTCAGGATGTAGTGGTATTTAATGATATAAACATATTTGATGAAGAGGCAATGAAAGATCCAGATAATGTATTACTGGTACAAAATCTGCTAAATTTTTCAACCCTGGGAAGCAGAAATGATGGGGATGTAGTACTAATGGACCGGGGCCGTGGGGCAAACTGTAATACCATTGTGGGTAACGGAGAATGCTCAGATATCGGCTGGTCCACTATGAGGAGTACAATAGAGGGTGAAGGATTTATTTTAATGGATATCTTCTCAACCTCAGGATCACTTACAGAAATTCCAGAAGATGTCAAAATTGTATTCCTGGTTATGCCGACTGTAGCTTACACTGTGAGTGAGATAAACACACTCAAGGCTTTTGCTGCACAGGGAGGAAGAATTGTTTTCATAGGAGAGCATCAAAGTTATTATACCGGTATTGAAGTTGAAAACCAGTTTTTGGTAGATATGGGAGCTGTCCTAACAAATACCGGAGGTAGTATTGACTGTAGCTATAATATTATTCCATCCTCTTCGAACAGAGAACACCCAATAATGGAAGGCATTGAGGAATTAACTATAGCCTGTGCTTCTGTTATCGAGTTGGGTCCTAATGATGCTGCACTTTTCTATGATATTTCAAATACATATGTTCTTGCCGGAGTGGCAAGAATTGATACGACTCCAATTAATCAGTTAAGTCCTGTTAATAACACTAAACGAACAAATGTTGTTTCAGATGTAATGTCAAATCCATCTTCTGCTTCAGGAAAATAGGGGCTATATTTTTTAATTGTAAGTTTTAAATAAAAGCCGTCCCCCGGGGCGGCTTTTTTCTAGCTTAAGAGTTATCAAAGAGAAAAGCAAGAAAGTTCCAAAACCTCTCCCGACTGGAGATCATCGAGACGTTCATTTCCTATTCTTATCCGTACCAACCGAAGCGTTGGAAAACCAATTGCGGCAGTCATTTTTTTGACCTGCCTAAATTTTCCTTCAGTTAATGTAATAGAAACCCAACTTGTTGGCCCGTGCCTGTCATCCCGTATCTTTTTGCTGCGTTCCGGAAAATCGGGTTGACGCTCCAGCCGGAAAGCATGGCATTCTTTAGTGAGATACTTAGCACCACCAATCCCAATCTCAACACCGCTTTTTAACCTTTCAATTGCATCTAATGTTATAGATCCATCTACCTGAACATAATATTCCTTTTCTATTTTTTTACTTCGAACTATCTCACTCGTTTGTCCATCGGTGGTTAGAAACAGCAAGCCTTCCGAGTCTTCATCCAGCCTTCCTATTGCCATAGTTCCCTCCGGGAAATTGTGCAATTCCCCAAGCCTCTTTTTATTCTTTCGGGTGGTTTGATTATTTTCAAACTGACTTAAATACCCGTAAGGTTTAAATAGTTTGAAATGCTTAAAATCGGGCATTGCTTAAAAGTTAAGTGAAAAAGCGAAATTAGGGATTTTCAGTGTTTTTTGTACGCTGAAAATTCCTAATTTCACTTTAATCAAATAGCTAGGAAGCCTGTTTTTTCCTTGTTGAAATTTTAAAAGGAGCATAAAGCGGACAAAATCCTACAAAACTTGTTAGAATAAGGATACCCGCTAAAATTAGTAGAATTATGGCAGCCGTACCCGAAATAGCCTCTGTGAAATACAAAATCGCGACTACTACTGCTAAAAGAATCCGTAGGATCCTGTCTGCCTTTCCCATGTTTTTGTTCATTTTTTTATTAATTAAGTTAGTAGTATAAATGGCTAAGGCTCTATGATAACCTTGATAGCCTTTTCTTTTCCCGCATTCCCGAAAACTTCATAAGCCTCGAGAATGTTATCAAGTTTAAAATGATGCGTGATTAGTTGGGCTGGTTTTAATTTCCCCGATTCTACCGTTTTTAAGAGCATTGGAGTTGTGTTGGTATTTACAAGTCCTGTTGTTAATGTTATGTTTTTTATCCAAAGATCCTGGATCTGGAATTCCACCGGCTTGCCGTGAACCCCAACATTGGCAACATGCCCACCCGGGCGAACGATCTTCTGGCAAATATCAAAAGTCTCAGGGACTCCCACTGCTTCGATCGCAACATCTACCCCGTCTTTGGTTTCTGATAAAATCTTTTTTACAGCATCTTCCTTCGAGGTGTTAATGGTATCTGTAGCTCCAAATTTTTCGGACATTTTCAACCGGTTTTCATCGATATCGATCATATATATTTTTGCCGGAGAATAGAATTGCGCGGTTAACAATGCCGACATTCCAATGGGACCTGCTCCAATTATAGCAATGGTATCACCGGGCTTAACACGCCCGTATTGAACACCTATTTCGTGCCCTGTAGGTAAAATATCGCTCAACATAACCAGCGCTTCTTCATCAGATCCTTCCGGAATGAGGTAAAGGCTATTATCTGCATGAGGGATCCGTACATATTCCGCCTGAGTACCGTTTATAAGATGTCCTAAAATCCAACCACCATCTTCACAATGCGAATACATTTGCTTCTTGCAATATTCACAGGAACCATCAGAAGTGATACATGAAATAATCACCCGATCACCTTTTTTAAAATTTCGGACAGAATCCCCGGTTGCTTCTATAATTCCAACTCCTTCATGGCCTAAAGTTGTTCCGGGCTTTACGGAAGGTGTTTTACCATGTAAAATCCCCAGATCTGTACCGCAAATTGTAGTTTTTGTGATTTTAACCACCACATCGGTTGATTTTTCAATTTTCGGCTTTTGGATATCTTTTAAGGATATCTTACCGGGCCCATCGTATACAAGGCCTTTCATTGTCGAAGCCCCTGATGGCTTTTCTGTTTTTTTGGTTTTTGTTTTCATAGATTTTTATTTAATTCCCCCGATGCCGCCCGCCCCGCCAGGGACGGATTTCATTGGGGGTTGGATATTCATTTTTACATATCTCGTGAACTTGATCAAGAAAATCATTTCTTAAATTTCATAAATATTATCCTTGAATTCTATGACAATGATCATTTATTGGGCGGATAAATAAAATGTAGAAGTATAAGGAACCTAAAAAAAATACATTTTAATCCTATAAGTAGATTTAATCCCTCATTGAGGGTTTTATTCTCCGTCCCGGTAGCTATCTGGATGCCTCGAATTTTTAAAAGGATTTTCCTCCCGATAGCAATCGGGACGTACCTCATGGGCCTGTCTGCCCCGAGGTTCTTGATTTCTCTGTTAATTTCATCGAAATCCCGAATAGTTCATCGTTATACGTTCTTAATTCAACGATTCCCTTGCGGAGTGGAACCACTTTTTGAAAAAACTATGATAAAAAGGAGTCTTGTGTCCGGTTTATTTATTTTATATTTGCAGTGGCCTTGAATATATTGGCTTAAGTAAATCAATAAAATAAATTGAAGATGAAAAATTTAAAACTAGCATTTTTATTTCTTGCAACTATTGGAATGGTAAGTTGTGGTGATAAAAAAGAAGAAAAAGAAGAGATTAAATTGGAATCTCCTTCTGAAAGTACTAAATCAATGGAAGCTGGCGAAACTTCCTCCGATGAGAAAATGGTGGAACTTACCATTACCGGAAATGACCAGATGCAGTATAATAAAAAAGAGCTAAAGGTAAAAGCCGGACAAACCGTAAAATTAACCCTTACGCACGTTGGACAAATGGATGTTAACGTTATGGGGCATAACTGGGTTTTACTGAAAAAAGGAACTGATGTTTCTGAGTTTGGAAATGCTGCAGCTTCAGCTAAAGAGAATGACTATATACCTGTAGGAACCGATGCTGTGATCACGAATACAAAAATGCTTGGTGGTGGAGAATCTGTAACTATAGAATTTGAAGCTCCTGCAGCCGGGACTTATGACTTTATTTGTAGCTTCCCAGGTCATTATGCATTGATGAAAGGAAAATTCATCGTTGAATAAATTAGCTTTTCAGTATAGCTTACAGGCACGAAATTATGATGCCTGAATTTGATGAAATAGATTAGAAAAAGGATCTGACGTTTACGTTTGATCCTTTTTTTTGTTTCGAGATTTATATAATGTGGAACTAAGCCAACAAACGAAAGCTTCTTAAACTGAAATAAATCATTAGTGAATTAGCAAATTTAAATAAGATACAATTGAGGATTCCCGGGTCAAGGAATCCTTATTTCAAATCCCGATTTCCAGCATCAACGAATTAACTTACCTTTGCCGGATGAAAAATAGAATTGAATCCAGAGACATACTTTCCAATTTGGGCTTTGAAAAGCTTAATAAAATGCAGGCGCTTGCCGGAAAAGCTATCCTGGAAGAAACAGATGTTTTGTTGCTTTCGCCCACAGGTTCTGGAAAAACCCTCGCGTTTTTGCTACCGGTTTTTGAAATGCTTAAACCCGGCGTTAAAAATGTGCAATGCCTTATCCTTGTTCCATCCCGGGAATTGGGCTTGCAAATCGAACAGGTTTGGAAAAACATGGGAACCAATTATAAGGTGAATATCTGTTATGGAGGACATTCCATAGATACTGAAATAAATAACCTTAGCAATCCTCCAGCGTTGCTTATTGGTACTCCGGGAAGGATCATGGATCATTTGGAAAGAGATTCATTTGATACCTCCGGAATAGAGATCCTAATCCTGGATGAATTTGATAAATCGCTTCAAATGGGGTTTCACGATCAAATGTCTTTCATTATTCAGAATTTACCTCAACTCAAAAAACGTATTTTAGTGTCGGCTACTTCCGAAGTGGAGATTCCACGTTATACCGGGGTTTCAAACCCAAAGATCCTGGATTTTAGCTCAATGGCAGCTCCGGAGGAAAACCTGACTTCGAAATTGGTAATTTCAAAAGACAAAGATAAAATCGATAGCCTTTTCTATTTGCTTTGTTCTTTAAACTCGGAAGCAGCCTTGGTATTTTGTAACTACAGGGAAGTCGCCGAGCGAATAAGTGATCTTTTGAATGAAAAAGGGATTCATGCAACCTACTATCACGGAGGAATGGATCAGGATGAACGCGAACGGGCATTGATTATGTTTAGAAACGGAAGTGTGAGTTATTTGATCACAACCGATCTTGCCGCCCGTGGGCTGGATATCCCGCAAATGAACCACGTAATCCATTACCAGTTACCACATAAAGAGGATGAATTCACTCACAGAAACGGACGTACCGCCAGAATGTTGGCAACCGGAACCGCATATATTATCCAAAGTGAGGCTGAAGAAACACCCGATTATCTGGATAAGAAAATGGAGATCTTACAAGTTGATTTTAACAGCAAATTGCCAAATCCCCCCGAATTTGAAACCATTTATATAAGTGGTGGGAAGAAAAACAAACTTAATAAAATCGATATCGTTGGATTTTTCTCAAAAAAAGGGAAACTTGAAAAAGGTGATCTTGGCCTGATAGAGGTGAAGGATTTTATTTCATTCGCGGCTGTAAAAACCAGTAAGGTCAATTCTATGCTACAAAATATAAGCAATGAAAAGATGAAGGGAAAAAAATTCAAGATCGAAGTAGCAAGGAAAGTGATCAAAAAAGAAGAAGATCGCTAAAGAAAGTTATTGTCTTCCAAAAAATAACTTACCTGGGAGGAGACTTCGGGGTAGCAGATCTTATTTAAAAGTAAATTCTTTTCAATTCTTTCCCAAAGAATGATAAAATCTTAAAATAGAAATACATCCTATAAAAAATTGGCTTGTATATAAGAAATTTACTAATTTAGGATTTTATTAACAAGAACAAGCAAGCTTACCTGGATTCCCTCCGGAATTTTAAGTGACTATAGAAGGATAAAAATAGATTTATTAGGCAATTTCAGCAATAGTTAAAAATAAAATAACTATTGCTTCAGAGCGCTTTGAATAAGTTATATCATTATTTAATATAGTGTTTTTCGTTAATTCACAGCATTCAATAATATTTTTATTCATTCAGTCAATAAAAGGAGGTTTAATATGGAAAGAAGAAAATTTGTTCAATTAGCAGGTTTAGGAACAGGCGCTTTAATGATGCCATCCCTTTTCCTGGGAAATAGTATTCCGGTAGAGGCATTGCTCGATCCGGGAATGGATATCGCAGTTAAAAAGAGACTTGCAGATGTCGCCCTGAATACAGCAAGATCACTGGGAGCAACCTATGCCGATGCCAGAATTGGCAGATATCTTAATCAGTATGTTTCTACAAGGGAAGATAAAGTGCAAAATGTTGTGAATACTGAATCTTTCGGAATTGGGATTCGTGTAATCACAAATGGTACCTGGGGTTTTGCATCTACCAATGATGTAACTGAAGATGGGATAAAAAAAGCAACAGATCAGGCCGTGGCTATCGCCAAAGCCAATTCTATAATTCAGAAGGATCCCGTAAAACTTGCTCCGGTGGAGGCATACGGGGAAGTTTCCTGGAAAACTCCTGTTAAAAAAGATTTTAAAGAAGTACCTGTTTCTGAAAAAGTAGAACTTCTGCTTAAAGCCAATGCAGCTGCTATGGACAATGGTGCCAACTTTGTAAACTCCAATCTTTTCATGGTAAATGAGCAGAAATATTTTGCTTCTACCGAAGGTTCTTATATAGATCAGGATATTCACCGCATCTGGCCAACATTTGGAGTTACCGCAATTGACAGGGCTGCCAATAAGTTTAAATCCCGTGATGCCTTGAGTGCACCTATGGGAATGGGCTACGAATACCTGGATGGTCTGGAATCAGAAAAACTGGAAGGTCCTGCCGGACTCAGGTTATACCGTAATAGCTATGATATTGTCGAAGATGCTACGCTTGCTGCAAAACAAGCCAAGGAAATGCTTAATGCAAAATCTGTAGATCCCGGGAAATATGATCTAGTTCTCGAACCAAATCATTTAGGACTTACCATTCACGAATCTGTAGGACACCCGCTTGAACTGGACCGTGTCCTTGGATATGAAGCAAATTATGCCGGAACCAGTTTTGCCACTTTAGATAAGTGGAAATCTGGTGACTTTAAATATGGAAGCGATATTGTGAATCTTTTTGCCGATAAAACCCAGCCAGGATCATTGGGTGCTGTGGGTTATGATGATGAAGGAGTGAAAACAAAACAATGGGATCTTGTGCGAAACGGGGTATTGAAAAATTATCAGGCTATTCGTGACCAGGTCCATATGATCGATCAAAATGAATCTCACGGCTGTTGTTATGCGCAAAGCTGGAATGATGTGCAGTTCCAGAGAATGCCGAATGTTTCCCTGGAACCCGGGAAAGAAAAATATTCCATACATGAAATGATCAAGGATGTTGAAAAAGGGATCTATATCGCGGGCAGAGGTTCTTATTCCATAGATCAGCAACGTTATAACTTCCAGTTTGGAGGTACTGTATATTATGAGATCAAAAATGGGGAAATTGTGGGAATGCTGGATGATGTAGCGTATCAGTCCAATACCCAGGAGTTCTGGAATTCCTGTACCAAAATATGTGATGAGAGTGATTACCGTATGTTTGGTTCCTTTTTCGATGGAAAAGGCCAGCCTTCTCAGGTAAGTGCAGTTTCACATGGGAGTTCCACTTCAAGATTTAACGATGTAAATGTAATCAATACAGGTCGTACTGTTTAAAAACCTTTTTTTCTAAATTAAGAGATACTACAATGGCAATATATACAAAAGAAGAAGCACGACGGATTCTGGAAAAGGCATTGAGCTTTTCCACCGCAGATGCCTGTGAGATGAGTCTGGGAGGAAGCGAAAGCGGAAACATTCGCTACGCCCGAAATACGGTTTCAACCTCAGGTCACAGGTCAAATCAAAATTTAAGCGTTACTTCCAGTTTTGGAAAGCAATCCGGATCGGCTACCATAGACGAATTTGACGATGCTTCACTGGAAAAAGTTGTGAAAAGGGCAGAGGAACTTGCGAAACTTTCTCCTGAAAACCCTGAATTTATGTCTCCCCTGGGGCCGCAAACCTATGATGAACCTAGAAGTTTTATAGAATCAACTGCAAATATAACTCCTGAATATCGTGCGAGGGTGGCTGCAAGCAGTATTAACCCTGCTTCAGAAAAGGACGTTACCGCAGCAGGATTTTTAAACGATTCTTCAGGATTCAGGGCTTTATTGAACTCCAACGGACTTTTTGCTTACAATAAATCTACCGATGTTGATTTTACCGTGACCATGAGAACCAATGACGGAACAGGATCGGGATGGGTTTCCAGAGATTTTAATGATATCAGGAAATTTGATGCAGATGAGGCTGCAAAGGTCGCTATCGATAAAGCTGTTATGTCCAGGGAAGCCAGGGCGATAGAACCAGGGAAGTATACAGTTATCCTGGAACCGGCAGCTTCTGTAGACCTTTTGCGAAATATGTCCTGGGCTTTTAATGCTCGTACGGCAGATGAAGGCCGGAGTTTCATGTCTAAAGATGGCGGTACCAAACTTGGGCAAAAAATCGTAGACGAACGAGTGAATATTTGGAGTGATCCTTTGCATCCCGAAGTACCCACTTCTACCTGGAATGGCGAAGGAATGCCTATGAGGAAAACCAGTTGGATAGAGAATGGTGTGGTGAAAAATCTTGCCTACGATCGTTATTGGGCTAAAGAAAAAGGAACAGAGGCAGTTCCTTTTCCTTCCAACTTTATCATGGAAGGGGGAGATGCATCTCTTGCAGATCTTATAAAAAGTACAAAAAGAGGAATTTTGCTAACCCGTTTGTGGTACATACGCAGCGTAGACCCTCAAACTCTGCTTTATACCGGACTTACCCGGGATGGAACTTTTTATATAGAGAACGGCGAGATCCGGTATCCTGTCAAGAATTTCAGGTTCAACGAAAGCCCGATTATTATGCTTAATAACCTTGAAGAACTTGGTCAGCAGGTGCGAATCAATGGTAATTTAATACCGTATATGAAGGTGAGGGATTTCACTTTTACCAGTTTATCTGATGCCGTTTAATATTTTCTAACTATTTTAATCTGGTTGTGAAGTTCATTTTCACAACCAGTTTTTGTTTATTGAGACGCTGCGCCCAAAGGGGGAGTGTAGTGCCTTCCTTGCCGCAACCTGATGTTTGGTGGTAATAAGGAATAGAATCCAATCGTTCCTTAATGGCATTTTGGTTGGTTTTAAAATAAAATTCTCTGATTTTTATAGATTAAAAATATGCTTATGATTTAGAACATTGTGGATTATTTTAGAGAGCTCAATTAAGATTGCCGTTTTTGCTTCGTTCTTATTTAAACGCATAGGACGCCAGGAAAAACCGCAAAGGACACAAAGAAAAAAAATGATATTAAAAAATGAACCAACAGGATAATTATTGATTTGAAAATTAGAAAAAGACTTCTTGACAGAAGTGCCGAATGGAATAGCAAGACTTTGCGATCTTTGCGAAAACTTTGCGCCCTTTGTGGTTAATGCAAGCACCTTTCTACCAATTTCTCATAGTTTTTTTCCATAATGCTTTAAACAATACCTACTTTCTCAAGTCTAATATCTAATTTCTAGAATCTCCAGGATGAACAAATTCTTCTTCACAAGATTACAATACGAGTCAGGAGACTGGGATGTAGATCAGCGCATGCCTTCAAATTTGCTGAATTCACTTGTGGAGTATACCACGCTAGGGGTAGATAAGAAGGAGAACATTATTCCATTGAGCAGTGACGAGATCTTCAAATGCCCGTTTTGCTATATTTCCGGTCATAAGTTGGTGCAGTTCACCAAAAAGGAAAAAGAGAATTTCGAAAAATACATTCGTAATGGAGGCTTCGTTTTTGCCGATGACTGTAATCATGATATAGATGGTCTATTCGCCAAATCCTTTGAACGGCAAATGGAAGAGATCTTTGGGGTTGCTGAACTAAAAAAGATTTCCAATGATCATGAGCTTTACAATGTGTTCTTTAAATTTGAGGACGGCCCTCCAACTACTTCGCAGGAGCTTAATGGTTGGGGAGATGATCTTGTTCACGAATATTTAAAAGCTATTGAGATCAACGGCAGGATTGGAGTTTTATACAGCAATAAGGACTATGGCTGTGAATGGGACTACGATTTCCGAAACAAACGATTTTATAAAAGAGATAATACCCGTTTTGGAGTTAATATCGTGATGTATGCGCTTACATCATAAAAGAGATACTATATGAATAGAGATTTAGCCGATTTGGACCTGGAAGTAAAAGCACTTACAGGAAAACTGGATGATTTAAAAAAAGAGATCGGAAAAGTGATCATAGGGCAGGAGGAAACCGTGGAGCAGTTGCTTATTACATTTCTTGCCGGAGGACACGCGCTGTTGGAAGGAGTTCCGGGACTGGCCAAAACCCTTATGATAAGAACCCTGGCACAGGCCATAGCTCTTAAGTTCAAAAGAATTCAGTTCACTCCGGATCTTATGCCATCCGATATAATTGGGACCGAAATCCTGGAAGAAGATCATACTACGGGAAAGAAGTTCTTTCAGTTTAATAAAGGGCCTATCTTCGCCAATATCATTCTTGCCGATGAGATCAACCGGACACCTCCAAAAACTCAGGCTGCATTGCTGGAAGCCATGCAGGAATTCGAGGTGACCTATTCCGGGAAGACCTATGAGTTGGAGCGCCCTTTTTTCATACTTGCTACACAAAACCCTATCGAGCAATCCGGAACTTTTCCATTGCCGGAAGCACAACAGGATAGATTTTTGTTCTACATCAAAATAGGGTATCCCAATGAAACCGAAGAAAAAGACATTTTGAAAAACACAACGAGCAGTAAAAGGGAAAAAATAAATCCTGTAATTACCGGCTCTGAAATTCTTCGTTTGCAGGAGTTGGTTAGGGAGGTCCCCATCAGTGATGACCTGGTCTCTTACGTAAACACGGTGATACGGGCTACAAGGCCAGAAACAACAGATAATGAGTATGTTAAGGAATGGGTGAACTGGGGAGCGGGACCAAGAGCCGGACAGGCGATGATTTTAACAGCCAAAGCACGCGCCCTGATGAAAGGTCGGCTTGCAGTTACCCTGGAAGATCTAAAACACGGAGCTTTCCCGGTATTGCGTCACAGGATCATAGTGAACTTTAAGGCAGAAGCTGAAGGAATAATTTCAGATGATGTAACGAAGGAACTTTTAAAAATAAATACAGTAGCTACAAAGGGAGGAAATTAAGTGAAGCAGGATTATCATCAGTTACTAAAACCTGAAATTATAAATACAGTGAGCGGCCTTGCTCTCATCGCCCGTGTCACAGTAGATGGATATCTTTCAGGGTTAAATCACAGTCGCCGGGTGGGTCCGGGAATGGAATTTAGCCAGTATCGGGGGTATGAACCCGGGGATGATCTTAGGCTGTTGGACTGGAAAATGCTCGCCAGATCCGGCAGGTATTACATAAAGCAATCGGAGATAGAGACCAATATTGCGGTAAAATTCATTTTAGATTCCAGCAAATCCATGTTGCACGAGGAAAACGGACTTTCTAAAATGGATTATGTCCGGGTTTTAATAGCCTCTTTAGCATATTTATCGCAAAATCAAGGAGATGCTATCGGGCTTTTTGCTCTGAATGACCGCCATATGCACAGCTTGTATCCAAGGGTTCAAAAAAAGCATTTTAACCGACTTCTACTAGAACTTATCAATATTAAAAATGAAGGTAAATGGCCGGAGGGTACACTGGCTACTGAAAAACTTCATGACCGAAGTCATAAGGAACTCATTTTTTTTATTACCGATATGTATGAAAATACTTCGGAACTAACCAATATTATAAATAGGCTGAAAACAGCCCGAAATGAAGTTGTGGTGCTGCATATTATGGGGAAAAATGAACTTGAATTCGACTATAAAGGAACGGTGACTTTTGAAGATCTGGAAACCGGAGCAAGAATTAAGGTGGATGCCAAAGAAGCAAAAAGCGCCTACTTAAAATCTGTGGAAGAAATGATAAAGAATACCAAAGATGCGTTACTGGCTAAGGGTGTTAGTTATCAGCTTTTCCGGATGGATGAACATTTAGGAGAAGCGCTACAGCTATTTTTAAAGAAACGAAACAATTTGATGTAAATGATTTTCCTGAACCCGACATATCTCTGGGCTTTACTGGGACTCGCCGTTCCTTTAGCCATTCATCTATGGAGTAAAAAGGAAGGCAGGACCATCAAAATTGGAAGTATCCAATTTCTCAAACAATCGGATCCCAAAAAAAGCAGTAGTATAAAATTAAACGAATTATGGCTTCTGCTATTGCGGTTGCTTGTACTTACCATCCTTGTGCTTATCCTGGCAGCCCCTCAGCTTAAAACAAAAGGAGAAAATATACCTTTAACCTATCTCATTGAACCTTCCTTACTGAGTTATGAAAATGTAAATTCTCTCATAGATACCCTGGAGGAAGATGCTGAAAAAAAGCTGTTTCAATCAGGTTTTCCTGAATATCAAAAGGAGGAATTTGAGGAAACAGATTTCAGTATCCCAAATTACTGGCAACTAACCAAGGAAATGGAAGATTTACATACAGATAGTATTGTGGTCTTTACAAATGCTTTTACTTCAGGTTTTAGAGGAAAGCGACCGGAGATAGGTAAAAATATTAACTGGATCGTTCTGGATCCCGGGGAACCAAAAAAGGGATTTGTAGAAGCTGTTCAAAAAGGAGATAAGATTGAATTGATCTCTGTAAAAAGCGATTATCAAAGTTTGAGGTTTGAAAAAGAACTTCTTCCTCTAAACAACGACGGGTTTGTTATAAACGAAAACAGAGACAGCATTATGATCTCTTCTTCGGAAGATCAAAAATGGATGTCACTGAATAAAGCCGATTCCCTGAATGTTTTAGTGAGGTATGACGAAAATCGAATTGCTGAAATGAAATACATCCGTGCTTCCTTCAGGGCAATTTCAAATTATCTGAATAGGGAAATAGCAGTAAAGTTAATTCAGGAATTGGACACATCAAAAACCGAAAAATATCACTTTATTGTGTGGTTAAGCGAGACTCCGGTTCCAAAAACCGAAGTTCCGTTGCTGGTTTTTAAACAGGATAGCCTTGCTAATTCTATTATAGAAGAGGGAGCTTCAGCAAAGGTTTTTCACCTCACCGGTATGCTAAATGCTGAAAACAGCACCCAACAGCATTTACCTGAGCATTTGCTAAGCTTGCTGGGATTGCATGAGGATTTGGGAGAAAAAGTAAAAGAATATGACAGGAGAGTAATGGATAGCAATGAGCTTCTGCCTGTTTCAGAGGGAATTGTAAAAAATAAGGATTTTTCGGAAGCCCTGGATCTCTCTAAATATTTATGGGTACTGCTGGGGCTTTTGCTCATTTCAGAAAGGATCCTTTCAGCCTATAGAAAACAATGAGTACAGCGGGAAAAGACATATTGATACGATTTAAAAACCGCTGGCAGCTTATGCGTTGGATGGAGATCTTCCTCTATGCTATTGGGCCGGCCTTGCTAATCTATTTTCTTTTTCTTAATCTAATCCTGGCACTGGTGGTTTTTATGCTGGTTGCATCGATTTGCGCTCTTATTCTTCGGCCTTGGAGTTTGAAGTTGGAGGATATAAGCTGTTATATCGATGGGAAATTGAATTCTATGGAATACAGTACAGGTTTACTGTTGGTACCACAAAAAAGTTTGTCTGGATTGGCGCAGCTTCAGCAGCAAAAAGTTTCAGCAGAACTCAAAGAAAAAATAGGCAGCATAAAACCGAAAAACAATCTTTTAAAAGCCGGTTTAATCACTTCGGGATTGATCTTATTTGGGTTTATAATGTATCAGTTTAACCTAACCAATCATTTTAGAAGCTCCCAGCCATTGGTGGAAGAACATGAAACCATCCTTTTTGAACCTACAGATTCTGCTTCAGCAGAAAGCGATCCACCTGTTTTGGAGAGCCAGGAATTAATAATAAGCTATCCGGCCTATACCGGGGTTTCTTCTTTTTCTACTTCAAAAATGGATATTCGGGCGGTAGAAGGTTCCCGCGCCACCTGGAAATTGAAATTCAGCACTAAAGTTGACAGTGTCACTATGGAAAGTATGGGGAACAGCCATCCAATGAAACTGGTGGAGCATTCTTATTCCGGAACTTCGGTTTTAAATACTTCCGGTTTTTACAATTTTAGATTTATGGATACGCTTGGAGGCTCCTATGCTTCTAAGCTGTATTCCATAGAAGTAATCGCGGATAAAAGTCCTGTAATTGAGATCGACGCCCTTAAACAATTTTCTTCCTTCAATTTTGATGATGAAAAACGTATGGAATTCAATACTTTGATAACCGATGATTTTGGAATTGCAGATGCATTTATTATTGCCACGGTAAGCAAGGGAACTGGAGAAGCGGTAAAATTTAGGGAAGAAAAACTGAGTTTTGAAGAGCCGGTTAAACGAGGGGCTAAAAGCATGAGCCTGTCAAAGAAAATAGACCTGGATCAAATGAAAATGGAGCCCGGGGATGAACTGTATTTTTATATTGAAGCGAGGGACCTGAAACAGCCTGTGGATAATATATCCAGAAGTGAGACCTATTTTATGGTTATTAAAGACACGGTTTCCTATGGTTGGGCTGTGGAAAGTTCCCTGGGAGTTGATCTTATGCCGGATTATTTCAGGAGCCAGCGGCAATTGATTATAGATACGGAAAAGCTTATCAGCGAACGGAACAAATTATCTAAAGTAAAATTTAATTCCACCAGCAATGATCTTGGTTTCGACCAAAAAGCACTCCGATTGAAATACGGACAGTTTATGGGTGATGAATCTGAAGGCGGGATCACAGCGCAGGAAGCTGGGGGAAATGAGGAGGAGGAAGATCCGCTTGCCGAATTCACCCACGATCACGATGGAGCTAATGAGCACAATCTGGTAGAACCGGAACACGACCACGAGGAAGAGGATAATGAAAATACGAAAGACCCTCTCTCAGAATTTCTTCACGATCACGGCGATCCGGAATCGGCTACCCTGTTTACAGATAATTTAAGGAGCAAACTCCGGCAGGCACTCAATATTATGTGGGATGCAGAACTTTATTTGCGTTTGTATGAACCGGAAAAATCCCTGCCTTATCAATATCAGGCTTTAGATTTGATCCAGGAGATCAAGAACAGTGCGCGCATTTATGTGCATCGTATTGGATTTGATCCGCCGCCCATAAAGGAAGAAGTACGCTTAACCGGGAAAATTGATGAGGTGACCAATTTTCAGAAGAAAGAGGATCTCCAAAAACCGGAATCCTATCCTTTTATCAGAAAAGCGGTTTTAAGGCTGGAGCAATTAATTGCTGATGGGTTTCCGGTTAATTCCGAAGACAGAAAACTTTTTGAACAGGCAGGAAATGAACTCGCAGAGAAAGCCATTGACGAGCCGGGAAAATATCTGCAGACGTTGCAAAACCTTAAATGGTTGTCCCAGGAACGTCAAAACGAACCGGAAATGTTCGTCGATGTTCAACGCGGACTGCTTTTAGCAATTCCCGAACCAGAACCCATGCCCGGAAAAAGAAAAAATTTTTCAGGAGAGATCAACGAATTATTCTTAAAGGAACTGGAGCTGAATGATTGATAATTTCACATTTTTAAATGAATATTTAATCTTGCCAATCTCTTTTGGTGCAGCGATTTTATTAATTGCTTTTATCTGGAAAGAATGGTCACAATCCGGGAAGCATCGTTTGTATTTTAAGGTTTTACTGGCATTTTTAGCAATCTCCTCATTGATTCTTATAGCATTAAAACCAGCAATTCCTGGTGATAAAGACTCGAATAAGCTTGTATTGCTAACACATGGATTTGAAAAGTTTCAGTTAGACAGTCTTAAAAAAGCACATAAAAAAATAAAACAGCTGGAATATGAACCCGGACAATTGATTTCAAAAGAAATTAGAACTGCTGAAAATATATTTATCCTTGGTCATGGAATAAGGGAATATGACTTGTGGCAGCTGGATGATACTCCAGCATTGTTCCTTCGTGGAAACCTGTCTGAAGGGGTTGTAAAACTGAACTATGAACAGGAGAATTTTGTTGGGGATTCGCTGGTGCTGAAGGGGTTGTATGCAAATCCCAAAAGCGGGAACCAACTTGTAATGCAGGATCCTGCCGGAACAGGGCTTGATTCACTGGTTTTTAATACAGAAGAAAAACGAAGTTTCAGGCTCTCTGCCGAATTAAAAGTGGAGGGAAAATACCTGTTTTCCCTGGTGGAAAAGGATTCTTTTGGTGAAATTTTGACATCAGATCCGGTGCCGGTGAAGGTAGCCAAAAAAGAACCTTTACAGATATTGGTAATAAACAGCTTTCCCACCTTTGAGACCCGTTACCTGAAAAATTTTCTGGCAGAAGCAGGGCATCGTATTACGGTGAGAAGCCAGATCACAACAGGTCGCTACAAATATGAATATTTCAATACCAATCGCAGCTCGTTGGGAATCCTGACAGAAGATAGTCTCGAACCTTTTGATCTCCTCATAATAGATGCTGCTGCTTTGCGTAGCCTTCCCGGAAATCAAAGAAGCGCTATAGAAAACTCGGCAAGAGAGAACGGTTTGGGGGTTTTTATACAGGCCGATGATGCTTTTTTTAAATCTCCGGGAATATTGGCAGATTTGGATTTTGAAAGGATTACAGCTACAGAAGTAAGTATAGAACAATGGCCGGGAATAAAATTTCCTATACATCCTTATACCCTAAAAGATGATTTCAGGATTCAATCTATTCATTCAGCCAATAATTTGATTTCGACCGGATATAAACGAAATGGGTTTGGGAGGATTGGTACTACGGTTTTCACAAATACCTACCAGCTTGTTCTGGATGGTCATACCAGGGCATATAAGCAAATATGGTCGCAGGTGGTGGAAAATATAAGCAGGAAAGAAAATCCTGCTGTGGCATGGGAGAAGAACCAAATGATCGCTTATAAGCATGAGCCTTATGATTTTAGGTTAAGAACCGTTTTAGACTCCGTTGAGGTTAAAAACAAGGAGGGAAATACAATTCCGTTGATGCAGGAGGTTGATTTTCCAACGCTTTGGAAAGGAACCACCTGGCCTAAACAATCCGGGTGGAATACACTTCAAGCAGATACTTCCGGGGTTTTTGAATATTATGTAACCAATAAAACACATTGGAAGGCTCTTACGGCGTTTAATACTTTTGAAGCCAATAGGCGCTATTTCATCCGTACAGAGATAGTAGGGCAGGGCTTACGGCCTTTAGAACCTATTAATCCACTGTGGTTCTTTGGATTATTCCTGATTTGTATGGGAGGATTATGGCTGGAGCCGAAGCTGTGAGGTTAAAAACCCAAATTTAAAGGTTGCGATAGATTCCCGAGTGCTTTTAGACTAAGATAGCCAGGAAGTAGAATTATTAAGTGTTCCCTAAAATTAAATTTCTTACATTTTATAGGAGGAAATTATCCGGTAGATATGTGATCCAGCGCCTTTATCTCATTTTTATAATCGGGCGGCAGGATTAGGGCTTTAAACAACCAATCTGCCTTTAAGCTTCTACTCAGCTTATAGATTCCAAGTATAGGATTTAAATACGAGATTCTCCGGAGGCCAAGTAATTCGCCCACCTTTTTTGGCACTACCAGTGTTTGTGCCTCCAGTAAGATGCTATAGCGCATCATACCCAAATGTTTTCGGTACTGGAGGAACAGGTCGGTTGTGTAATGGCTGTGCTGCAAATTCTGGATGATGTGTTCCTGCCGCATCTTTTCCCATTCTTCAAAGTTTTGGGGTAGCCCGTTCAAACCCATTCTTTTGCCAACTCTGTAAAAGACATGGAATACTTCCT
The DNA here is from genome assembly GCF_000243235.1 of Gillisia limnaea DSM 15749. Lineage (GTDB taxonomy): Bacteria > Bacteroidota > Bacteroidia > Flavobacteriales > Flavobacteriaceae > Gillisia > Gillisia limnaea. Next base: position 3,222,567 of record NZ_JH594606.1, read on the forward strand.
GCTTTTCATCTCTGCTCAGCTTTCGTTCCATCATTTCAAAGGAACTTATGGAGTACCCTATGAGCATAAAAAGCACATCCCGATACGCCCAGTCAGGAATGGTTGCGCCGCGTTTTTCTTCTACTGTGGAATGTATTGCCACTATGGAATCGATAGCTCCCATCGCCGCTTGTTTTTCAGAAAAAACAATTGCTCGGGCATAGGAGACAGTGGAGAAAAGCCTGCCCAGGGGATCGGTAGGTAAGCGGCCGGTAAAATATAGCCAGTCTACAGCCTTGCTAAGTGCAAACTCTGCAGAGGCACCTGCGAATATGAAAAGAATGGTATCCCCCTTTCCCCAAATCTCCCGGACTATTGAATCCTTTTCTACAAAATATTCCATTCTCTTTCATTTATTCTTTAAATCTATATTTAGCCTAATTGCAAAAACCTTACCCCGCTGCATAACTGGATTTTCTATAAAATACCTTTCTCCTCTTCCTCTTCCTTCACCCCATCAATTTTTACCTTTCTGGTGTTATTTTGAAGGTTGAGATCGATCAAAAGGTGGTTAGGATCAATTCCTGCATTATTAGGCTCTTCAGATACATTAATGATGAATCTTTTCTTTCCTGAATTAATCCGGTGCTTTTTAAGGTAAATCTCTTTACCTGAAGATTTGTCTTTTTCGCGTGGGGCATAAACTCCAATTTCTATCCAGTCTTTCATAGGAACTTCTGTTTCAATACCCATACTGTCCACCGCTATCTTGCGGGCTTTCACTTCCAATGTCACCTGCCACATACCTGTTTCTAACTTCTTTGTAGTTGCTACATCTGTTTTTAGCTCCCAAAAAGTATTTTCGGCAAAGAGATCCTTCACCAGGTATTGCAGTGTATCAGGGGTTACAGCCTGCAACTCCCGGTATAGATCAAGGGTTGTTGGCAAGGGTGGTTCAGAAGGTTTTTCTTTTAGCAATTGTCGAAGTGCATCATTTACCCGGTCCTTTCCAATATAATTTCGTAGCACATAGAAGGCGAAAGGCCCTTTCCTGTAGTTCAAAAAACTGTTATTTGCACGGAGCAAAGGAGGAGCCGCCTGTGAACGCGGCACTTCATATTCCTGGCGCATTTGAGACAAATATCGCATCAGATGCTCATATCCCAGAGCCTCTTCTACCACCTGCATAGCAGAATAAGTTGCAAGACTTTCTACAAGCACACCTGATCCTTCAACAGTAGCAGGGGAAAGATAGAATCCCCACCACTGGTGCGCCACCTCGTGCGACATTATATGGTAGGGAAGATCCAGACCGTCCGGCTGCGGATTCATCAAAGAATATCCTGAAGCATAATCTATAGTCATTGGTTCTGCATGCATCCCACGCCCTGGTCCCGGCCGCTCCAGAACACGAAAGTGGCTGTAAGGATAAGGACCAAATTCTTTGGAATAATATTCCATTGAAACCTTTGCACTCTTAAGCATCCGGTCAATATTCTCATCGTGCTCCGGATGATAAAAGACCTGGATCTTAACCGGTTTTGATGTTCTGTTGGATGGCTGAATGGAATCTGCAAAAATTTCAGCGAAATTCTCCCCTGGTTCCGGAACCCACTCTGCTTCGCGTACGGCATATTGTGCTGAAAAGATCGCGTAGTCATTATGAATGGGGGCGTTGGTAGCATAATGAAAATACCGGCGGTCTCCTTTTGTCCATTCACGCTGCAGAGCTCCCGGTGCCACAGCAATTTGATCTTTAGCGGTACCTATCACAGCTTCAAAATTGATTTGTTGGGCGTGGCGGTCATCGTACCTTGCCTCAACATCGTAAAGAGAAGGCCGGATTGGTCGCACAGGAAGACCAAATTTTTCCCGGTCCCGTTCCTCGTAAAGACGGCGGTCATCATCAAAACCAATAGTAGGCATCCAGTCTCCCCTTTTAATATGTGAACCGTTTCCTATCACAGATAGATCTACTCCATCATTGCTAAAACCATGCTGCCTGATATTTACTAGAAACTTCATTAATATGGAATCGCCGGGATTTAGTGGCTCTTCCAGAAAATAGATCCTGTATCCCAACTTATCGTCAATTACCACGGGAGAAGCCTGCCTATCAAAAGATACATTTTCTATCTCCTGCCTCGGAATGGTTGTAAAATGCAAAGAATCGATGCTAACATTACTTCTGTTTACCAGATGATAAGTAGCATGAATTTCCGCTGAATTTTCTTCAGGATAAATTTCCACATGCAATTTAGTTACTGCCATTTCCGGCTGGACTGCGGACTTATACTTGCTGTAGTGCCGTTCGTATTCAACCCGGGTTTCCATATAATCGGACTTTTGTAAATATTCATTCCGGATGTTGGTATTGTAGAAAACAAATCCTCCTGATAAAAGAACGAGAATAAGAGCAATAATTAAAGCAGGCTTATAATTGCCTAAGCGATGCCGGGCCTGATAAATGCGGGCACCAAATTCACTTTCTCTGCTTCTAACCCAAAACAGCATAGCTATAACTGCAAGAAGAAAAGACCAGGAGGCCCAATAGAATTTAAACCACAACCAGGGTTTTAGAAAAGGATCAAATCCGCTCATATCACTATAAGACCAGCCCGTATCTGAGGCATAAATAAGCATCTTGTGCTCTATTCCCAGAGTAGGTGTAAAAAGAATGAAACCATAGGCTCCGAGGGCGACCATTAATCCGAGATACTTCTGATTTACCAATACGTGTATAACTAAAATAAGTAAAGCGAAAAGAAGGTAGTTGGTGAACTGAAATCCGAAAAGTGCCTTTACATATACCAGAATCTCAAAGTTATAATAGCCCATTATTAGCTGATTTATGATGCCTGCTATCATCAAGAAAGACATCCAAAAGGCAATTACCATTGCCATTCCCAGGAATTTTCCAAGGAATGCAACAGCTTCCGGTACAGGAACGGTGTCGTATAGTTCATTTATTCCCGCCTCCCGTTCACGCCAGATGAGTTCGCTAGCGTAAAAAATTATGAGCAGGGGAATGATGATCCAATGGGTTTTGTAGGTACCAAGAGCCGGTGTTAGAATTCTTAGTACTTCTTCCGTACGGGCATACAACGGGACTCCAAAAAATTGCATGTATTCTGTTGCAAACAAGCCCGTCCCAATAGCTAAAATTGCAACAATTGTGAGTCCGGCGCGGCTTCCTGCCACCACCAAAAAAGAGGTATGGGCAAGAGCAAGGACTTGCCTGACATAGGTAGCAAACCTAAAATTCCGGGGAAACTTGGGAACCGTTATGGATTGAAATATTCTGTGTTTCTCTACAGCGGTTTCTGAAGATGTTTTTCCTTTTGATAGCTTCTCAGCAGATCGGCGCCGGAACAGATTCCATCCTGAATTCTGCGTTACATGTCTCATATTAAATTTAAAGTAAGTGAGAGCAAGAACTCCCACCGCAATTGCAAACCACAACAGGCGGTTCCAAAACCACAAACCTTCCAACCTGATAAGACGTGTATTTTTTTCAATTGGAGACCAGCCTTCCATATCGGCGGCTATACTGGTTCCCAGGAGATCCATCAAGCCTCCTGTTACCTTCCAGTCAAGGGCATATAATACTGTAGTCCCGCCAAATTGAGAAAAAATAATTATTGCTATACTGGCAAGGTAACCGGCTATTGGCCGGCGGCTAAGAGCAGCAAAAGTAAATTGAATGGATGTAGTTGCAACAACAGTTGGCACAGCCAGATAAGCGAAATTGGTTAGATAGGAGGCGAAACGGAACGGGCTGCGGAATTCAGGATTAAAACCGGGGCCATACAGTGAAATCAGGAAACCCAGATAAAGAAAAAACAGGATCATCAAATTAAGAATCAGAGCTGCAAGAAAACGGCCGCCCAGATAACTTCTCTTACTCACCGGAGCGGTAAAACTTAAAGGATGCATATTGATTTGGAAATCTCGTGTTGCAGCTTCGCCGGCAATGCCTCCTCCAATTACAACCCAAATAAAATTGGCAAAAATAGTAAAGAAAGCAATTGTTCCCGGGGCGTTGTAGTTGGTACCGTCTGTAAGCGTAACCAATCTTAAAATTATAAATCCGAATACCAGGAACACCAAGAACAGGAGCCACGTAGAAAAATGACGTAATAGATAACGTATTTCAAACCGAAGGATTTCTCTACATTTCATAGTACGGTTGGAGTTTCCGGCTGTCCAGCCATAGTTTTGAAATATACATCTTCCAGATCGGGCTCCACAACTTCAAATCCGTTTCCGGGATTTTCAGTGCTGTAAATATGGACTACAGTCCGGCCGCTCAATAATTTTGTAGAAATAACTTTATGTTCCCGCTCCACAACAGGCAAAACCGTTTTGTCAATAATTTTTCTCCATATCTTGCCCTTTAACCCCTCGATTGCCTTTATAGGTTCGGCTTCAATCAAGATCTGGCCCTGGTCAATAATTGCCATTCTCGTACATAATTCACTTACATCCTCTACAATATGGGTGGAAAGTATCACAACACTGTTTTCTCCCAGTTCACTCAGCAGATTAAGGAAACGTACCCGCTCTGCCGGATCCAATCCTGCAGTAGGCTCATCAACGATCATTACCTTCGGATTTCCCAAAAGTGCGACTGCAACTCCGAATCTTTGTTTCATCCCTCCGGAATAGCCACCCAATTTCTGCCTGCGCTTATCCCAAAGATTAGTTTGTTTAAGCAGTGCTTCCACTACTTCTTTCCGTGCCCGTCTATCAGCTATGCCTTTAAGGATCGCAAAATGGTTCAGAAGATCCTCGGCCCTTGATTTGGGATAAACTCCGAATTCCTGCGGAAGGTATCCGAGCGTTTTTCGTACCTCATTTTTTTGCTTTAATACATCTATGTCACCAAGGCTTATGGTGCCTGAATCTGGCTCCTGTAGCGTTGCCAGTATCCGCATAAGTGTTGACTTTCCTGCACCGTTAGGCCCAAGGAGCCCGTACAGCCCGGTGGGAATTGTCAGGTTTACATCCTTCAGCGCCTGAACCCCGTTGGAATAGGTTTTCGAAAGATTGTTTATTTGAAGTTCCATAGTCTGCTATGTTTAAAAATGGTTATTAGTTTATTTTCTCTGCGGAAGGCCTTGATGGAATATTAAAAATCCATACTCATTAATTCAATTTTTTCGAATAATTCACCAACCCCTAAAGCAGCCACGATGATGAAAATTGCAAGAAGGATCTTCAGAATTGCGGGAATTGACCCAACAATATCTTTATAGTTAAATTTACTGGTGGAAAATAAACGATTGTTCGTGATTTGATTTGATGAAATGTTCATAATATTTGTTTTTAAGTGGTTAGAAATTTTAAATTCCAAAAATTAGCGGAAAGGTAAAAGCGACTATAATTGCCCAGATGATATACACAGGGAGGTAGCCGGCAATAACATTACCAACACCCTCGGGATTTTCTTTTTTAGAAGTCGCCTTAAGGAGTTTGGCTGTTACCATTACCAGGTTGACAAGAATCAACAGATTGGCACCAAGTACAGCAATTCGGTTTGGAGTAATTCCCAATTCAGAAATTCTGAATAAAATAGCTGAAAGTGCGATTCCATTCACCAGAATGGTTACTACAGAAAGAAGGATAAGAATAATAACTTCAGGCTTACTTTTATCAGATTCGGAAGAACCGGCAACAGAAAAGAAAATGATGGCCATCACTCCAATAAGAAGGACATTAAAAATAAGAAGGAATTCCCTGTCGTTGTATGGATCTTTTCCGGAATAAACCATTGCCACCAAATAAATTACCAGCATTACAAGTACAAGCGGACTAAAGATCCTGGCTATAACTGGGGAAACTTTCCCTACTAGGTGCGGATTCGTTTGTGTAAGATAAGTCCCCAAAATTGGCACGGCCGGAAGTGCAAAGACTACAATGTATTCAAAGTAGAACTGTTCAATATTAATTCCCAGCAAGGAGAAAAGCCCGATGGTAATCCCGGTCATAATACCACCTGCTATGCAAATGAGTGCTGAAATCACCAGGAGATCTCCGTTATACTTTAAAAAACCAAGCCGTTTTTCAATGTTCTTGCGTTTTCCACCAACGAAAGCAAATCCCAAAATACCCCAAAGGAAGAGTAACAAATGAATACAGGACAGGATGAGGGTATCACTTTCCTGTACGTCCGGAACCGAGTTGATGAAGATTACTCCCGTGAGAATAGTGATAACTATAACTGCAATTTTACCAATAGATAATTTATTTTTCCAGGCGAAATATGCAGCCAACATAGGAAATACTATGAACCCGATATTCCTGGGATAGAAAAATTCCTCCTCAATTCCGAGGATTGCAGGTAGCTTGGCGATAAAACCTGCAACGAGTGATGCAAAAAGGACGAATAGCAGGTCTTTTCCATTTCTCCAGTTAATTTCATCACTTTCGTAATTGAGCCTTTCATTCCAGAACTCAGCAATGAGGCTGCCTTTTACTTCAGGATAAAGAATTGCAAAGTCGCTTTTGAAGGTGCCCTTGTTAGATCTGTAAAGCATTTCAAGCTTTTCCGGATCCTTTAGGTGGGTTAATATTTGGTCTTTCATGATTTGTAATTTTAAATTAATTGTTATACTGGATTTTGATTTGAGTTATGCGTTACCCGGTTTTCGGAGTATTTTTATATTCATCCATACAAAAATTGAATGTTCTGGTTTTATGTATACAGTCACACAAGGCGATACAGGCGTCGGGATTATTACTGTCTGTGCATTGCTCTTTACATTCTGAAATTTCGATTTGAGGCATGAACAGAAAAAGGTTCATATATATTATAAAGGCTATTACCGCAAATACAGTTGCGGCTGACCCCGCAAAAAAATGTAAAGGGAACATGTTGCTCAATTCCTTTCTGGAAGGGACAATGGTTTTTGGAGCATCGGGAAAGAAAATAAATTTGAGCTTATGCCAATCCCAGCACAGCAGATAGAAACATGCGATCACCATAAGAGGAGAGGTGAGGAGAGACCCCTCAAACCGAACCGCAAAGGAAAGGAGAAAAATGTTCAGGATAATTGGAAAATATAGAAGGGCACCCAGAGTGGCAGTACGGGGAATAAACAATAGTACTGCTGCTGTCATCTGCGTTACTCCCACAAAAGGGTAGTAGAACCCGGTATGGTAAAAAGCCTCCAGGTAACTTCCCATAGGATGCGTAGTGGCTAAAGCAGTGAACCGTTCTCCATTCACTTTGACAAATCCTGAAGGTAAAAAACCCAATGCCAGCATTACTCTATTGAATATGGTGAAAAACCACAGCCATTTGTTTTGTCTTGCTTTTAAATGAATTCGATCTAATGTGGAGGAAATATTCATAATTAATATTTTGAAAGTACTTTGAATTACAAAGTTGTAATATAAATTTTTTTAGCTCTCACCAAGGCTTTATTTATGGGAATTGATAAGTTTTTCCAATGCCATAATATGTTCTTCGAACGCCTTCTTCCCCTGCTTTGTCATAAAATATCTGGTATTAGGTTTTCTGTTGACAAATGATTTTTTTACTCCTATAAATTCTTCCTTCTCCAGAGCTTTGATATGACTGGCAAGATTCCCATCGGTTACATCCAAATATTCCTTGAGCGCCGTGAACTCCAGTGTATCATTCACTGCCAGGGCAGACATGATTCCCAGCCTTACCCGGCTCTCAAAAGCTTTACGTAAACCGTCTATAATCACTTTCACATTTCATATTTCTGGTGCATAAAAATTCCGTACACGATGTGCATCAATCCAAAGCCAAAAGCCCAGAAAAAAATTCCGTATCCTATAAAGTAAGAAGCTAAGAGTCCCAATACAATCTGGACAATTCCCAGCGATTTAATTTCTTCAAATGTAAATTTACTTGTATTAACAAGGGCCAACCCGTAAAAAAGGAGGCTTGCAGGAGCCAGTAATCCGTATAATCCTTTAGAAAGGAGAATAATTATAAAGATTCCACCTGTAACCAATGGAATAGCCATATTGATGACAACTCTTTGGGTGGCAGAATTCCACAGTTTTTCTCCATCTTTCTGAGACTTTTTCTGGGATAAAAAAACTGCTGTCCCCACAGCCAATATCAGGATTGCCAATGCTAAAATGATAAGGTTTCCAACTTCCGCAGAGATTTCCTGCCTGTCTATTGTATTATAAACAATATTTTCATTGTTCACATAGAATAACCTGTAAGCGATATAGGCGCCAACTAAAGCATATATTCCGGCCAAAATTCCCGAGAGGCCAGATAAGGACAAGAACTTTGTTGACCGCTCCATCATAGAACGTATTTCTGTAATATCCTTAATGTATTTATCTTCCGTTTTCATAGAAAGTACTTTGTATTTCAAAGTTAATATAAATTATCGAGATTTAATTTTTTTTATTGAATAAAAATAAAAATAGTTGCTTTTAAAAAATCCTGAAGGAATTTGGTGATGGAAAAACAGCCTCTGAGATTAGCCGTGGATATGGTGTTAGTTGGCTGCTTTTTAACAGAAATTGTGGTGTAATGAACAAATATTTTAGTCCCGTTGTGGTAAGGGTGTCAAATAAATTAGCAATCAGAAAAAAAAACCATTTCATCGTTTACTTACTTTTTATTCGGGAATAAGCTTTTAATAATTCATTTAATAATAATGGCACTAATCCCATTCCTAAGGCCATTAGCCAACCTGGTCCGTCTAATAATTGCAATTTAAAAGCTTTTCTTAATACAGGAACTTCTAATACCAGCAATTGCAACAAAAAACCAAGTACAATAGCAGCTACCAAATATTTATTGCTGAAGAGCCCTAATTGAAAGATAGATTGGCGGTAATGCCTAAAGGCTAAAGAATAAAACAGCTGTGCAGAAATAATGCTCATAAATGCCATGGTTCTGGCATAGCTCAAAACCTCATCGGGAATGGATGAATCAAAAGGGGAGTAGCCATGTTCATAAAAACCAAACCAATAGGCAGAAATGGTGATAGCACCAATCACTAAACCGCCAAACAAAATACGCCAGCCTTGTTTATGTGCAAAAAAACTTTCTTTAGGCGGTCTGGGTTTATGCTGCATCACATCATCTGAATCTGGATCCATCCCTAGTGCGATTGCGGGAAGTGAATCTGTAATTAAATTTATCCATAGTAATTGTGTTGCAATTAAAGGAGTTGGCATACCTGCTAAAATACAAACCAGCATCGTGATAACCTCTCCAATATTGCTTGTAAGTAGGAAAAGTACCGATTTCTTAATGTTGTTATAAATATTTCGCCCTTGCTCTACTGCGGTGACAATAGTAGAAAAGTTGTCATCGGCTAAAATCATATCTGAAGCGCCTTTAGACACATCGGTCCCCGTAATTCCCATTGCGACACCAATATCTGCATGGCTAAGGGAAGGAGCATCATTAACACCGTCACCGGTCATAGAAACCGTATTTCCAGCTGCTTGTAAGGCTTTTACAATTATTACTTTATGCTGTGGAGATACCCGAGCAAATATTCTGTAATTTGTTATGTTTTGAATCAATTCATCTTCTCCAAACGCATCTAATTCTTGTCCGGTTATCGCCTGCGTTTTATCTTGGGCTATTCCTAACTGTTTGGCAATAGCAAAGGCCGTTTCTTTATGATCGCCAGTAATCATTATAGTGGTAATTCCGGCTTTAGCTGCTTTAGCTATAGCTGGTTTAACTTCAGTCCTAGGCGGATCTATCATTCCAACCAAACCGATGAAAATTAAATCTTCTTCCCAATTTTCTTCCGGAGGAATATTGGTTATTGGTTTATAGGCTACCGCCAATGTTCTTAGGGCGTGAGAAGACATATTCTGTATGCTTTCTTCAATAGCTGAACGTTGGTTTTCCTCTAAAGCAACCACCTTATCTCCTAAAAGTACCTGCGTACACTTGGGCAATAACCTATCTACTGCGCCTTTGGTGTAAATATTTTTTTCTTCGGGATTTTTTATAGCAACCGACATCATTTTCCTGGTTGCATCAAACGGAAGTTCGTTGGTACGCTTATGGGTTTTATTCCAGGTTTCTCTATCTAATTTTAAGTTATCTGCAAATTGAAGAAGTGCAATTTCTGTGGGGTCACCACTGCTTTTATCAGCATTTAAAGTAGCATCAGAGCATAAAACCATTGCTTTTGCCAATAATTTTACTTGAGGCTGTTGAGCATACTCTTGTAACTTAGCGGTACCGGTAGTTGGTGTAAAAAAAGCACTTACCTTCATTTTGTTTTGGGTAAGTGTCCCGGTTTTATCGGTACAAATAATATTGACTGCTCCCAAAGTTTCCACTGCCGGCAGCCGTTTAATAATGGCATTGCGTTTAGACATTTTGGTGACTCCAATAGAGAGCACCACAGCTACAATGGCTGCTAAACCTTCGGGAATGGAGGCCACCGCTAAGGATACTGCGGTTAGAAAAAGCTCGGTTACCTCTCTGCCTTGAAAATAACCAATCATAAAAATAAGTGAACAAACACCTACGGCCAATTTCCCCAACAATTTCCCCAATTCATCCAAACGCTTTTCTAAAGGAGTTTTGCTTTCGTTGGTATTGATGTCTTCGGCAATTTTACCGACCTCGGTTTCTTCTCCTGTGGCGATAACCACTCCCAAACCTCTTCCGTAGGTCACCAACGTGGACATATAAGCCAAATTAATGCGATCTCCCAAGGCACTGTTCTCATCTTTTAAGGTGCTTTGGGAGTTTTTATGAACAGGGACAGATTCTCCCGTTAACGCCGATTCTTCAATTTGCATATTGATGGTTTCGAGCAATCGCAAATCAGCAGGGATTAATCTTCCTGTTTCCAAAATGACGATATCTCCGGGTACTAGGGCCTCTGTGCTTACCTCTTCAATACTACCATTACGTTTTACCAAAGCTTTTGGCGAAGCTAATTTTTGAAGTTCGGCAATGGCTTTGCCGGCTTTTACTTCTTGAATTACCCCCAAACTGGCATTGATTAAGATTACCAACATAATAATGATGGAATCTACATATTCGCCCATAAACAAGGTGATGACCACGGCTCCCAGAAGCACGTAAATAAGCGCATCTTTAAGCTGGGCGAAAAACATCAACCAAATGCTTTTTGCTTTTTGTTCGCGCCATTTATTAAGTCCGTATTTTTCTAAGCGCTTTTGAATTTCTTCGGTCGTTAGACCGCGATCTACATCGGTCTTTAATTTCTCGACTACCTGCTGAATAGATTGGGTATGCCACATAAGAAAAGATGATTGTTAAAACGTAAAAGTAGAAGATTATTTTTACTGTTGCTAATGTAGTATTCTGTTAAGAGTCAGTTCTTTCTAAACCGATTTAAACCGTTCCTGGTAATTTAGCCCCCAAACCTACAAGAAGTTTAACGAGCGTAACGCTAATAAAAACAAGTAGGGCATAATTACATCTTTTCCCTGAAATGGGTTTTAAATTGCATAAATTTTACAATTACAGCGTTAATCCCTCAGAGTACTGCGGGATAGGGACGCCTTAGCTACTGCTATGTATTTAAAGGCTTGAAATAAATAAATTCATAATATTTGAAATTCTTTTGCAAGTGAACATATCACTATAGGTAGTACGATGATGCCAGAGTGACTTTCTCCCGATTTACCAACTGGATAAAACTAGAAAATTTGAGTTACATTCTTTTCGATGTGTTCTCTGGGAACCAGTTCCTCCAAAATTAATATGTGGCTTAAAAAATTTGAATGCTAAAGGGAATAAGTTCTCGTCACGTATTACAAATCTGCGCCCTCCGAAAACCGATTAAGGAGTCCTTGTCACGGATTACAAATCCCCACTTTCGAAACCTTCGAAAATACAGATTGAAAATATCTGGGTTTATGAAGTGCTCTTAAGGGAAATTTTATTAAATTCTGACCACAAAAATTAAAAGCTAAATAAATATAAGCCGATTAATTTCCGTAAAATCCTGGAGAGCTTATCTCCATCTAAATCTTTACTACACATGAAATCCAGCAATAAAAAAATTGAAAGTTATTTTACAAAACCGGGGGTAGGAATTGGTAATGTTGGTCTTAGCAAGGAGGACATAAAAACTTCTTTTCTGGAAAAGTTGTTTTACAGCTTAGGCAGGATACCTGTTGTGGCAACTCAAAACGATTTTTATATTTCACTTGCCCTTACAATTAGGGACAGGGTTTTTAGAAAATATGTAAAATCCCTTGAGCAGTATGCAGAAGAAGATGCACGGGGAGTAGCATATCTCTCTGCAGAATATCTTCCCGGCCCACACCTGGGAAATAATTTGCTCAATCTCGAGATCATGGAGGAAATCAGGGAGGCACTGGCTGAACTGAGCCTGGACCTTGACGAGCTTCTTAATGAGGAGGTGGAACCCGGGCTTGGAAACGGTGGTTTGGGAAGGCTGGCTTCTTGTTATATGGATTCCCTAGCAACGCTTGGAATTCCTTCTATTGCCTATGGGATACGCTATGAGTTCGGAATCTTTAAGCAGGAGATACAGAATGGATGGCAGGTGGAATCTACAGATAAATGGCTGCATAACGGAAATCCATGGGAAGTAATCCGGCCGGAAATTTCCTTTATTGTAAATTTTGGTGGACACACAAAGCATCGCAGGGACGATGATAATAAGTTGCATATTGAGTGGTTTCCAGATTCAGAAATAAAGGGAATTGCTTATGATACCCCAATTTTAGGTTATCAAAGCACTGCGATCATTCTAAGATTATGGAAAGCAGAGGCAACAGAATCCTTTGATTTTGCTGCCTATAACCTGGGAGACTATTACCGGGCAGTAGAGAAGAAGATGCGATCTGAAAATATTACCAAGGTACTGTATCCCAATGACGAGAACCTCTCCGGAAAAGAATTAAGACTAAAACAGCAGTATTTCTTTGTTTGCTGTTCGCTTCAGGATATAATCCGACTTCAACTTTTACAGGGACGCAAACTGGAAACCCTGCATGAAAAATTCACCATTCAGCTTAATGATACACATCCATCCATAGCGGTGGCAGAGCTTATGCGATTACTTCTGGATGAGCACCATTTGGAATGGGAAGAGGCCTGGAAAGTAACCAAAAACACTTTTGCCTACACCAACCACACCTTGTTGCCTGAAGCCCTGGAGAAGTGGCCGGTAAGTCTTTTAAGGAACCTGCTGCCCAGGCACCTTGAGATCATTTATGAAATCAACAGTAGATTCATTAGTGAAATAAGGGAACATGATTTTACCGGGGAGCAAATTTCCCGTATGTCTCTTGTAGATGACAGGGGAGAACCTACCATTAGGATGGCACATTTGGCAACAGTGGGGAGTTATAAGGTGAACGGAGTTTCCGCATTACATTCCGGGCTCCTTCAGGAACAGGTGTTACAGGATTTTGCTCAGCTTTGGCCTGAAAAATTCACTAATGTTACCAATGGGGTAACTCACAGGAGGTTTCTGGCGCTTAGTAATCCACGGTTGGCTGCCCTTATTTCTGAAAAAATTGGAAAGGATTGGCTCACCCACCTGGATAAACTAAAAGGATTGGAATCTTTTGCCGATGAGGAGGATTTCCGTAGAAAGTGGATGGAAGTTAAACTGCATAACAAAAAGAACCTTGCCAATCATATAAAGGAACTTACGGGGATTACAATTAATCCAGAAATGCTTATAGATGTGCAGGTGAAGAGAATTCATGAGTATAAAAGGCAGCATCTCAAAGTCCTTCATATTTTGAGTTTATACCTGCGGATCAAAAAAGATAAGGACACCAATATTCCACCAACAGCATTTGTTTTTGGTGGAAAAGCTGCCCCGGGTTATTTTATGGCTAAACGTATCATAAAACTTATTACCGCCGTGGGTGATCTAATTAATAATGATCCTGAAGTTAATGAGATTTTAAAGGTGGTCTTTTTGCCAAACTTCAGTGTGAAACTGGCACAGCTCGTTTACCCCGGAGCCGATCTTTCTGAACAGATATCCATGGCGGGAAAAGAAGCTTCAGGAACCGGAAATATGAAATTTGCCCTCAACGGAGCCCTCACCGTTGGAACTTTAGACGGGGCCAATGTGGAGATAAGAGAGGAAGTAGGGGAGGAAAACTTTTTCCTTTTCGGCCTTACCACAAAGGAGGTGGAGAACAAAAAAGCGGAGGGGTATCATCCATATAAAATTTATTCCGAAAATGAGAAATTAAAGAGAGTGCTGGATTTTCTGATGTCCGACGAGCTTACAAATGGAGACCCGGAACTTTTCCGCCCTGTTTATGACAACCTCTTAAATCAGGACCCTTATCTTTTACTGGAGGATTATCAGTCCTATGTAGACCAGATGGAAAACGTATATAAAGTATGGCAGGATCCGGGAAAATGGGCACGCATGTCTATTTTGAATGTGGCTAATATGGGTAGATTCTCAAGTGATAGATCAATACGGGACTACTGCGAGAAAATATGGAAAGTGGAAGCGGTGAAGATGCAAAGTGAGTGAGAAACCTAAATGTCATTGGCCAATTTTCTTAAAATAAATGATTATTATCTCATCCCGCAAAAATCAAATTCCTTTGGCCGCTGTTCAAAGTAAAATGACTTCGAGCTACACCGCGAGTTAATAATTGTCAATTTCACAATGTTTTCTGACGTTGAAACGAATTGTTTTAAGATCTTATGTTTGCAGACAGTTCTAACTAAATTGTAACAAGGAATCAGAAGACCTTAAGATGCCCATCGTTTTTTTCGGATTGCAGCAGGTACTAAAAGGAAACAACGTAATCCTTCTTTTAAAAACGCCGGCCGTGATGCAGTGCTGGGCGGGTTCAGTCAGGAAATGGTAGTGTAGCCTTTCAGCAACGAAAAGAAAGACTTCGGGCAACAAACAGTTAAGGATCAAAGTAATGAGGCTTCGCGCAGCTGGGTTAACAAATACATTTCGACTGTGATCGATCTTACAGCCTTAGTTCAAATCTCTACCTAATATGACAGATACCGGACATACATTTATAGGTTAAGGCTAAACCAGATAATTAGTTTTCTCCTCAGATTTTATTTTTTTTCAAAACAATAATCTAAATAAACGATAAAAATAAAAGGATCAATTAAGTCAATGGAACCGCCAACAGGGGAATCATAAGTTCATCGATTAAATCTTTTTTCTTGTTTTCGGTAAATAGTCCATAGAGAAAATTCTTTTTTCTATGGCCCGCAATCACCAGGTCAATATTTTGCTCTTCTACAATTTTTTTAATCGATTTGATTACCGATCCTTCAATTAAAAGTCCCTCGGCAGCCACATTGTGTTTTTGAGTTATCTCCCTTGCCCATTCCTTAATAGAGGCCGCTTCTTTTTTGTTTTTTTCAGCCTTTTTATCGTAAATATACTGTGGGCCAGCCTCCCGACTTAGATAATCATCTGTATTTGCTTCTGTAACGTGAATTATCCAAATCTTGCCATTATTGAATTTTGCAATTTCAACTGCCTGAGCAGTTAATTGGTCTGCATATTTAGCCTCATCTATGGCCACAAGTATATTTTTCATGATAAATAATTAAGATTGTTTAAAGTTAGGCAAAAAGAAACATTAACAGAACTTCACTTCGGGTAAATTTCCTTCAGCTTGAACAAAAAATCTAACCATAATTTTCTATAAATTAATGGAAACCGGTAAGGAGATCCTGAGAATTAACTTCAAGACACTCATTAACTCTCCCGAAATTTTTCCTCCCCTTTGGGGGGTTGGGGGCTACAGGCACGAAGTCATGAAATCGAAGATTAGACGAAGTCAAACTTACTTAGCTGGTAATTGAGAACTCACGAAGCAACAAAAGACCTCGCTTATGAAGATTCAGTATAAATTTCAATACAATGGGCGGTTTTAATGCAATTTTAATATATTTACCCGCCTATAAATAAAGATTTAGTACTTACCATCAAACTTGTTAATGAAACAATACCTCTTCCTGGCTTTTGTCTTATTCTCTCTTTCCCTTTCTTTTTCACAGGTAGAAAAAAATAATAAAAAGATCCGCGTTTTTCTGGACTGTCAATCTTATTGTGATCAGGATTTTATAAAACGTGAAATTCCCTTCGTAGATTATGTAAATGACCGTTTCCAGTCTAATGTTTTTATTTTATCAAATCATCAGGTAACGGGGAGTGGCGGCCGCGAATATAAATTACAGTTTACCGGAAGAGAAATATTCACAGGGGTAAATGATACGCTATCCTTTGTAAGGCAGGCAACCGCGACCGATGATGAAGAGAGGCAACAAATGGTACATACCCTCAAATTGGGTCTTGTAAAATACCTTGCACGCACTGAACAGGGGAAAAATGTACAGATAACTTTTAAGGAAGAAGAGGGAGGGGCCGAGATAGGAACAGAAGAACAGCATGATCCTTGGAATTTATGGGTATTTAATGCCCGCCTCAATGGGTACCTTAACGGGGATAGGAATTATTTTAGCAACAGCTTCAGTACAGGTTTTTCAGCCGCCAGAATAACTGAAAAGTTTAAAACTACAACCTCTGTTAGCTACAGCGTGAACAGGAATCGTTTTGGTGAAGGGGAAGATGCCTTTGAATTTTCAAACGAAAATTACCGGGCAAACAACACTACCGTATGGGCACTGGGAGATCACTGGTAAATTTTCACAATTTACTATGTACAAGACATTAATTAATTAAGAATGTTACAGTTTTAGTTTGCAAACTATGTCTTTTAGTTAGTTCTCTGGCTGCGCAAAGTCTTCAGACTTTGCGCTTTTCTAATACGTTTCATAGAATAAACTTCGTCAAAGTTTAACTTCGTTGAACCTGCGATTTCCCGACTTTGAAACGAATCATGTTTCAATAATACTCACTTTTACTATTATCCAACCCATTAGAACATCTGCAACAGGATTATCGGCTAAAGTGATTTCTTTTAGCACACCATTTCCATTAACATAATTGAAGCAATGGAATAAACAAAATCAGACGCCCGGGTCACAATTCCGGCCCGCACCGGGTTTATATGAATGTAGTCCAGTTTTGACTATAGAAATTTTTCGGTATAGATCTCCTTTGCATGGTTTCCAAACTGCCATATTTGGTAATTCTTATTTATGCTATGACTAATACCTTTCCGGAGGAGGACTGTGGACTTGGGGATCTGCTACTGTATAGTACTCGCCTTACGTATATCTCCATAGGAGGTCTTAAATCTTATAATAACGAATATATAGTTTTCAATGAATAAGTAACCTGGGTCATCTATTCCCTTTATGCCCGGGGAAAATTAAGCAGAGAGATTTTCGCTAAATTAAATGAAAATATTGAAACTCTGATGACAGAGAGAAGAGGATTTGTAAAGTACAGGGATTTTAACCAAAAGCTAATGCAGCTTTACGCTCACAGAACACCCGGGCAAAAAAATCCGGATCTGTATCCCGAGATCATTAAAAATTTTAAAAAAGCTGTTCCCATTCAAAACGAGTCCGGGCGCATCGGGAAATCTGCTGGCTCAAGTACGATTTTTGAATGGTTAACCTACTCGAAGGTATTTTTAACATGGTTACTAACCCTGCAAGATTTCCGGCAGTATCTGTTTTATTACTGATCTGGCAAAAAAAGTTGTTGTCGTAAAGGTTTTTTAAACGGTATCTGAGTTTGCCAAACTTACCCTTTTCTGCATTAACTCTTCAGATGAATGAGTAATGGGTCGTACGTTGTTTACGAGTTTACTAAACATCTGGTTGCACACAATAATACAGTAAGTAATCATTTACATTTTTATTCTTCCCAAATTACTTCCTGAGAATAGGTTTCGAAGTCATATAAAAACGTAAACCCTTTGTTATCTCTGGAGATAAAATGGTGAAAAATATCTTTCCCCGCTCCAAGTAAATAAAGGTCGATCCAAACTTCAGAAATCTGTTCCTCTGGGATCATTTTTAGTCCAGCTTTTTTGTATTCTTTTACAGTATGATAAAATACCTGCTTGTTCCCACGAATGCCTCCGGAATAGCCTTCAGTCTTCTTTGTCAAATTATTATAGCCATCGGTTTCAAAGTATGTGAATGAGATATCGTAGTCTTCAGAATCCTCTGTGAAAAATACAGTTGTCTCTATTAAAATATCATCCCGGTATGTAAGATCAATAGCCTCGTCTTCAATAGTACAGGAAGTAAAAAATATAAATAAAAAAATAATGGGGAATATTATTGGTTTTCTCATAGGCAACTAATTTCCACTTTTTTTGATTCTAAAACAAACTCCAAAATAGAAAATTTTTAATAACATCTGTTTCATAAATTCCTTAAGCTGTTGAGGAAAGAATAATCTATCTATCTCAGGCCTTCTTTTTTATGAATGCCTATATTAGCCACTTAATTTTTGATTCCCACCCTAATTATACGTTTTTATGCCGCAAAAAATAAATTATTGGTTCCTAATAGTTTTTACCCTTTGCCTCTTCGATTTCTCTTGTTATTCTCAGGAAAACGATCTACAGTATGGTCTGGCGAATATCGCCATAGGCAGTGTAGTAGGAGGAGTGGGAGCAATAATAAATAAAAGACCGGAAGAAAAACTTGGCAAAACACTGCTAAAAGGATTGGCTCAGGGAGGTTTTGGAGGCTATCTGGTTTTTGAGAGTAAACGCCTGCTGCGGGAATTCTCACGTACCAGAAACTACAATTTAATCTGGCCATCAAAAATAGTGAATGCCGCAGGTTCTTCCATTATAGAAAATGCAGCAGCAAACAGGGATTTGTGGGCAAGATGGCATCTAAATCTGGGCTTCAACCGATTTGAAGTCGACACCAAAGACAATTTTAAGTTAAGGTACAGGATCATGCCTCTCTCCTTAAGCTCCACAATTTATATGTTTTCCCAGGCAAAGTTTGATGTAGACAGGAGTATGGTATTTGGAACTTTTGTGTTTGAAGCTCAAAAGCCAATCCAGGGTTATGGTTTTGAGGCAGTTGGGGCAGCTGGTCAGCAAACGATCATTTTAAAGAGAATTTCCCAGGGGGGGCATAGAGTTGAGGCTCACGAGTTGGTACACGTGTACCAGAATGAAAGTTTTCTAGGCATCAATATGTTTTTCAACAGGCCGCTGGAAAGTCTGAAGCAAAGCAATAAATACTTTAGGCTTTACGACAAGATTTTCTATACAGATTTTCATTCGGTTGTGAAGCAATGGATTTATAATCTTGAACTCAATACCAATGGCTATAAGGCGGTTTCCTTCGAAAGGGAAGCTTCTTACTTCAGTAATTAATAGAAGTAATTCTACAATAAAACTTAAAAACCCCTTGATAAAGGTATAATGACCTCGCGCTTACTATAATAGCGAAATAATTTATGAAAGTCTTGATCCCTCCTCACTTCGGTGCTCCATTGTTTTTGAAACTTTTTCCCGTTCTAAGCCGTCAGAATTAAGAGAATTAGGCTACCATTTTTCTAAATGATTTTTTTAAAGGCCGGGAAATCGAAGATTCAACGAAGTCAATACTTTAGGCACGGATTGCAAATCCGCGCTGACCCGACAATAGATTTAAAATTTATAGTCTCGAATAGCCTCTGTAGGTGCGATAATGTTATATTCCTTCCAGATTTCCGGATTGTAGGTGGTGGTTTTTTCTATGATAACGCCTTTATTGTGCTGAAAAGTACTAAATCCAGATTGAGACAGGGGCCTGGAATCCACTATCAAGTATTCATTGTTATACGAATTATCAAATTCCATTATGAATTTGAATTTTAGCTTGATACCGTCCTTATTGTTTTTCACGTTTTCTTTCAATACAAAAGATCTATTGGCATAGGCATACATTTTTCCTGAAGATTGTATGTATTTTGGATAGTATTTTCCGTTTGTGTCTTGTTGAAAAATAACAGTACCTGCTTTTTCATTTTCTACAAATTTCACACCCAATACCAGTTTCCAATTAAATTTCGATCCATGTTTTCCTTCGGCTAACTGATACTCTGTTTTTAGAACTGCGAAGGAGTTGGCCGAGACATACATTTTCCCGAAAAATTTACCGCCGCCACCAAAAAAGCCGCTATCCGGGGTGAAAGAAATTAGATACACCATTTCTCCATTAAAAGTGGTAATATCTTCAATATGGTAGTTATAGTCGTCGGTTTGGGTTACATAACTAAAAACCATTCCGCTATCACTTCCACCACCACCTATAGCAATGGTTAGACCTTTGGAAGCATCAAAAATACTATCCTTGAGGATACCTTTTAATTTGCTTCCCACATATTTTGAGGTCAAGGAATCCTTAGGCTTCTCAAAACTTTTGGAAAGGTCCAGGGAATCCCCCAATGGAATAATTCCTGAACGAAACTTGAATGTGTTTGAGCTCTTCAATTTTTCGCCAATTTGCCTCACCACATTTCCTAGTAATTTTTCCATGGAATTGCTTAATTCCTCATTTACAAGCTCCGTGGCTTTCTGAAGTTTCACTTTCAAAGAGTCTTTTTCATTTATTGCCGCTTCTGCCAAATACGAATTATAAAAACTTGTGGTTACCCCTTTCGAGGCTTTGGCTATACTATCCATACTTTTATTGAAATCCTGCAAAGTGGGTTCAGAGATAAAATCGGCTTTCTTTATTTCAAACTTGATTTTGCCGGGAGTGTTTTTGTTTTCCGAGCGGTGAAAAACCGTGAAATGCGTCAAGGAATTTTCATAATTCTGATACAGATTTTGATTTACCCGTTCCATTACCTCTCTGGCTGAAAGTTTTTTATCCAATAAAACAACTTCATCCAATTGATTCACATTTTCTTGTAAATACACTATTCCCTCCGAATAGTCTTTTAAGCGCATACTTTTGGGTTCATAGCCCATATTGGAAAAAAATAAGGAATCGTATTCGGTAAACTGGCTAATATTAATACTGAAAACCCCTTCCTGATTGGTGATAACACCGTAATCTTTACCTATTTGAACTGTAGCAAAAGGAATTGTTTTATGGGTGTTTTGATCCTTTAAAGTCCCTGAAACCGATTGTGACAAGACAGGAGTAGAAAGACATAAAAATAGACCAACTAAAAAAATCAGAAAAAAGTTTTTATTCATAATATGGTTTTCGAAACGCAATAAAGATAGAAAAAAGTGTAAAATTTTTGAGTAGTGCTGTAAAGTAACAAAAAAATATCTCTACCGTGTATACCAGATCCAGGCAGGTGCGTGCTGATCCATTTCAAAAGCTTCACAAATATTGTCAAAGATAAATTTGTGTGCGTAAAGTGTGCGTTTTTAATAAAATTTTTGTGGTAATAATTCCTGTAAAATAAAAAAACCCCGTAAGTACGGGGTTTTTCAGCGTGATCGCGCCAGGATTCGAACCTGGGACCGCCTGCTTAGAAGGCAGGTGCTCTATCCAACTGAGCTACGCGACCATTTTCGCGGTGCAAATATAAGTTTCTTTATATTTAAAACAAGGTTTTTTTTGATCAAAATCGATATTAATGCAGGGAAAATACTTAACTGCTTTGTATTCAGATTATATGAAATTGGATTGAGAGGAATTATTTTAATTCCTGAAGAAGGTTTCGTTCCAAATGTCTGGATAAGGAAATGAATTTATTAAATTCAATGGGATCAACTTCGTTTAAGTTTGTAACAAGAGGATAGGATTCACTGAATCTTCGGGTTAACTCAAGGGTTTCAAGAGATAGTCCGAAAATAGCTTGTTCCTGATAGATCTCATCTATCTGATTTTTCAGATTCTTGATAAGAGTTAATTCTGCGGTATTTACTTCAAATTCAAAAGTTGTATTCATGACCAGAATAGAAAATTAATAAATCATTAGGGCCAGCATACGTAGGTAAAAAACAATACATTTGGGATTGTAAAAATAGGTGGAATAATCTCTTTAAAAGAAGAATTCCACCTGTTTTCTTTGAAAGACCTATTTCATCGGTGAATTTCAATAATTAACGATAAATATTTATAAGGTTGTAGGTAATATCATTTTATTCAAGCCGAAATAGTGCTTTATTGATTGGTGTCAACTTTAAAATAGTTGTATTTAGAAATTATTCAATCTTTAGAGGTCAGTAGTTAAATACATATAATTTCATAATCGTAATAAATTGATTGTTAGTAACCTAAAAATAGTTCTTTTGTCATTTCGGGCGCAGTCGAGAACTATTGATATGTAAATATGAGGTTTCGACTGCGCTCAACCTGACACTAGCAGATCTAAATAAATATTTAAATATGAAACTATCTACTGACCTCTGTCAATCATTTTTTAAAATATGTTCAATTTTATGTAATTCTTCTGAAGTGAATTCTAAATTGTTCAATGCTTCAATGTTATTTTCCAGCTGTGAAACTTTGCTCACTCCCACCAGTACAGAGGTAATCCTGTTATCTTTTAACAACCAGCCAATGGCCATTTGCGGCAGACTTTGATTCCTGCTTTGCGCAATTTCATTCAATTTTTTTACCTTTTCAATAAGCGCAGGGGTAATTTGAGATTTATCGAGGTACCCTCCTTCAATGGCAGCTCTGGAATCTTCAGGAATTCCTTTCAGGTATTTTGAGGTAAGGATTCCCTGCTCCAAAGGTGAAAAAACAATGCTTCCCAGCCCATGGTGTTCCAAGGTATCTAAAAGGCCATTTTCCACCCATCTGTCCAACATATTATATCTGGGCTGGTGGATTAAAAAAGGAGTTCCCTGTTCTTTTAATATTTTTGCAGCTTTGGCCGTATCCTCTGCAGAATATTGGGAAATTCCAACATATAAGGCTTTTCCCTGACGCACTATTTGGTCCAGTGCACCCATGGTTTCTTCCAGTGGAGTGTCAGGATCGGGTCGATGATGGTAAAATATATCTACATAATCCAGCCCCATTCGTTTTAATGACTGGTCCAGACTGGCGATCAAATATTTTCTCGAACCAAAATTGCCGTAAGGTCCCGGCCACATATCCCATCCAGCTTTTGTGGAAATCATCAATTCATCCCGAAGCTGAATAAAATCCTCTTTAAAAATCTTACCGAAATTCTTTTCTGCAGAACCATAAGGAGGGCCGTAATTATTTGCAAGATCAAAATGTGTGATCCCATTGTCAAAAGCCGTCCTTAACAACTCTCTTGAGATTTCCAGATCATCGTTATCTCCGAAATTATGCCATAATCCAAGGGATAATAACGGAAGTTTGATCCCGCTTTTTCCGCAACGGCGGTATTTCATTTTTTCATATCGGTTATTTGCCGGAGTATACTGTTCCATAAATAAATATTTGTTAAGAATTGAAGCGTTTATAAGCTGGTAAAATACCAGCTTTGGCAAGCTACAAAAAATCAAGAACCTCGGGGCAAATCCGCCTTAATGTAATTCATTTCGGGCCCACGAGATGAATTGGAAAATAATTTTAAAAACTCGAGGTATCCCGGGTAGCTATCGGGACGGGGAACCTGCCCGACGGTTTGGCAAGTTAAACCCTCAATGAGGGATTAAATTTTTTGTGCTATTCAGGAAGCCGTTCCAAGAGCAATTTCTATCATCTTTGAAAATGATTTTTCCCTTTCTTCTGAAGAAAGATGTGTTCCGGTTACAAAGGAATCGGAAATTGTTAATATAGAAAGTGCATTTACATTATGTTTTGCTGCGATGGTATATAATCCTGCTGTTTCCATTTCTACACATAAAACGCCATATTCTGCCCATTTTTTATGTGCTTCAGGATCGTCTTCATAAAACTCATCTGAAGAAAGTACATTTCCTGCTTTGATAGTAATATTGTTTTCTTTTGCATATAAAGCCGCTTTCAAAAACAGATCAAAGTTGGCAGTGGGAGCATAATCGGCATTTGCAAATCGGGAATTATTTATACCTGAAGTGGACGATGCGGACATCGCGATCACAATATCACGAAGCCCAATATTTTCCTGATACGATCCCGCAGATCCCACGCGGATGAGGTTTTTAACACCAAAATTATTTATAAGCTCATGGCAGTAGATCAAGGTAGAGGGAATTCCCATTCCGGTTCCCTGAACCGATATGCGCTTCCCTTTGTAAGTTCCGGTATATCCCAGCATTCCCCGAACTTCGTTGTAACATACCGGATTATTAAAAAATGTATTGGCGATCCATTTTGCCCTTAAGGGATCTCCGGGTAATAAAATAGTTTCTGCAATGTCTCCTTTTTCGGCTTGTATATGTGTACTCATTAATTTTGCTATTTTGAAGTTAGCAGCGCGATGCCAGAGGAAGTCCCCAATCTGCTCACTCCCATATTGATATAATTTAAGGCTGTTTTTTTATCTTTAATTCCGCCGGAAGCTTTTATCTTAAGTTTGTCTCCAACCGCTTCTTTCATAAGTTTTATATCCTCCGGTGTGGCTCCTCCCGTCCCGAATCCGGTAGATGTTTTGACGAAATCTGCCTTTGCATTCATGGCGGCAAGGCAGGATGCTCTTTTTTCTTCTTCTGAAAGATAACAGGTTTCAATGATCACCTTTAAAACAGTGTTTCCGATAGCGTTTTTAATTGCTGAAATTTCCTCTTCTATACGTTTGTAATCCCCGGATTTTAACCAGCCAATATTGATCACCATGTCAATTTCATCTGCACCATCTGCTATGCAAAACTCCGCTTCAGCTATTTTTGCAGCTGTACTCATAGCTCCAAGGGGAAACCCTATTACTGCCGCGATCTTTACATCAGATTTATTTAATATTGATTTTGCGGTTTTCACATAACATCCGTTTACACAAACGGCATAAAAGTGATGCTCTAAAGCTTCAAAACAAAGGGTTTGTATTTCCTGAATAGTGGCTGTTGGTTTCAATAAGGTATGATCTATATACTTGTTTAAATGCATATTTAAGAGCTAAATTTTGTCCACTTTAAAGTTAAAAGAATTGTACAGAGTATTTACTTTTAAACAAAAAAAAACCGGAAAATAAATTTCAGGTTAAAAATAGCTAGCTTGAATAAATGATAATAGGCGACAAATAAAATAGTTACTTGATTATTCGTCCTCAGGTTTTGGATGATCTTCATACCAGTTGTCAAAAGTCTTGTCGGTTTTATAATCATCGGTAAGAACTTTGTATACGGTAAAGATTAAAAGCAGCTGGCCAAAAACCACAAGATAAAAGATCAATGAAAAGGAAAAATTCAGAGAAGACAATATGGCTACTGCTATTAAAACAATTGTAGTAGCCCAAACCAATTTTATCGCAGTACTTTTCATTTTTATCTTAAAGTATGAAAAACCTGAAAAAGTTACTCTTAAATAAGAGCTAATTAAGTAACTATCAAAATGTTAAACATATATTAATTCCGTTACCCGCGCCCTTTCAATAAGGCCGTTTTTTCATCGAAATTTAGGATATTTTTTCTTTTGAAGACATTTAGAGCTCGTTCCCAGGTAGCGGGGTCTATTAAAAATCTTCATCAGGTAATTTTATTATTAAGGCTTTTCCAACCACCTCCATTGTAAACCTCGTCATACCCTTTAGATCTCAAAACTCTTTTTGCCATTCCACTACGATTTCCGGTAGCGCAACAGGTTATAATAGGAGTATTTTTATTTTTGAGTTTATTTAAATTCTGGAGCAGTGTATTTACAGGAATATTGATGGAATTTTTGATGTGTCCGTCTGCAAATTCACTTTTGCTGCGAACATCCAGGATAATTGCGCCGTTTCTTTTAAGTTCAGCGTAATCGGTTTTAGGACCAAATCATAATAATTGTTTTAAAGTATTTAACATGAATTAAGTTTTTTGAAATCCATAGAAAAAATTGTAGCCGGAAACCTCCAATGAAACTAACGGAATGCTGTAAAACCGCCAACAGATATTTATGATGAATCAGGAAAATATTTGGCTTTGCATAATTTGAAACAGATAAAACTATCTCAAATTATTTAAAGTTTTCAATGACTTTTTGGAGCTTGTTTCGCACATCCTTCGCTACTTCACCAAGTTTATCATTTTTTACAGACATCATGGAAGCAACCGGATCTACCGCACTCACTTCTACTTTTCCGTTTTCAAGCTCCTGAACGATGACGTTGCAGGGAAGCATCGCTCCTATATGGGGTTCATGTTGGATGGCCTGATATGCCATATTGGGATTGCATGCACCAAGAATTTTATATTTTCGGAAATCCACATCCAGCTTCTTCTTAAAAGTTTCTTTTACATCGATTTCTGTAAGAATTCCGAAACCTTCTTTTTTCAATTCTTCGGTAATCTTTTCTATTGCCTGGTCAAACTTATAATCTACTGTTTTGGAAAAATAATAACTCATTTTCGTTTTTTTTAGGTTAATACTAAATTGTTTACAAAAGTTACTCAATAAAAGTTTCTAACCTGCAACAATTGTTACATAGCTGAAAAGTTTAATATTTATTTAAGATAGATTTTTTTTAAAAGAAATATTCAAAGTATTATACCAGTATCCTGACAAATTTTTAAATTGAAACGTTCCGGTTTGAATAACATTTAGATATTGAAGAGGTTGTAACTTTCACCCTTTTAGGTAGATGAGTATTTTTTCAAAAGAAGAGGTTAATTTCATCGATTTAAATCACAAACTCTTCATAAATTCAATACCTAATCGATCATCTTCAACCGGAATTTTTAAGGATCGCACTTATTTTCATTAATTTAGAATAAACCTTGTACCATGAGTGAGAAAAATTCTGTTGAAACGATTATTGAGAAGCATGAAGCTTCCGGGAAGTATTTTAATGTTAACGGCATAAATTGTTTTGCACTTGACCAGGGGAGCGGTGAAGCCGTTCTTTGTCTGCACGGTGTTCCCACTTCTTCTTTTTTATACCGAAAAATTGTACCGGCAATAGCCGAAAAAGGTTTTAGAGGCGTCGCTATTGATTTCCCGGGTTTAGGGTTTTCTGACAGACCAGAGGATTTTGATTATTCTTTTTCATCTTTTGCTAAGTTTGGTGCCGAAGCAGCTAAAAGTCTAGGTTTGGATAAATATCACCTCCTAATTCATGATGTAGGTGGTCCTGTTGGTTTTGCGCTAGCTGCAGAAAACCCAGATAAGGTTTTGTCCATTACTATTCTTAATACCTGGATCGATGGGGTGAATTTTAAAAAGCCGTGGCCTATGCGACCTTTTGAAAAACCTGTTTTGGGCGAGATAGAATTGGCTAGCCTAATACACCCTACCTGGCAGATAATGTTCAACAAAATGGGAGTAAATGATAGTTCTGGAATTCCAAAAAATGAAATTAACGCTTATATTGATATATTAAAACGAAACGATGGGGGGGATGCTTTTTTGAAACTGATGCGGAATTTTGACGATTCAACAGAATTTAGAAGTTTATGTTATAAGGCGGTGCAAGATGTGCCTTATCCTGTGCAGGCAATCTGGGGAGCAGATGATCCATTCTTAACACTCGAGCGCTATGGGCAGGAAATCAAAAAGGTGGCAGGACTAGCAAAAATTCACGAACTAAGTTCACGCCACTTTTTACAGGAAGAGAAACCTATGGAAATAGTAGAAAAGATTGAGGAGATCATTCAGGTGTCTAAACAAATGCTACCAAGATAGAGTTGCTAATATTGATGAGGGTTAACCATCTCTATAAAATCGTTTCAATTTATTGGGAGGTATACATCGATAAACAATTGTCTTATGGTGCCATTTTTCTAAAATCTTCTACCGGAAGTTAAAACATAGCCTTTTAGCTTTTTAAACTTTCCTCTTTGCCGAAGCCTTTTTTGAATTTCCATATCTTCCATAAAAGAAATAGCTTTAAAACGCCAATTAAATCAAATCCCTCCTTTTTTACGAAAATAGCGTGATCACCATAGGTGAAAAATTCCAGGCTTAAACGGCTGCACCTGGAAGTAAATTAAGAAAGGGATGATTGGGGATAATCAAATCGAATATAATCTTCAAATAGTTAAGGAAAAAGCAATGCTAAATGGGATTTCTCCTCAGCAAATATTAGGAAATCTGACTTATTGTTACAGGAACATCCAATTTCAAATTTATATGATGAAAATTCTAGCGATGGTATTGAGGTCGCACTTGCTCTTGATGATAAGGAAAAATCCAGATGTAATGTATAGGATTGAATCGAAGTATAAACAAACCAAAAACCCCATTTCTACTTAGAAATGGGGTTTTAAAATCATCCATAAGATCAGAAAGTCAAACTTTCAATGTTTATTGTAAAACGGGTAAATTGATGGACTGTATGTGGAAAACAGATTTCTGCAATTCCTCTTTCATTTTATTTTTATAGATCTCCGATTCTTCTTGCATTTCTTTTACAAGCGCATCATAGTATTCAATACCGCTCAATAAATTAGTTTTAAACTCCTCAAAATGCTTTAATTTTCGCTCGTTTATTGTTTCTACGGAATCTTCAATTTCATTTTTTAAATAATCTATGTAAATCCCCAACTCTTTAACAAACAAGTTAGGCCTGTAGGTGTCATTAAGTAAGTTTATTTTCCCATATATATGATTCACCATTTCAGAAAGGGTGGATTTTTGGGAAAAATATGCCAAATTGGGTCCCGGACAAACCGAAACGCTATCGCCGTCTGCAGCTTTCAATAGTCCGAGATTTATATAAGGAGTCGTTACCAAACCAGTGCAAATACAGGATTTTTCAGTGATTTTTTCGTATTCTCTGCTACGTTGCTTTTCAGAAATATCTTTTTTGTCAAGTTCTTTTATTTTCAATTTCTGATATTGGCGGGAAGCGGTACAAATTGGTCTATCCGTAAATTCTTTGTTAAACAATTTCAAAAATTGACTTGGGCAGGAACTTCCCGGTTTTCCTTTTTCTATTTTACTATCTCTTTCCAAATCCTTTGAGGAATCCCTCAACGCATTAAAGGGAATTCCCATTGGAGAGGTATTACTCAGGTAGAGGTTTTCTTTACCGGCATTTAGAAGTTTTTCTAAGGTATTATCATCGACATTAACCACTTCAGGTACAAGCAAAAATGGGGTTCCCCATCCTATTTTGTCCAGGTTGTAATAATTTAATAAAAAGTTGTGTTCCTTAGAGGTTCCAACCCCACCCTGAGCGGTAATCTTTAAGTCTAAGGGCTTGCTCAATGTCGGCCTTCCTGAAAGCGAAAGCGCTTCGTTTAGGATGCCATGAACTTCCCGAATTAATTCAGATTTATTTTGTTTAAATTCTTCCAGGATTGGGCCCATAAGGAATCCATTGGTTGCAAAAGCGTGGCCACCACAATTAAGTCCGGACTCAACTCGGTATTCAGAGATCCAGATACCTTTTTTTGCCAGGAATTTCCCCTGCACTAAAGCCGAGCGGTAATCACTTACCTTTAATATTATTTTTTTGCCGAGCTTTCCTTTTTCGTCAGGAAAAAAATCTTCAAAATTTGATAAATAACTGTATAATCTTGGGCTTAACCCAGCTGAAAGTACCAAACCTGAATGACTTAAGTTGGAGCTTGCATACCCTCTCACGGCAGCGTGCGCATCATTGAATTCTATAGCTAACTTTTCGCCCTTTTTAGTATAATTATCCTTATCAATCTTGGTCATAATGTTTACATCAATAGAACCAAGAACTAAATTTTCCTTTAATTCTTTTTGAAGCGAGGCTTTTGCTTTTTCATCTTTTTCCTCAAGCATTTTCAGGTATGCTTTTTTGAGCTGAGAAGAATCGGGAAGCATTTCAAAGTACTTTGTTAAATTGCTTCCTGCATCAAAAGACTCTCTTTTTAGGTTTTTAAAATTATTTGAGACAATTAAATTGATAAGATTAAGATAAGCGGTCAATCGTTTTGCTCTGTAATCCTGCTGGTTGGTATCTATTTCTGAATAAGACAACTTGTATTTTTTACAATAAAATTCCCTCATTCGTTCAGCCAATCCATCATCTACCAATGATATTACCGATGAAATTCCGAAATGAGACACTTTTACCGGAGTATCTATTGTAAATCCAACTCCCATAACCGGGATGTGAAAACTGTTTGCTTCTAACATATTAACAATTAGTAAGGTTATTATTTCTATTTTCTTTGCAAAGATCCTTATGTCCTAGATTGGGTTTTCCCAGATGCAAATTTTATTTTTGACGCTGCTATTTTTCTCAAAGCAGGTTAAAGGAATTACCTAAAAAATTATTTGCAACATGACGGCCAAAGCTATCTTATTTCCAAAACTAAATAATGTTTATGAGACTTTATATGGGGCAAATATGATATCTATCATCTTAATCGATGTTTAATTTTATTCATGTATTTACTTTCAGAATTGTATTTTTACTTAGGATTCACAGGAAGAATTATATACTGCATCGTTTAGTGATTGTTGTGGCACTCCGAAAGCTTTCGGGGCGAACCTGCGGCTTTCCCAAATTGAATAAAATAATCATATAAAAAAGCCTCTCATTTTTTAATGAAAGGCTTTTACTAAGTCGGGGTGGCAGGAATACCTCCCATTGGTCGGTGATCCTGAGTGGGGGTGTGACTAAAGCCAAGCCCTGGCAGGCTATCGCCTGCGTGCTTTTTAGTTTAACCCTTGCCCAGAAGCAAGCTTCCGGCAATGTTAAACTAAAAAGCCCCGCACTTTCGAGCAGGGCTTAACTTTGTCGGGGTGGCAGGATAATTTATTTAAGAACAAACGCCCTATCCACAGTACTTTCACTGTTAATTATTTTGATGTTTCACCGAATGATTCACCAAACTTCATAAAACAAAGAGCTTCATATTATTTAGTCGTCTTTGTGCTGTAAAGATATGATTTTCTTTCAAACGACTCTCCTAAAAACTATTTTTCCATGTTTCTACTACTTTTTATAGTAGATGCAAATGAACAAGATTTAGAAGTTAGCCGGACTGCATAAGCCGGGCTTCATACTTTGCCCTTTTATAAGTCCTTTCCTAATTCTAAATCGTTGAATAGAATAGCATCAAAAAAAGGTAGTAGCGAAGGCTCTGAAAGAAGTAAGTTGATTTAATAGTCAAGGAGAATTTGTTTTCAGAAAAATTTGAGGTTAATCAAAAAAGGAAAGTGCTCAGGATAAAAAAAGTAAATAGGTAAGCTGTATGATCAACCGTGATGTTATTTTCTATTCGTATTCTGTTTTTATTTTTGTAAAAAATGAAATTAGGAATAGCAAGAGGGTAACACGCAGAGCGATGTTACATATTCCTAATTAATTGATTGTTAGTTATTTATAATATTTTAGTTTATCTATTTTTTACTGCATTTGCGACAAATGCCTTGAAATCCCCTGTAAACAGGCTCATTTTTGCGACAATATTTACTAAAAACTGCTTTTGGAAGTGATTTTACCAAATATATTTTTAAGATTTATAGAGGTTTGCCGTTTATATATCAGCCGTTAGACACGATTCAATTTATCAAAGCAAGATGTGTCATTGTCATGACAATCTTGCTTTGCGCCCGGAGGTTGCAAAGATTATAAATTCAAAATTAAACAACTTTTTCAGGCTTTGAGCATCCAACAATAATTGGTTTCTAATAAGATTAATTGTAAAAAAAGTTTAATATCACTTCATTTAATTATTTTTATAACTTAAAGTAAAACCTACAACCCATGAAAACGTCTTTAAATCTGCTATTAATTATTTTGTTTTTAAGCTTTGTTTCCTGCTCCAAACAAGACGATTGCGACAATCCTGTAGATTGTTTGCCGCCAGCAACTCAAACAGGAGCAGGCACTATTGGTTGTTTGATTAATGGCGAGGTTTTTAGACCGGGAGGAAGCCAATTTCCAGGGCCTACACAAAGAGCTGTTTATAACACTTCAGTAGAAGGAAAATATTATTTTTCCTTAACAGCAAAAAATAGAAGTACAAATAAATCAATTGGTATATTATTAAGAGATCAACAGATTGGAGAAGGAGAAACATATTTTTTAATCTCAGAAGGAGAATTTACAAATTTTGCAGTTTACAATATAAATATAATTGAATTTCAAACTAACAATGAATTTACGGGGGAAATTACCTTCTCAAAATTTGACGATATCAACGGAATAGTCTCAGGTACTTTTTGGTTTGATGGAATAAACGAAGAGGGAGAAATTGTAGAAATACGAGAAGGCCGTTTTGATATGAAATACAATTAACCAAATATAAACCTAAAACCTACTTACTTATGATGCAACACTACTTTTTTAAGAAAAAATCCTTCTTTTTCATTCTTTTGCTTTTGGGTTTTGCAATGCAGGCACAGCAAAACATAAACCAATATTACAGCAATAAAATAAGTGGTTTTAACTTTTAGCCTCAAGTTTTTCTTTCAACAGCAACATATCCTCACTTAATTTATTTTCTAAAACCCTGGCGTAGATCTGAGTGGTCGATAATTTTGTATGTCCTAAAAGTTTGGAAACCGTTTCTATAGGCACACCGTTAGATAAGGTAACAGTGGTTGCAAAAGTGTGCCTTGCAGAATGGAAAGTGATATTTTTTCTTATTTTCAATTGCAACATAACCTCCTTTAAATATTTATTCACCTTTTGATTGGAAAATACCGGGAATAAAAATTCGTCTTTTATACTATCGGCATATCGATCCATAATATTTTGGGCCTGAGACAAAAGTGGCACTTTTACAGTTTCATCCGTTTTTTCACGTTTGGTATAAATCCAGTTGCTGCCATCGATTCCTTTAATAATCTGATGAATGGTCAATTCTTTTAAATCTATATAAGAAAGCCCAGTATAGCAGGAGAATATAAAAACATCTTTGACTTTTTGTAAGCTACTATTAGTAAATTCTGTAGTCTCTACTAACTGAAGTTCTCGCTTACTTAAATATTGTCGCTCGTTTTTCTCGAATCTGAATTGGAAATTGTCAAAAGGGTTTTTTACCAGCCATTCCAGCCTAATCGAAAGGTTCAACATCTTTTTGAAACGTTCTAAATGTTTCATCGTGCCGTTATTGCCACAAGTCTTTCGAGAAACCTTAGCAGAATACTTACGTAGGAACTGTTCAAAGTCGGTTACAAACCGATAGTTGATTTGTTTGATGTCGATATCATTACAGCTCATTTTCTGCTTTAAAAACTCATTTAAATAGGTTTCAGTGGTACGATAATTTTTCATCGTGCCGGGTTTCAACACGTTTTTCATGTGGGAATTGTGATAGTTCATTAATTCCAACAAGGTTTTTTGGTGCTCATCATTTCCATAGAACCGGGCTTTGATACTATGAGCAGATATTACTTTGTTCTCGGATGATAGTTGCTTGTGGCAATCCAGAAACTTAGTATAAACCTGGTCTAAATACTGGTTTAAACTTCTTGCTTTTGGAGTAGTTCCCTTGGCACGTCCTTTTGAGACGTCCCAATGATTCACCGAAATTGATCTTTTTAAACTTATTTCCGAGCGTTTTCCATCCACGGTAACTCGGGCATAAATAAATAATTTCTTTGTCTCGTTATGGTGTTTACGAACAAAGAATAATACGGAAAAAGTAGTGTAATTAGGCATTTCAAGCGTCTTAAATGAAACAATCAGTTTGCAAAGACGAAAGTCAAAACAGTTAAATGCCTTATGAAGTTACGTAAATATCTGTAATAAAATGATTCACCGAATGATTCACCAGACTTATGTATTTAAATGATATTGTTTGATATCATTAAAAACAAAAAACACTGATAATCAATAGATTAACAGTGTTTTGGTGGGTTTTAATACCCATTTGGTCGGGGTGGCAGGATTCGAACCTGCGGCCTCCTGCTCCCAAAGCAGGCGCGATAACCGGGCTACGCTACACCCCGAAAATTTTTGAATCGCGATCGGCGCGATAACTGGTCGGAGCCTGTCCAGAGTAAGTCTCGAAAGAGACGCATCGAAGGGCTACACCCCGCGACAACAGCTTACGCTGTAAAATTACAAAAATTCAAATTCCAATTCAAGTTTTAAACCAAACCTTGAATTTCAATAGCGGAGAGTATGAGATTCGAACTCATGCGACAATTGCTCGTCGACAGTTTAGCAAACTGCTCCATTAACCACTCTGGCAACTCTCCAATTAAATGAACTTCGCAAGTATTTTGCGGTTGCAAATGTAGCTTTTACCTCCATACAATGCAAACCTTTTAAAACTTTTTTCAACTTAAATTCAGCCTGATAAACTAAATCCTTTTGCCTCAGATTTTTATCTTTTTTTAATCAAAGCTGATTTTCTTCCATTTCAATAAGTTTGGCTACATTTTTAACGATTCGTTTATGTTTTTTCACAAAGGGGTTGCTCTCATCCCAAACATATCCAGCCAATACAGCGCAAATTTGTGCTTTTATTTCGGGCCGGGGAGAAGGATGAAAAATGATCTTTTGCAGGTTTCCGGAATACCATTCTTTTACGTAGGTGGAAAATACATCGATCCCTTTTTTTAAATAGGTGACATAGTCTTTTTCCCAATCTACTTCTTCATTTCTAAATTGCTTTACAACCAATTTTGCGGCCAGCAGTCCGGAAGCGGTGGCAAAAGATACCCCGGAGGAAAAAACCGGATCCAGGAATTCTGCGCTGTTACCCGTTAGCACAAAACCTTCGCCATATAATTCTGTAACATTTTTGGAGATGTTTTCAATTTTTTGAGCTTCAAATAAAAAGGCATATTCATCGAACCGGTATTTATAGTAATCCAGTTTCTTTAGCATTTGTTTCATTGCCGCAGAATTGCCTTCTGAAAAATTGCCGAACCATTCATTTGGGGCTACAAATCCAAGGCTGGAATTTCCGTTGGAAAACGGAAAATACCAAAACCACACACCAGTGTCTAAAACCTCAAAGGTGATAAGCTCCCCTTCCTTTCCTTTTGGGCGCCTGGTCTCTGAAATATGGGTGAAAATTGAGGAATGGGCTGCAATTTTAGGTTTTGCCTCCAAACCTAACTGCCTTGCCAGCACCCGTCCAAACCCACTGGCATCTATAATAAAATTTGCGTGGATTTTAGATATTTCTCCATTAGGATCTTTGATGGTTGTGATAGAGTTGGCTCCTTTAAATTCAACGTCAAGAACTTCAGTGCCAAAAAGAATTGATACCCCTTTTCGGCTAACTTCATCGGCCAAAACCACATCAAAATCGGCTCTTGGAACCTGCCAGGTCCAATCCCATCCATTTCCATATTTCTTGCTGAAATCGAATTCTCCCAGCTGTTCTCCCTTTATAAAACGGGCACCAAATTTTTTCTGAAACCCAGCTCTTTTAACTGCTTCCAATAAACCGGCTTCTTCCAGATTATCCATGCATTGAGGAATTAGGCTCTCTCCTATGCTAAATCTTGGAAAAACGGCTTTTTCCACTACCAGCACTTTAATCCCTTGATTATGAAGGTATGCGGCAGATACCATCCCTGAAGGACCGGCACCAATAATTAAGACATCTGCAATTTCCTTTTTCATTCCATTTCATTTGCGGGGTAAATATAGTACATTTGTTAAGAGTTTTAACAGCACGAATTCAAGATCAATAACCCCAATTCAAGGATTTCAGGCCTATGGTTCACATCAAAGATCCCCTTAATTTTGAGCATTTTTTTCAGGTTCTTTTTTTCGAAAGTAAAATTAAACTGGATGAATCTAGCATGTTGCGAATTTCAGAAAGCTTTGATTTTTTGCAGAAGTTTTCAGAAAATAAGATCATTTATGGAGTAAATACAGGTTTGGGGCCAATGGCTCAATATAAAATTAAAGAAAAGGATCGCAAACAATTACAATACAATCTTATTCGTAGCCACGCATCTGGAATGGGGAAACCCATGGAACCTTTATATGTAAAGGCGCTTATGCTTGCCAGGCTTAATACCCTTGCACTTGGAAAATCGGGGATTCATCCTTCTGCAGTTATAACCATGCAGGAGCTCATCAATAAAAATATTACGCCTTTAATTTATGAACACGGTGGAGTAGGAGCCTCGGGAGATCTTGTGCAGCTGGCTCATCTGGCACTTGTTTTAATTGGGGAAGGGGAAGTTTTCCATAGAGGTATTCGCCGGAAAACCGCTGAAGTTTTTTCAGAAGAAAATATTAAGCCCATTCAAATTGAATTAAGGGAAGGTTTGGCGCTTATGAACGGAACTTCAGCCATGACCGGAATAGGTATTGTAAATGTTATTTATGCAAAACGGTTATTAAACTGGTCTATTTTCTGTTCCTCTGTGATCAATGAGATCGTACAAGCTTATGACGACCACCTTTCTTCAGAATTGAATAGCTCCAAATTGCATATAGGGCAGCAAAAAGTAGCTGCGAAAATGAGGGAACATCTAAAAGATAGTAGCCTTACCAGGGATAGGAATGAACATTTATACAGCGGGAATAATTCTGAAAAAGAATACTTTAAGGAAAAAGTTCAGGAATATTACAGTTTGCGCTGTGTACCTCAAATTTTAGGTCCGGTGTACGATACCATAGAGAACACACAGCATATTTTACTGGAAGAAGTAAATTCTGCCAACGATAATCCTATTATTGACGTTAAGCGAAAGCAGGTTTATCACGGCGGAAATTTTCACGGAGATTATGTTGCTTTGGAGATGGACAAATTAAAACTGGTGATCACAAAACTTAGTATGCTTGCAGAAAGACAGCTTAATTATTTGCTTAATAACAGGCTTAACAACATATTACCGCCTTTTGTGAATCTTGGAAAACTGGGTCTTAATTTTGGAATACAGGGCGCTCAATTTAGTGCGGTTTCTACCACCGCTGAAAACCAGATGCTTTCCACATCTATGTACATTCACAGTATTCCTAATAATAACGACAATCAGGATATTGTGAGTATGGGAACCAATGCGGCTAATACGACCAAAACGGTTATCAATAATGCCTATGAAGTGCTTTCGGTAGAAGTGGTTACCATTGTTCAGGCGTTACGCTATTTGAATTTCAACGGACGTCTATCAGGAAAAACCAGGGAAAAACTAGCTGTTTTCAAAGAAATTATTCCGGAGATAAAGGAAGATTTTCCACTTTCAAATACGCTTGAAGCAGTGAAAAATTTTATTAAAGAGCACGAAGCCTATTAATTCACTTGTTTTTAAGGGTGAACCAGTAGATAAATGAACGAATTCAAAAATCCCACAATGAAGAAATCCAAATTATGAAACAAAAATACGCTTTGGTAACAGGGGCTTCCCGTGGAATTGGAAAGGCAATTGCTGTAAAACTGGCTTCAGATTTACACTATAACATTTTGCTTAACTATAATTCTAATGATGCTGCCGCTTTGGAAACTAAGGTTCTTATTAAAGCTGAAGGTGTACATTGTGAATTATTGAAATTTGATGTTTCCAATCTGGATCAAACAAAAGAGATCCTGGAAGGCTGGGAGCAAAATAATCCTGAAGCCCTTCTGGAAGTAATTGTTAACAATGCTGGAATTACGCGGGATGGACTTTTTTTATGGATGAAACCCGAAGATTGGAATGTTGTGATAAACACTTCTTTAAACGGATTTTACCACGTTACACAGCCTTTACTTAAAAATATGCTCACCCGGCGTTATGGACGAATCATCAATATAGTGTCCCTTTCAGGATTGAAGGGAAATGCAGGTCAGGTGAATTATTCGGCTGCAAAAGGGGCTTTGGTAGCCGCTACAAAAGCATTGGCACAGGAAATTGGGAAACGAAAAATAACGGTAAATGCCGTTGCACCGGGTTTTATAGCTTCAGATATGACTGCGGAATTTGATGAAAAGGAACTCAAAAAACACATTCCATTAAATCGCTTTGGGGAAGCTGAAGAAGTTGCAGAGCTGGTAGTTTTTTTAGCTTCACAAAAAGCATCGTATATTACCGGGGAGGTCATCAATATCAACGGAGGTTTGTACTCATAGTATGGCGCATTGGCAAGGAAAATCCAGAGGATCGGTATTGGGTTTGAGAATTTATGTGTTTTTCATAAAGACTTTTGGACTTTACTTTTCTTATTTTGTCTTGTTATTTGTGGCTGCTTATTTTATAGTTTTTTCTTTTAACTCAACCAAAAGCACCTTTTACCTTTTTAGGAAGCGTTTAAATTATTCAATATTTTGGGCTGCTTTGAATGTTTATAAAAGCTATTTCACCTTCGGAAAGATACAATTAGACAGGATAGCCATCGCATCCGGGTCAAAAAATAAATACAGTTTTGAGTTTGATGGGATTCAGTATATTCAGGATCTTTTAAAGCAAGGAAGAGGAGGCATCCTGCTCACGGCGCACATCGGGAATTTTAATTTGGCAAAGCATTTTTTTGATGATCAGGTAGATCCTACATCGGTTAATTTAGTGCTGTCTGATTTTGAACATCAGCAAATAAAGAATTACCTGGAATCTGTAACCGGAAAAGCCAGTTTAAAAACAATCGTTTTGAAAGATGATCTTTCCCATATTTTTGAAATGCGAAAAGCACTGGATCGAAACGAATTGCTGGTTTTTGCAGCAGACAGGTATTTAAAAGATGCTAAAACCTATAACTATGAATTTTTAATGAAGGAAACACAATTTCCGCAAGGCCCTTTTAAACTGGCAGTTCGTAATGCTATTCCCGTATTGTTTGTGCATATTATGAGGGAGAAAAATTTCCATTATCACTTTTATGCACGCCCGGCAACCGGGAACGAAAAAACAGGGAAAGAACTTTTAAAATTGTATCTTGAAAACCTTGAAACGATGGTGAAAAAATATCCTCATCAATGGTATAATTACTACGATTACTGGAACGATTTTAACTAAATTTCACTTTATGGCAGAAAATCTACTGGCAGAACCTATTATTAGTATAAAAAGGATCCTGGAACTCATTCCGCAAAAACCGCCTTTCGTGATGGTAGACACCTTGTTTACATATACCAACCTTACCGGAACAACAGGTTTTGATATCCCCGAAGATAATATTCTGGTTGAAGACGGTATTTTTTCAGAACCAGGTTTGATCGAACATATGGCGCAAAGCATGTCCCTGCACAGGGGATATCACGGTTTTTTAGCCGGGCTGGTCAAACCTAAAACCGGATTTATAGGCGTTATAAAAACAGTGGAGATCTTTGAACTTCCAAAGGCCGGAACCAAATTAAAAACCTATGTCGAAATTCTTCACGAGATCATGAACGTAACTTCAGTTTCCGCAAAAACTGAAAATGAAGATGGAAAAGTGATTGCAGTTTCTGAAATGAAAACCGTAACCATAGACTAATGTCCCAGCAAGATATCTTGAAAACAACCACTATCATGAAAGTCAGGTTTCATGAATGCGATCCTTTGCAAATCGTGTGGCATGGAAATTATCTTAAATATTTTGAGGAGGGAAGGGAAGATTTTAGCAGGAAACATGGAATCTCTTATGTGCACGCAAGGGAAAATGGATTTTCCACACCCATAGTTAAATCGGGTTGTGAACATAAATTACCTTTAGAATATGGAGATGAATTTGTCGTGGAAACCACCTTTGTCAATTCGGCAGCGGCAAAGATCATCTTTGAATATAAAATTTTTAAGTCGGAAAAATTGGTCTGTACAGGACAAACCCTACAGGTGTTTTTGAATGAAAAAAGAGAATTAATGCTAATAAATCCACCATTTTTTGCCGATTGGAAGAAGAAAATGGGATTATTGTAAATGAAGAAGATCTACCTGCTTGACGATGCGATTATTTCCCCCCTGGGATTTTCAATTTCAGAAAATCTTAGCGCCATTCGAAATAAGGTTTCCGGGTTAAAATTCCATGAGAATAAACGTTTTGATTCTGGCGGATTTTATGCCGGAGTCATAGAAAATGTAACTTTAAACGAACATTTCTCGAAAATTGGTAATCCAGAGAGCTTTACCAAACTCGAGAAAATGATACTGTTGTCAGTACATAACATACTTTTTAAAAATCCTGATTTAGATAAGAGTAAAACGTCCCTTATCATTTCTTCTACCAAAGGAAATATAGATCTTCTGCAGGAAAATAATGGCTTTCCGAAAAAAAGAGTTTACCTGGCTGAGCTCGGCAAAGTAATCAAAGATTTTTTCAGATTTAAATCAGAACCTATAATTGTTTCCAATGCCTGCGTTTCGGGAGGGCTGGGACTTGCAATTGCAAAACGATTTATAATGGCCGGGAAATTTGAACACGCAATAATTGTAGGAGGGGATCTGGTTTCAGATTTTGTGGTTTCCGGATTTCAGTCTTTTCAGGCATTAAGCGAGTATCCTTGCAAACCTTTTTCCAAAAACCGAAACGGGATAAGCCTTGGGGAAGCAGCTGCGGCTCTACTGGTGAGTTCTAAAAAAGGGATTGGAGCAAACAATATTTGCTTGATAGGGGATGCATCAGCCAATGATGCTAGCCATATTTCCGCGCCGTCCAGAACTGCAGAAGGTTTGCATAAAAGCATTCAGAACGCATTGCAAGAAGCCCAAATAACTTCAGAAGAAATTCAATATGTTTCAGCTCACGGAACTGCTACTATTTTTAATGACGAGATGGAATCAATCGCTTTTAACAAATCCGGTTTAGAGGATGTCCCTGTTAATAGTTTTAAGGGTTATTATGGCCATACCTTGGGGGCTTCAGCTTTGTTGGAGAGTATTTTAACCAAACACAGCCTCCTGAATAATGAATTATACCCTTCCCTTAATTTTGATGAACCAGGGGTTTCCAAACCGCTGAATGTGATTGAAAATCTAAAAAATACTCCTCTTAAATATGCTGTAAAAACCGCTTCGGGATTTGGAGGCTGTAACCTGGCCCTGGTATTTAAAAAGGAAGAAAATGAGTAATCCATATAAAATATCCAATTTCGTAAGGATTAGGGATCAAAGGATCTTTCATGGAGAAAAGAAGCTTTTTTCTTGTGAAGAGGCAACACATTTGAAACGGTTTTTAAAGGAATCGTATAAGTTTCTTAATATTTCTTACCCAAAATTCCATAAAATGGATGCCTTGTGTAAACTGGGAATTTTGGCCGCGGAGGTGCTGTTCAAAAACATGGAAATCCCAACCGATACGGCACTTGTTTTCTCCAATTCAGCCTCCAGTCTGGAAACAGATAAGAAGCATAAGATATTGATGGAAGCCACCGTTTCTCCTGCTGTTTTTGTGTATACCCTGCCCAATATTGTTCTGGGCGAGATCAGCATTAAACATAAACTTCAAAGCGAAAATGCCTTTTTTATTTCAGATAAGTTCAATGCTGGTTTATTGGCGGATTATTCTGAAATTTTATTGGACACCTCAAAGGCAGACGCGGTGGTTTGTGGCTGGATAGAATGGAAAAACGCCGAATATGATGTATTTTTGTGCCTGATTTCAAAGGAAGGGGAAGTTTCCTTTTCCGAAGAAAATTTAGAAGAACTATACCGTTTTGAAAATGAGTGATTTACGTACGAGATTGAAGCAGAGCATTATCGAACAATTAAATTTGGAGGAATTTGAGGTGGAAGATATTGCAAATGATGAGGCCTTATTTGG
This sequence comes from Gillisia limnaea DSM 15749, assembly GCF_000243235.1. Taxonomy (GTDB): domain Bacteria; phylum Bacteroidota; class Bacteroidia; order Flavobacteriales; family Flavobacteriaceae; genus Gillisia; species Gillisia limnaea. The sequence goes on from NZ_JH594606.1 coordinate 3,263,981, forward strand.
TGACGGATTGGGACTGGACTCTATAGATGCCCTGGAATTGATTGTTTTGCTTGAAAAGGAGTATGGAATTAAATTAACAGAACCACAGCAGGGGAAAGAGATCTTTATTTCCATAGACAAAATGGCAGAATATATAGAAGCGCATCGTACCAAATAATATATGGAGAAGGGAATTGCCATTACCGGAATGGGTATAATTTCCTCCATTGGTAACAATGTGGAAGAAAATTACAACGCCCTTTGTTTCGGCCAGCACGGAATTTCTTTTCCTGAAATCCTAAAGACCCGACATACAAATTTACCGGTTGGGGAGATCAAAATTTCAAACGAAGAGCTTGTTAAAAAACTTGGGTTGCCCAAAAATCATGCTTTCACCCGGGCTGCTCTTTTGGGCTCCATAGCAGGAAAAGAGGCAATCTTCCAGGCGGGAATCACTGAAGCTGAACTAAAAGAAACCGGATTTATTTCCGGAAACAGTGTGGGGGGAATTGACAAGACCGAAGAATATTTTCAGGAATTTGCCAAAAATGCTGAAATAAGAAGGTTTATAAAGGCACAACATCCCGGCTTCACTACCGGCCAAATTTCTAACTATTTAAAAATTCATGGATTTGTTACCACGATAAGTACTGCCTGTTCTTCCTCGGCAAATGCGATCATGTTGGGGGCCAGAATGATCAAAGCGGGGAAATTAAAGCGGGTAATTGTAGGCGGTACAGATTGCTTAACAAAATTTACCCTGAACGGTTTTAACTCCCTAATGATCCTTTCTTCTGAAAACTGCAAACCTTTTGACGAATGCAGAAGCGGTTTAAATTTAGGAGAAGGAGCTGCCTACCTTGTTTTGGAAGCAGACGAATATATAGCTGGCAAGCAGGTTTTAGGCAGGATTACAGGATATGGAAATGCCAATGATGCCTTCCATCAAACCGCTTCTTCTGAAACTGGGGAAGGCGCTTTTCTGGCGATGAAAAAAGCGCTTAAAAGTTCCGGAATATCCTCAAATAAAATTAATTATATCAATGCTCACGGAACGGCAACTCGAAATAATGACCTTTCAGAGAGCAGGGCAATTCAACGGGTTTTTGATGAAATAATTCCGGAATTCAGTTCCGTCAAAGCTTTTACAGGACATACACTGGCTGCTGCAGGAGCTATAGAAGCGGTTTATAGCTTGCTGAGTTTAAAAAATAACCAGATATTTCCCAATCTAAATTTTTCTTCTGAAATGAAGGAAACAGGGCTTCAACCTGTTTTAGGGTTAACCTCTAAAAATATGGATTATGTGCTTTCCAATTCCTTTGGTTTTGGCGGGAATTGTACTTCCTTAATTTTTAGAAGAGATGAAAAATAAGCTTTACATCAATGGGATTGCGAGTATTTCGGCCCAGGCGGGAAATGCGGTTTTTTCAGATTCTATTGCTGAATATCATCAAAATATCATCCCGGCAATTGCTCCCAATTATAAGGAATTTATCACTGCAACTGCTTTAAGGAGAATGTCCGGGGCTATAAAAATGGGACTCACAGCGGCTAAAATTGCGTTGAAAGATGCCGGAACCTCAATGCCCGATGCAATTATTACGGGAACTGGCCAGGGATGCCAGCAGGATACAGAAAAATTTCTGAAGGCTATGCTGGTACAAAATGAAGCATTCGTTTCGCCAACGGCTTTTATTCAATCTACTCATAACACAGTGGGCGGGCAAATTGCACTTAATTTAAAGTGCAGAGCTTATAATGTAACCTATACCCAGAATTCCGGTTCTTTGGAATCTGCATTGATAGACGTACAGTTACAGTTTTTGGAACAACCGGTACCGGAAACTATTTTGGTTGGAGGAGTGGATGAAATCTCAGAAAAAATAACTTCTTTTCTATATTTAGATGGGCAATTAAAGCAGGAAGAAACCTACAATCTTGATCTTTTTAAAACCGGATCTCCCGGCAGCATCACTTCAGAAGGAGCTCATTTCTTTTCGATTTCATCCGTTAAATCTTCAGAAACTTATGCAGGATTGCTGGATGTTCTTGTTTTCAATTCCAATACTTCTGAAGAGGTCTCAGAAAGAATTAATAGATTCCTGAAGGAAAACCACTTAACAGAAGATGCAATCGAACTGGTAATTCTTGGAAATAATGGGGATTCCAGGTATGATCATTTTTATACTCCTTTGCAAGATGAGATTTTCAGAAATAAAACTCAGTTGGGTTATAAACACCTGGTTGGAGATTATAATACCGTTTCCGGATATGCGGTTTGGCTGGCTTGTAATATCCTTAAAAATGGAGAAATTCCGGAGATATGTAAACTCAATTCGGTTCCAATTGAGAAACCAAAGAATATTTTGATTTATAATCAATACCTTGGTGAAAATCACAGTATTATTTTACTAAGCTCCCGGTGAATTACAAATTGATTAATACCATTGTTGTTTTTCTCTTCTTTTTAGGAGTGCTACTTGTCTCTTTCAACATTGTTTCGTTCTTGCTGGTTTTGGGGTTTGCTATTGGATATGTGTTGTTTTTGCTACTTGTAGCCACGAATGTTCAATGGAACTTTTTTGTAAATGCATTTAATAATAACAGGTTTATTTCTGATAAAAAAATAGCGATCACGTTTGATGATGGCCCTGTTGAAAATACCTTGAGAATTCTTGAAGTTTTGGATAAATACCAGGTGAAGGCAAGTTTTTTCTGCATTGGTAAGAATATTGAAAAAAATCCTGATATATTTAAAAAAATTCTTGAAAAAGGACATTTTGTTGGGAATCATACTTATTCGCATACCCGAAAAATGGGATTTTTGTCCTCCTCCAAAATCCTGGAAGAGATACGGAGATGTGATGATATTGCCGAAAAAACAGGCGGAGTAAAACTTAGGACATTCCGGCCACCATTCGGGATTATTAACCCGAAAACAAAAAGAGCGCTTGAAATTTCAGGTCATAAGGTAATTGGCTGGAATGTGCGATCCTACGATGCGATATTGAGTTCGAAAAGATATATTTTAAAAAGAATATTAAAAAAGCTCCAGTTGGGTGATGTAATCCTGCTGCACGATAACAATCCTGCATCTGTAGAAATACTGGAACAGTTGTTGTTATTCCTGCAGGATAACGATTATTCCCCTGTTCGGGTTGATAATTTATTTCAAATAGATGCGTATTATTAAGATCCTGCTTTTTTTATTTTCTGTTTCCGTGTTTGCACAGCAAACGCCTATTTCGGCTTCAGCAGTTAAAGATTTCAGGGAAAATGTGGAGCGGCAGGCAGATGAAATTCAAACCATGTCCGGGGATTTTCTTCAGGTGAAATACATGCGGATGATGCAGGCCGAAGCGGTTAGTTCCGGGAAGTTGTATTTTAAATCTCCCGATATTCTCAAATGGGAATATTATAAACCCTATAATTATAAGATCCTGTTCAAAGATGCACAGCTTCATATTAACGATGAAGGCGAAAAAAGCGTTACCAACCTGGGGGCTAATAAACTTTTTGAAAAATTGTTCAGCCTTATTTCCGGTAGTATGAACGGCAAATTACTCGCCGACACAAAAAACTTCGACTTCACCTATGTTCGGGTAAATAACGATAAAATGGTAGTGCTTATTCCGCGGGACCCATCCCTGCGGCAAATGTTTGCTCAAATAGTTTTGATCTTTAATAGCAAGAACCTGGTTAATTCAGTGAAACTGGTAGAAGATTCAGGAGATTTTACAGAGATCTATTTTAAAAATGTACAAATCAATAAGCCTATAGATCCTTCTATATTTGAGGATTGATTCTTTTAGGAAACCACAATTTCATAAAAACAGCTTCCCAAGTACCTCCAAAGCCAATTTTCTGTTTATTTTAGTAGCTAATTAATAATCCAAAGGAAAATGCTTCTAAAGGAATTCTATTCGGTTGTAAATTCAGAAAAAATAGAAAATGAGTTTGTTACCGAGATCCGGATCAATAAAGATCATGCTGTTTACAAAGGCCATTTTCCGGGACTTCCGGTTACTCCTGGCGTAATCCTGATGCAACTTTTTAAAGAGGAAGCAGAAAGGCAAACCAATACAAAACTTCAGCTTGAGAAAGCCCTTAATGTTAAATTTATGGCGGTTGTGGATCCAAATACAGAAGACCGTTTTTTTCTTTATTCAGAAATCCTACAAGAACAGGGTGTTGTAAAACTTAAAGGAATCGCTAAATACAAGGGGAATATTTCGTTAAAAATCAATTCGGTTTATAAGATTATTTTCTGATTTTTTAATCTGAAAAAAAGCCTGCTGTGCCAAGCCGAATTTAAATAATATCTTTGTATTAAAATCCAGTTGAATTTTGAGGAAATCACCACTATTTCAATCCCGCTTTGATTCTTTAAAGTGTTGCATCTTAATGCCCACTTATAATAATGAGGGAACGTTGCCTACCGTTATTCAGGATCTTTTTCTTTACACGCAAAACCTGGTGATCATCAATGATGGTTCTACCGATGGTACTTCTAAAATTTTAGATAAGTTTCCTCAAGTAGAGCTTATACATTTTGAAAAAAATCAGGGAAAAGGGGAAGCCTTAAAACATGGATTTAAACTGGCAGAAAAACTGGGTTATGAATATGCGATCACGATAGATTCAGACGGGCAGCATTATCCGGATGACCTTGATATATTTTTAAGCGAACTGGAAGCAAAGACAGCAACCGATCCTGAAATCTTACTGGTAGGAGACCGGAATATGAATCAAGATGGAATTCCGGGAAAAAGTACCACCGGCAATAAATTTTCCAATTTTTGGTTTTTGGTTGTTACCGGAACCGAATTGCACGATACTCAAAGTGGATACAGGCTTTACCCACTAAAAGCGGTAAATGGCATAAAATTGTTTACCAAAAAATTTGAACTGGAAATAGAGGTTATTGTTAAAGCAGCCTGGCGTGATGTGGAAGTTAGAAATATTCCTATCAAGGTTTTTTACGATAAGGACAACCGGGTTTCCCATTTCCGGCCGTTCAAAGATATTGTGCGCATCGTGCTTTTATATATTTGGTTTGTAATGGCGAGTTTCTTTTATATCCATCCACGTAACAAATACAGGGATTTAAGGGAAAAAGGATTCAAGAGGTTTTGGAATGAAGATATTCTTAAAAGTGAAGAATCAGCCCATAAAAAGGCAGCTGCGGTTGCTTTAGGTATTTTTGTTGGGATCTTACCCCTTTGGGGATTGCATACGCTACTGGTGTTTTTGCTGGCTGCGGTTTTTAATTTGAATAAAGTGATCGCCTTTTTGTTCTCAAACATCAGTATTCCACCGCTTATCCCGGTGATAATTTATGCCAGTTATCAAGTGGGTTCTCTCATAACAGGAAACGGAATTAGCTGGGAATTGAATTTATCTGATTTTGATTCTTCTACCGAAGTTTTCCAGGGTCTCTGGAAGTATCTTTTAGGAAGCGTTGCCCTTGCAGGAATCCTTGCATCTTCACTGTGGATTGTCTTTTATTTCTTATTTTCGGTTTTTAACCCAAAGCAGGTTGTGAAATCATAAATGTTAAGAATATATACCTTTTTACGTCAAAATAAAGCCATCGGGTTTTTACTTGGTTTTTCATTTTTGGCGATCGTTCTTTTTCTTGCATCCAGGATCACGCTGGAAGAAGATGTTTCCAGCCTGATCCCATCCGGGGAACGACAAAATATTCTCAAAAAAGTTCTGGATCAAACCAGGTTTTCCGATAAGATCATCGTGTCTATTTCTTCAACTTCAGAAGAAGTAAATCCTGAAGCGCTCACTCAATATGCACAGCAATTCATAGATTCGGTTAACTTTCAACTTCCGCAATATGTCAAAAATATTCAGGGAAAAGTTCCCGAAGAAGGTGTCCGGGAGATCTATGACTTTATTTATAACAATTTACCGCTTTTCTTAAATGAAGCCGATTATCAAAATATTGAAACCCGGCTTGGGCGGGAAATTATTGAGGAGCGCTTAGAAAACAACTACAAAAACCTCATTTCACCCACCGGGCTGGTTACCAAGGAATATCTTTTTAAGGATCCTCTTTCAATTACGGCATTGGGTTTACAAAAGCTGGAAGAACTGCAGGTAGGAGATGATTTTCAACTGTATAATAATTTCCTAGTCACCAAAGATCAAAAGCATGTATTGCTGTTTTTGACGCCTTCCCTTCCATCTTCGGAAACCGATAGGAACAGCATTTTTATAGAGAAATTAAAAGCTATCCAAAAAGGATTAAATCAAGAATTTGAGGGTGTTGAAGGAGATTTTTTTGGCGGAGTTCTCTATTCAGTAGCCAATGCCAGTCAAATTAAAAAAGATATCAAGGTCACTATAGGAATTGCTGTGGGGATCCTGTTATTATTACTGGTTTATTACTATAAAAGGATCTATGTCCCCTTGCTTCTATTTATTCCGGGATTGATAGGAGGGATTACGGCAATTGCATTTTTATATCTTTTAAAAGGGAATATTTCGGCCATTTCCATTGGTATTGGAGCTATTTTACTGGGAATAAGTATAGATTATTCGCTGCATATTTTAACACATTACAAGAAAAACGGCAATATTCAAAAACTATATAGGGAGGTTACTATTCCGATTTTTATGAGCAGCAGTACCACCGCGGTCGCTTTTTTATGTTTGCTGTTTGTAAGAAGTGAGGCTTTGAACGATCTGGGGATTTTTGCGGCTATAAGCGTAGCGGTGGCTTCGGTTTTTGCACTTATTTTAATCCCGTTATTTTACAAGGTTCCTGAAACGCTTTCTGAAGATAAAAATACATTTCTGGATTCGATCGCCGGAATAGAATTTCACAAAAAACATATCCTTATCATAGGGATGCTCCTTTTGTTTCTTGGTGGCCTGTTCTTTTTCACCAAAGTAGAGTTCAACAAGGATCTATCTGCTATTAATTTTGAACCGGAAGAAATTAAACAGAAAGAAAGACGAATTCAGGATATTGCTGGGAGGGCATCCAAATCTATATATATTATTACCTACGGGAATAGCATCGATGAGGCTTTAGAAAGCAATAATGATCTCTATAAAGAACTAAGGGAGCTGGAAAATCAGGAAAAAATCGCCAATTTCAGCAGTCTTGGTGGAGTGGTGCTGTCTACAAATACACAGCTGGAAAAAATAGAGCGCTGGAAAGAATTTTGGACAGAGGATAAAAAAATTAGCGTAAAAACCGATCTAATTGACCAATCTGAACCTTTAGGATTTAGAGCTGAAAGTTTCGATAGTTTTTACAATTTGCTATCGAAAGATTTTAATCCAATTCTTTTGAATGATTATAGAGAAACCACAAACCTGTATTTAGACGATTTTATTTCTTCCGGCGAAGATTTTGCAACGGTAACTACTTCTGTAGATGTTGAAAAGGAGGACCTTGAGCTTCTTATTGACAAGTTCAAGGGGAAAAAGAATCTGGTTGTGATAGATCGTCAGCAAATAAATGAGAGTTTTTTAGGAAGCCTTCGGGACGATTTCAATTCCCTTATCGCATATTCCCTTATCGCGGTTTTTATTATTTTATTAGTATGCTATCGCTCTTTCGAACTGAGTATTTTCACCCTCCTACCTATTGTTATCACGTGGGTTATCGCCCTGGGAATAATGGCACTTCTAAATATACAGTTCAATATTTTGAATATTATAATTTCTACCTTCATCTTTGGTTTAGGACTGGATTACAGCATTTTTATTACCAACGGATTTTTAAGGGAATATGAAACAGGGATACGGGTTTTAAAGACCTATCGCACTTCGATTTTACTCTCTGTAATCACTACTTTACTTGGTATTGGGGCTTTGTTTTTTGCTGAACATCCTGCGCTTAGGTCTATTTCAATGGTTTCAATTATAGGCGTAATTTCAGCGGTATTAGTGGCATTTATATTACAAGGATATTTATTTGATCTTCTTTTTTTGAATAGAATTAAAAATGGAAAGCCAGCCTTGAGTATCAACCAGGTCTTCAGCAATTCGGGCAACCGGTACAAAGGCGATAAATTATATTTTAAAAGTGCGGTTTATGATAATTACCGGTTCAAGTCCGTGTTTAATGAAGTTAGGCAACACTTTCAGAAAGAAAAAGAGCGCTATTTAAAACTTGCAACATTCATTGAAGAAAATGATAAGGTGATCCATTTTTATTCTGGATTGGGAATACTTCCTATCTATTTGAAGTATAAAAAACCTGGAATTGAGATAATAGGGATAGAACCTGATCCAGAGAAATTAGTAATCGCTGAAAACTGTTTTGCTGCCAAGACCGAATTTTTAAATTTTTCCAATACAATTCCTTCAGAAATAAAGGAATTTAAGGTCTTTATTCTGTCAAAAGAGCCGTTATATCCTATGGAAGGGGAAATTAGAGATTTAATTTCAAAACAGGCGAAAACGGTGATCATTTTAGATCCCAAATATGTTTATAGATGGATCATCGATCTTAATTTTGAAATAAGTTACCGGCAAAATGATGTTGTAGTTTTGCAAAAACTTGAATAATCACAAGGAATGCACCATGAGGTACTGGCTTTCAAAAATATTGATATTACTTCTTATTACGGTACTTATAAGTTCCTGTGATAGGTTCAAATCCATATTACTGGAAAGCCTATTCGCTTGCCGGGCAGTTTTATTTTCAGAAAAAGGATTTTAAAAAGGCTGTTATTTATTTTAAACAGGGTTTGAAAAGGGAAGTGGCCACAAGTCTTGATGAACGATATCTGGAAAAAATGATCAAAAAAAGTTATAGAAAACTATAGTGTATGTTGGACCTATCAAGAACTTCAATTCAAAATATCAGGAAAATTCAATGGTTGGAGTTGCAAAAGCAACTTCTTTATCTTCAGGGAAACAGTACATTTTATAAGCGAAAATTCAAAGAATTTGATATAGATGTGAAGCAGATAGGTGCGTATGAAGATTTACGTCGAATCCCAATTACATCCAAGGAAGATCTTCAGATATTTAATGAGGATTTTATTTGTGTCCCAAAAACCGAAATCATCGATTTTGTAACGACTTCAGGAACTTTGGGAAAACCAGTCAATTTGGCTTTGAATGAACCCGATTTGGAACGCCTTGCCTTAAATGAAATGCGATCTTTTGAATTGGTAGGTGTTAAAAAAGAAGATGTGGTCCAAATAACTACCACACTGGACAGGCGCTTTATGGCAGGGATGGCTTATTTTTTAGGCCTGCGGAAACTCGGTGCTGGAATTGTGCGTACCGGCAGCGGATTGCCACAATTGCAATGGGATTCCATAGAACGTTTTCAACCAAAATATCTGGTGGCGGTTCCTTCCTTCCTGCTTAAAATGATAGAATATGCTATAGAACACAATATCGATTATAAAAAATCATCGTTAAAAGCTGCTGTTTGCATTGGAGAACCAATCCAGAACCTGGATACTAATTTAAATGCATTAGGAACCAAAATCTCCGAGCTGTGGGATATAGAATTGTTTTCTACCTATGCCTCGACAGAAATGGCCACTGCTTTCACTGAATGTGAAATTCACAATGGAAATCACATTCAGCCGGATCTTATATTTACTGAAATCCTCAATGAGGCAGGAGATCCTGTAAAAGAAGGAGAGCCCGGTGAGTTGGTAATTACAACCCTTCAAAATCAAACGATGCCCCTGGTGCGGTTTGCAACCGGCGATATACTTTCTTTTTCTGAAGAATCCTGCAAATGTGGAAGGAATACACTTAGGTTAAGTGCCTTAATTGGTAGGAAAAGCCAAATGATGAAATTGAAGGGAACCAGCATATATCCTCAAAATATCATTGAAGTAGTGCATGATTTTAATGAAATAAAGAATTTTGTGATTGAAGCCAAAAGAGGAAGTGCCGGCCTGGATGAAGTCATCGTCAAAATTCCCGATACGGTTTCTACAGATCATTTGCTATTGCTGCAAGATGCTTTTAAAGCAAAGATCCTTGTAACGCCAATAATCGAACGGGTTCCGGAAGCAGTGATCAATGAATTAAAATTTCAGAAAGATGCAGGAAAAGCGAAAATTTTTATTGATTACAGGTAACCTATAAATCCAGTGAGTGTAACAATTGTTACCAGGTAACTATACCCTGTTATGTATTTTTGCTTAGTACGTCTAAGTACGAATATAATGTTTTTAAAATTTGGAAATCTTTGGAAAAGTACCTTAAAATAATACAGGAATCTTTCACAGGCTATTTTAGTTATCTGGTACAGGAGATTTCCAGTCCATCCTGGAATAATTACTTCTACTGGCTAATTGGAGTGTCATTATTGGTTTGGGCCATTGAAATTCTTATTCCATGGAGAACAAACCAGAAGATCTTCCGAAGAGGTTTTTGGCTGGACAGCTTTTATATTATTTTCAATTTCTTCCTTTTTTCGCTGATAGGTTTTAATGCGATTTCCAACGTGGGAGTAGAGCTTTTTAATGATTTTTTAGGGCTGTTTGGGATAGTTAATATCGTTGCTTTTGAGGTGCAAAGCTGGCCTGCCTGGAGTCAGTTGCTTGTGATGTTTATTATTGCCGATTTTATTCAGTGGAACATTCACCGCCAATTACACCGGCAGCCGTGGCTATGGGAATTTCATAAAGTACATCACAGCGTGAAAGAAATGGGTTTTGCTGCCCAGTTCAGGTTCCATTTTATGGAAACTATCGTATACAAAACCGTACAATATATTCCGCTGGCGATGATTGGTTTTGGTATCCAGGAATTTTTTGTGGTGCATATGTTTTCTGTTTTTGTGGGTCATTTGAATCATGCGAACGTGGGATGGAATTACGGAGTTTTCGGATATATCTTCAATAATCCGAAAATGCATATCTGGCACCATTCCAAAGAACTTCCGAATGAACATCCCTACGGAATGAATTACGGACTTTCTCTAAGTATTTGGGATTATATGTTTAGAACAGCTTATATTCCAAACGATGGAAGGAATATTGAACTGGGATTTCACGGAGATGAAGATTTCCCCGAAGATTTTAAAAATCAGCTGATGTTTCCCTTCAGAAAAAAAGTCAAAGTTTCTTCGCAGGAAATTTCAAAATAGCTTAACAGAAAGATAGTAAACACGTTTTAACCCCACAGATTTTAAAATCTGTGGGGTTTTTTGTTTGTTTTCTAAGCATCCCAAAACCGGAAATATTATAAAATTTTGAGGATATCTAAAAGGATTTACAAACTTCTTTTTATCACATTTTCCTACGATAATCTTACAAATAGCATCCATATTTTTCTATATTTACAACATTTGCCGAAAACCAGGGTTTCGAAACAACAATATTAAAAAGCATGATGGGAACACGATATAAGCACTTATCAAGTTAGAATAACGTTTGGTAGCTATAGGTAGCCCAAAAAAAACAATAAAATAAACAGATGAAAAATAGATATAAGGTCGTTGTAAATGGCTCGCTGGAATATAATTTTGGCAATGAAGAAATATCTTCTTTAGATACACAAAAAATTGCACCAGCTAAATTTCACGTTTTAAAAGGTGCGCGTTCTTTCAAGGCCGAAATTTTAGAATCTTCCTTCCATAAAAAGAGTTATTCTGTTAAGATCAATTCCAATATTTATGAGGTGGTTATATCCAATGAACTCGATCTTCTTATCGAAGAAATGGGCTTGTCTTTGGGGCAGGCGGTAGTTGTTAACGATATCAAGGCACCCATGCCTGGATTGATCCTGGATGTAAATATAAAAGAGGGTGAAGCAGTAAAGGAAGGGGATTATTTGCTTGTACTTGAAGCGATGAAAATGGAAAACACCATAACCGCTCCCAGAGACGGGGTTGTGAAATCGGTTTCTGTTAAAAAGGGAGAAACGGTAGAAAAAAATCAGTTGTTGATAGAGATGGAATAATAGCCATTGTTTGCTAAAACAATAATATAAAAATTATGAACAAAATATTAATAGCCAATCGTGGTGAGATCGCGTTAAGGGTTATGAAAACGGCTCAAAAAATGGGCATTAAAACAGTGGCAGTTTTTTCTACTGCCGACAGGAATGCACCTCACGTGAAATTTGCAGATGAAGCGGTTTGTATAGGCGAAGCTCCTTCAAATGAATCGTATTTATTGGGTGATAAAATAATAGAAGTTGCCAAGGAACTAGGGGTGGATGGGATACATCCCGGATATGGTTTTCTCTCTGAAAATGCGGATTTCGCCGAAAAAGTGGAGAAAAATGGTATCACATGGATTGGTCCGGGATCCAAAGCGATCCGGATTATGGGAAGTAAACTCGCGGCAAAAGATGCAGTGAAAAACTATGGAATACCTATGGTTCCTGGAATTGATGAGGCGATTTCAGATGTTGAAAAGGCTAAGAAAATAGCCAATGAGATTGGTTTTCCAATTTTGATAAAAGCCTCGGCAGGAGGTGGTGGAAAAGGAATGCGAATAGTGGAACAGGAGAAAGACCTGGAAGACCAGATGAAACGTGCCATTAGCGAAGCTGTTTCTGCTTTTGGAGATGGAGCTGTTTTTATTGAAAAATATATCTCCTCGCCGCGGCATATTGAGATTCAGATCCTGGCTGATACTCATGGAAATACACTTCATCTTTTTGAACGGGAATGCAGCATTCAACGGCGACACCAAAAAGTGGTGGAAGAAGCGCCTTCTGTGGTTTTAACAGAAGAAATCCGTCAAAAAATGGGTGACGCGGCAATTAAAGTAGCCCAGGCGTGTGATTATGTAGGAGCGGGAACTGTTGAGTTTTTGTTGGATGAGAACAAGAAATTTTATTTTCTGGAAATGAATACACGATTACAGGTGGAACATCCGGTGACCGAATTTATAACTGGGATAGATTTGGTAGAACAACAAATTAAAGTAGCACGGGGCGAATCCCTCGCTTTTTCACAACAGGATTTGAAGATCTCCGGACACGCGGTTGAACTGCGGATCTATGCCGAAGACCCTTTGGATAATTTTATGCCCAGTGTGGGAACTTTGGAGCGTTACAGAACTCCGAAAGGGGAAGGAATTCGTCTGGATGACGGATTTGAAGAAGGAATGGAAGTGCCTATTTATTATGACCCCATGCTTGCCAAACTCATTACCTACGGGAAGAGTAGGGAAGAGGCTATTCAGTTAATGCTGAAAGCGATCAATGCCTATGAGGTAAAAGGAGTGATGACCACTCTGCCTTTTGGCAAATTCGTCTTTGAGCATGATGCCTTCCGAAGCGGAAATTTTGACACACACTTTGTGAAGAATTATTACTCTGCAGATAAACTGCATTCTGAAATTGAAGAAGAAGCGAAACTCGCTTCTCTTATTGCATTACAGCAGTATTTGAAGGATCAGGAATGGTTGCGTTTACCAAATTAAAATAACACTATGAGCCAAAATAAAGAAGAATTAAAGAATAAAATTGCCGAGGCACATTTAGGTGGTGGTGAAAAACGGATCGCCAAACAGCACCATCAAAAAAAATTAACCGCCAGAGAACGGGTGGATTATTTACTGGATGAAGGTTCTTTTGAAGAGATTGGAATTCTGGTAACTCACCGTACTACCGATTTTGGAATGGAAAACCAAAAGTTCTACGGGGATGGGGTTGTAACAGGTTATGGAACTATTAACAGCAGACTGGTGTATGTTTTTGCTCAGGACTTTACCGTTTTTGGAGGATCTTTATCTGAAACTCATGCCGAAAAAATATGCAAAGTAATGGACCATGCGATGAAGGTGGGAGCACCTATAATTGGTTTAAATGATTCTGGTGGTGCCCGGATCCAGGAAGGAGTAAGATCTTTGGGTGGTTATGCCGATATTTTTTATAGGAATGTGCAGGCTTCCGGGGTTATTCCACAAATTTCTGCAATTATGGGGCCTTGTGCGGGAGGAGCAGTGTATTCACCTGCGATGACAGATTTTACGTTGATGGTGCAGGATACTAGTTATATGTTCGTTACCGGGCCAAACGTGGTAAAAACCGTGACTAATGAAAATGTAACTTCTGAAGAACTGGGAGGTGCCAGTACGCATTCTACCAAATCTGGTGTAACGCATCTCACTTCTGTGAGTGATATCGCGTGTTTGGAAGATATTAAAAAATTACTGAGTTACCTTCCGCAGAACAATAAGGAAACCACAGAAAAGCTGCCCTATGAATTTGATGATGAGCACCGGGAAAAGCTCGAATCTATTGTACCAGATAGCTCCAATAAGCCCTATGACATGCATGAAGTTATCAAAGGGATAATAGATGTGGATTCCTTTTTTGAGATCCATAAGAATTATGCAGCTAATATTATTGTTGGGTTTGCGAGATTGGGTGGGCGAAGTATAGGGATCGTGGCAAATCAGCCAATGAGCCTTGCGGGAGTATTAGATGTTGATTCCTCTAAAAAAGCAGCAAGATTTACACGTTTTTGTGATTGCTTTAATATTCCCCTTTTGGTATTGGTGGATGTTCCAGGATTCTTACCGGGGACAGATCAGGAATGGAACGGAATCATCCTGCACGGCGCCAAACTGTTGTATGCACTTAGCGAAGCCACGGTACCACGGGTTACAGTAATAACCAGGAAAGCCTATGGGGGAGCGTATGATGTGATGAATTCCAAACACATAGGAGCCGATCTAAATTTTGCCTGGCCAACTGCTGAAATTGCGGTTATGGGAGCAAAAGGTGCAAGTGAGATAATTTTCAGGAAAGAGATCCAGGAGTCGGGAAATCCGGAGCTAAAATTATCGGAAAAAGAAGCCGAATATGCTGAAAAATTTGCCACTCCATTTGAAGCGGCTCAACGAGGGTTTATAGATGAGGTCATTATGCCGAAGGATACGCGAAGAAAATTACTAAAAGCCTTTAGTATGCTGGAAAACAAAACGGTATTACGGGCAGATAGGAAACACGGGAATATTCCCTTATAATGTTAGTTCTAAATTTCAATTAAACCCTGTCTTGAATTAAATCTCGACAGGGTTTAAATCAAAACTGTGGATCTAATACCCGGATGCCACCAGCAAGTGGATATTTCTGAATTTTCTTCGCTGGACTTACTTCGTGAGTTTGCTTTGAAATAATAGATTGATTCAATTAAGTTTTTTGAGATCGTTTATTTTTCAGAAGAAAGTGTGAAAGAAGGAAGGGAGATCTTATATTTTACAACTATTAACCGTATACTTATAACAATAAGAGAGGTAACAATATAGATCAAATCTGTATTGACCCCTAAATCATACAAGATAACAAATGCCAGCGCCCCAAGAATGGAAGCGGTTGCGTAAATTTCCTTCCTAAAGATCACAGGGATCTCGTTACACAAAATATCACGAATCACTCCTCCAAAAGTTCCCGTCATAGCTCCAATGGCTATAGAAACTATTGGACTAAGGCCATTTTGAATTCCCGTTTCCACCCCGGTTATGGTGAAAATCCCGAGCCCGATGGTGTCAAACAGGAAAAGCGAGGTTTTGAGGTAATTGATTTTATTTCTAAAGATGATGGCAAGAATTGTTATAAGTCCTATAAGGTAGATGTAAATGGTGTTTTCCATCCACATAACAGGAGTGTTTCCCAACAGCACATCTCTAAGCGTTCCACCACCAACAGCTGTCACAAAGGCTATGATAAAGATTCCGAAAAGGTCCAGTTTACGCTGCATCGCGGCTAAAGCTCCTGAAATAGCAAAAGCCATGGTTCCCAGTAAATCGAATATATTAAAGAGAGATATTTCCATTTTCAAGGCAAAGGTACTTTTAAAAGGCATATTTTAAAACAAACCCTTGAGTTTTTAGAATTATAGCATAAATTGTACTTTGCGTAAATCTTATACAAAAGACAAAACTAACCAGAAATTTCTGTAAGGTTACCCCTAAAGTTCCTACTTTTACAGAATTAAATTTATATTGAAATGACCGACAAAATAGAAAGAATAAAATGTTTGATAATAGGTTCGGGCCCGGCAGGTTACACGGCAGCGATATATGCAGCCCGTGCAGACATGCATCCTGTGATATACACAGGAATGGAGCCAGGAGGGCAATTAACAACCACTACTGAAGTTGACAATTTTCCCGGTTACCCAAATGGAATAGATGGGCCTGCAATGATGATTGACCTTCAACAGCAAGCTGAACGATTTGGAACAAAGGTTAGGATTGGGATGGTAACAGATGTTGAATTGAGCAAAGAACCAGGCGGGATTCATAAAGCCTGTGTAGATAATGCTACCTGGGTAGAAGCTGAAACGGTTATTATTTCTACGGGTGCAACAGCAAAATATTTAGGACTTCCAAGTGAACAGCGCTTACGTGGAGGTGGGGTTTCTGCCTGTGCAGTTTGTGACGGTTTTTTCTATAAAAATCAAGAAGTTGCTATCGTTGGTGGAGGAGATACCGCTGCAGAGGAAGCTACCTATCTTGCAAATATTTGTAAAAAAGTGACTATGCTGGTTAGAGGTGATGAAATGCGGGCTTCCAAAGCGATGCAACACCGGGTTACCAGCACCAAAAATATAGATCTTCGTTATAATACTCAGGTTGATGAGGTTTTGGGCGAACAGGTTGTGGAAGGTTTACGAATGGTAAATAATAAATCTGGGGAAAAGGAAACCATTGAAATCACAGGTTTATTTATCGCCATTGGGCATAAGCCAAATACCGAAATTTTTAAGGGTCAGTTGGATATGGATTCCATGGGATATTTAATAACCAAAGGAAAGTCCACTAAAACCAACCTTCCGGGGGTTTTTGCTTCCGGAGATGTTCAGGATAAGGAATATCGCCAGGCTATTACCGCTGCTGGTACTGGTTGTATGGCCGCTCTGGATGCAGAACGGTATTTGAGCACTATCGAAAAGACAGAAGAAAAAGAGGTTACTACTAATTAAAAGACCTTAATTCCAAAATAGTTTAAATGAAAAAAGTCCCGAATTTCGGGACTTTTTTGACTTTAGTATTTCCTAGTTGTCGTCATTGTCAACTTTAACCTTTTTCTTTACATTTCCGTCATCATCGGTTTTTATTTTTATTTTCTTATCATCGGTTTTTATTTTTATTTTTTGCCCGTCATCGCTTACTTCAACATCAGCACCTTCAGCTCTTAATTGATCTATGTCATCGGCTTCGTTGGTTTCCCTGCAGGCTACAAGAGATATACTCATTGCAAATAATAATAAACTTACTTTAAAAAATCGTTTCATAATTTCATGAATTAATTGGTTATAAGTAACAAATTTATTCTATAGGAATGTTCTCAGTTATGTTTTTAACACTATACATGTTTTTTCGTTAAAACTTATACAATTATCATAATCAGTAGGGTTATAGCCTGTAATCTCTTCAGGAGGAAATGATATTTGGGTATCAGAACTCTGCGGCAATAAGTCGTATCCGGTTAATGTACTACAAATACTTACCAGCGTCGCGATTAGGAAATTGGTTAGAGCGGTCATTTTTTAATTTTTTTGAATTTCTATCCCGTCCCTATTAATCCGTATTTTCTCTGTTCCATCCTTATTTATGTTTATTCCCTTCCCATTGATTCGTATTTTCACATTATCTGTTGAATCTCCTCCTTCAAAATCGATAGTTCCATCAAACTCATCTTCATTATCCCAGGAATCCTCATCCCAGTTGTCATTTTCAGTTTGCGGACAGCTTTCACAGAGGGTAGAATTTTCAGCGATCTTTAAATAATTCCCTTCCTGGTCATAATTTAAAATGTTGCCATAATAATCAGAAGAGCGGTGAAAGGAAGCTATATTTTCATCGGCATAGAGTGTGGATCCTTCCGGCAGATATACTACGATCCTTACTTCCTGGTCTCTGTGATAATCATTGGTATTAGCGGTTAAATAAGAATCGAGGAATAACTCATTTCCTAAAAAACTGGTATTGTACCTAATGTTCTCCGCACGTTGTTTTGCATCTTTATAATCACTTCCATCTGCGGTTTTTATGATCTCAATTCTTCCTGTAGAATCTTTGGTAGATTTAACAACCAGCCGAACATCGGTTGAATACATTATCTTGTTATCTTCCTCATCAAATTTCAGCTTCAAATCTGTTTTATAGGCTCCGGAAGAATAATCGGGATTATATTTCATCGCCAGATAAAGCGTATCCTGTGGGGTAATAGGCAAGACTTCTGTAATTACTACTTCCCCCTCAAAAGCCCGCTGCGTTGCTTGTTTGATTCCCAGAACAGCAAGGCCTATTATTGAAAGTAACCAAAGTCCTAACAATACTAGTTTTGCAGGAGTTCCAATTGATTTTAATTTTCTCACCAGAATTTTCAATCCCAGGATGAACAGGAAGAAAAATGGTATCCCAACAGCAAAGAATGTTAGTAAGGAGATTGCCCATAGTGGGGCACCTATTCCTGCCATTTCAATATAGTCTGTCCAGGGCGCATCAATTATGCCGAAGGTTCCCACGGTGAAAAGAGCAATAAAGAGTCCAATTAAGGTAGTACCTGCTATTAGGAGAATAAGGATTCCTATTAATTTTACAAAGATATTAAGTAAAAACAGGATTCCGGATCCAACTCCCTTGGCTGCCGAAGAAGCTCCGGTCCTGGCCTGATTTCCGTATTTTTCATAATCTACACTACGAACTCTTCCGCTAACATCATCAAAACCCTCTCTTATTTTTCTTTCAATATTGGTGATGTTAACCTCTTCGCCGCGCATAGAAAGTTTGTCGGCAGTGGTTTTAGCTTCGGGAACAAAGATCCAGAGTGCGATATAGATAAGGATAAAGGCCCCACTTGAAGCAAGGGTAAGTATGATCCAAAGCAATCGCACCCAGATGGACTGGATACCAAGATAGTGACCTAATCCTGAAGAAACCCCGCCCACGTAGGAATGATCGGTATCCCGAAACAGTTGTTTTCCTGATATTTTAGAGCGTGTATAGGATGGTTCATCCTCAAAGATTTCCTCATCCAGCATATAGTCTTCCGGCTGACCCATAATGGCTATCACTTCTTCTACTTCCCGGATGCTTATTACCTGGCGATCGGTTTTTGTTTTTTCACTGAATAATTCAGCGATTCGGGCTTCTATATCTGCTAAAATTTCCTCCCGGCCCTGAGCATTGGTTAATGAGCGTTTAATCGCTTCCAGATAATGTTGCAATTTGGTAAAAGCATCTTCATCAATATGAAAGAAAATGCCTGCAAGATTTATATTGACTGTCTTATTCATGATTCTTATTTTTTTGTGTGGTTACTATAGCTACTGCGGTTTGTAACTCATCCCAGGTATGAGTAAGTTCTTTTAGAAAATCCTTTCCGGTATCTGTTAATCCGTAATATTTTCTTGGTGGCCCTCCGGTGGATTCTTCCCAGCGATAGTTGAGCAAACCTGCATTTTTTAATCGGGTGAGCAGGGGATAAATAGTGCCTTCTACTACCAGTAATTTTGCGTCTTTAAGCGTATCGAGGATTTCTGCTACATAGGCATCATTATCTCTTAGGACAGAGAGGATGCAGTATTCCAGCACGCCCTTTCGCATTTGCGCCTTGGTGTTTTCAATGTTCATAGCGTTTGGTTTTGAGTGTTGTTAAACTGTTCATTTTTTGATTGATGATCCCCAAGCGGAATTGGAGTGATGAAATTAATGGTTAAAGGATATTTGTATGACTGTCCTTCACTGGCTTTAACAGTTGCGGTGATGACGCAAACAATTTCCAGAATGAACAATGCCAGTAAAAGGATTCCTATAAAGCCTATAAAAAATAAAAGAGGCAGGGCTTTTCCCAGATCTCCAATCCGAATGAAATCTGGTGAAAAGATAAAAGGTTCCTGAAAAGTGAAATTTACTCCCAGAAAAACGATTCCTGATATTCCAAGACAAACCAGTAAAATGAAATATAGAAAAATACTGATCTGAAAATTTAGCGCCTGTTTTCCATGTTCGTCTACAAATGGATCATTCTTCTTTGCAGTCCATAAAATTAGTGGAAGTATAAAATTCCCAAGGGGAATAATATATTTTGAAAACGCAGCGACATGGATGAGTGCTGCTATAGTTTTATCTGGATTTGTAGATTGTGAGTTCATCTTTTTTTGTTTTTATTATACAAATATATATCTTTAAGAAGGTATTATGCAAAGCAAAGTACTGTATATATTTAAATTTTATGAAAAGTTTAACATTTCGGTATGTTCTAAAATTTGAATACTTTTAGAAAAAATACGATCATACTTATGGATTTAACTCCGGGAAAACTCAATAAATTTTTAATATTTAAACTTCCAAGTGCCTGGATTAGCGGGGTGCGTGTAAAAAAAATTAGTGGGACGAGCTGTGAGGTTGGGGTAAAACACAAATGGATCAATCAAAATCCCTTCAACTCCCTTTATTTTGCAGTCCAGGCCATGGCAGCCGAATTAAGTACTGGTGCTTTGGTAATGGGACATATTCGGGAAAGCGGGGAGAAGATTTCCATGTTGGTAGCCCAAAATAAGGCTGTTTTTACCAAAAAAGCAACCGGGAAGATCCGTTTCGTGTGCGGTGATGGTAATTTGATTAAAGATGCTATTGCCAAAACAATCTCAACGGGAGAAGGACAAACCTTCTGGATGAAGTCTATAGGAACTAATGAAGAAGGAATTGAAGTATCCACTTTTGAATTTGAATGGACGATCAGGAAAAAATAATCACGAAATGGCATCATTAAGGTTTTTCAAAAAATAAAAATCAAAAAATGTAAATGAAATAGATTATCAAATTCAGGGTGAAGAAATGCGATATCTAGTGCTCGAAATGGGTCCAATGGAAGCTATTATTACTGAAGCTGTTAATTTTAGGATGGCGGATAGATTAGATTTTGAACTTCCTTTATCGATATAAATGATAAAGGGTAAACCGTAATAGTTGATTAAATAGGTCAGGAATATGAATTTTTTTACTATATTTAAACAGTTCTTAAAATAAAGCCTATTGATTTATTTCTACTCTTATAAACTAATCATTCAATAACCTAAAAAAATTTCAAATTATGGCGAGAGCGATGTTTGAATACACCAAAACTATCTTGCATAAGGTTAGTTTTGATGCGGTTCTTTTCTGTAAAGAAGTAAAAAAAGCAATTCAACGTTTGCTTCCTCATGAAATTGAGGAATTAAAGATCTGGATTGTTTCATTAACCAGACAGAACCCAGAATTAAATCAATGTCTAATATATTTAAACTAAAAAATAAGCGGCTCAAAAGCCGCTTATTTTTTTTTAGATTTATTTTGACTTAAGGGACTTATAATTTTCACATTTTGAAAAGCAATTGCGCCCTTTACCACTCCGGAGATTGTGTTTTTAAGAGCCTCTATGATGTGAATTTTAAGTTCGCTCTTATTGTAGATAAGGCTTACCTCCCTTGCAGGTACAGGTTCCTGAAACATTTTTAAATTTTTCTTTTCATTTTCATTCAAATCCAGGGTATGTAAATAAGGAAGCAATGTCATTCCTAATCCTTCATTGGCAAGTTTAACAAGGGTTTCAAAACTTCCGCTCTCCAGTTGAAAATGGTCGTCATTTGATTTTTTGGACGTTTTACATAAATTTAGAATTCCATCCTTGAAACAATGACCATCCTCAAGCAATAAAATATCATCGATATCAAGATCTTCTATTTTTAACTTCTCAAGTTTTGAAAGTCGGTGGCTTTGTGGAATATAGGCCACAAAAGGTTCATAATATAAAACCTGTTCCTTGATGTTTTCCATTTCTAATGGGGTAGCCGCAATTGCGGCATCCAGATGTCCTTCCTTAAGTCGCTCAATAATAGTATCTGTATTAAGTTCTTCGATGTTAAGTTTGACTTTTGGATATTTTTTGATAAAGTTATTCAGGAACATAGGTAATAGCGTTGGCATTACCGTAGGAATTATCCCAATCCTGAATGTGCCGCCTATGAAACCTTTTTGCTGATCTACAATATCCTGAATTCTATCGCTTTCATTTACAATATTTCGAGCCTGATTAACAATTTTCCGTCCGGTTTCGGTAAGCTGAATAGGCTTTTTACTCCGGTCAAAAATACGAACGCCCAATTCGTCCTCAAGCTTTTGAATTTGCATACTCAAGGTAGGCTGGGTTACAAAAACTTTTAGAGCTGCTTTTGTGAAATTTTGATGTTCAGCAACTGCTAATACATACTGTAATTGGGTAATTGTCATAAATCAGATTTAATTTGCAATTTACAAATGTATTGATTTTTTCTATTTGAATGTCAAAAAATAAATAATTCATCTATAGCTTATTACAGAAACTTTATTTCCATCTCTACCGGTACTCCGGACACTTCAAATTTTGAATCTTCCCAAATAGGCGGGCCATTTGGATTTATGTTATTTTTGGATATTCCATAAGGTTCACCTGGTTTTCCCGTAGGTTGAAAATCCATTTTATTATTTCCATTTAGATCATGAAAACCTGATATTGCATAGCTTCCTGGAGGAATTCCCTCAAAGGTTATAGTGGAGCTTCCATTTTTAATCTCCCCTTTAGCAGTATATTTGGGGGTAGATTTCATAAAGATCTTTTCGGTATAAATTCCTATTAGCAAAAATCCTTCATCGGTGGATAGATTATTTACATTCACGGTAACTGTGGAGGTGTTTTCGGTTTGAGAATAGGCAAATACACAAACAAACAAGGTCATAATAAGAATCCATTTTTTCATCTTTAGCTATTTTTTGTTAAAGAGGTCTACGCAATTCGCATATCTCCATGGGTGTTTGAACCGTGCTCCCGTTATGCTCCTTTCATAAGAATCACATTTTCAGGAAATCAAATCTAACACAGTGAAAATAGATTTTATGCAAAATATTCTTAATTGTGACTTATTTGAAGGTTAAGCTACTGGTCATTCTACCTACAAGATCCCCCGGGCTTTTATTTCGAGATATTTATTAATGGTGTTTACGGTGAGTTCTTCCGGACGGGTTAAAACGGCTTGAATCCCGTGTTGTTGAAGTGTTTTAGACATCAATCTTTTTTCGTAGTTAAAATCTTCTGCAATAATTTGATGGGCCAGTTCCGGTAAATTATCGGTTTTGCGATGAATCGCTTTTTCCAGCTCGGTATTTTCAAAGAAAATCACCACTACGATATGCTTTTTAGAAAGTGCTTTCAAATAGGGAAGTTGCCTGTTTAAGGCATTCATATGTTCAAAATTGGTATAAACCATTAGCAAACTGCGATGGGTAAGCTGTCTTTTAACGACGGTATACAGCAAACCAAAATCTGAATCGCGAAATTTGGTTTTAATATTATAAAGATTATTCAGGATAAGGTTGAGTTGGGTTTTTTTAGCGCTGGCGGGAATAAGGCTTCCTATCTTGTTTGAAAAAGAAAGCAGTCCTACTTTATCCTTTTTCTGCAAAGCGACATTGGAAAAAGCAAGGCTGCTGTTAATAGAATAATCAAGTAAACTAAGGCTGTTAAAAGGCATTTTCATTAATCTTCCGGTATCTATGACGGAATAAACAGGTTGAGCTTTTTCATCCTGATATTGATTCACCATCAATCCGGCTTGTTTGGCTGTTGCCTTCCAGTTGATACTTCGTACATCATCTCCCAACACATATTCCTTGATCTGTTCAAAATCCTGGGTATGTCCTATCCTCCTAATTTTTTTTACTCCCGGTTGCTTTAATCTTTTATCGATGGCCAGGAAATCATATTTCCGCATCTGAATAATAGATGGATAGACTTTTACCATTTGGTCTTCATCAAAAATGAGTCGTTTCTTCACCAATTTCAATTTGTTGGAAACAAAAAGGTTCAGTTTTCCGAAGAAATATTCACCACGCTCCACCGGACGAACATAATACTGAAACTCGGTATTGGAATTCGAGCCAACTTCAGTTTTCTTGAGAAAATCACGTTTTTGAAATTGAACAGGAAGTTCGTCTATTATTTCGAGGTAAACCTTAAACCTATATTTATTCTGAATTTGAATAGTTACCGGATTTTGATCTGAATTAGAGAATTTTTCAGAAAGTATACGTTGTGCGCTCAGGCCATTTTTAGAGAATAAAATCATGGTATCCAGAAGGATCGCAAAAAGCAATAAGATCAATAATATCCAGGTGACGGCATACAACTGCGGGATCCAGAAGGAAAACAGGAACAATCCTGCAATTCCAAAAATGGCCCAAAATACCCGTTGCTGAAAATAGATCGATTTTATAAAATTCACTTATCTGGGGATTTCTATGGTGTTGGCAATAAGATCGATCACATTTTCTGGTGTGATCCCTTCCATTTCTTTTTCAGGAGAAAGTATCACCCGGTGAGCAAGAACTGGAACCAGGACTTTCTTAATATCTTCAGGAATCAAAAAATCCCTTCCCTGGATTGCTGCCATTGCTTTGGAAGCATTCATCACGGCAATAGAAGCCCTTGGAGAAGCTCCCAGATATAAATGCGGGTGATTCCTTGTTTTAATTACCAGTTGCGCAATGTAATTAAGCAATTTTTCTTCTACCAAGACACCCTGGATTTGTTTTTGAAGTTCAAGTAGTTTTTCAGGAGTTAGTACCGCGATAATTCCTTCTTCGGGTGCAGCTCCTTTTCGTTCGTGATGAGATTGCAGGATTTGTACTTCTTCCAAAGGAGTAGGATAATTCACTTTTATTTTAAAAAGGAATCTATCCAGTTGTGCCTCTGGCAGGGCATAGGTTCCTTCCTGTTCTATCGGGTTTTGAGTTGCCAGAACCATAAATGGTGGAGGCATCAGGTATTTCTTTCCATCTATGGTAATTTGGCGCTCTTCCATGACTTCGAATAAGGCAGCCTGAGTTTTTGCGGGTGCGCGGTTTATCTCATCTATTAGCACGATATTGGAAAAAATTGGACCCGGTTTAAATTCAAAATCGGATGTTTTTGAACTCAGTACAGAAGTTCCCAAAACATCACTGGGCATTAGATCTGGTGTAAACTGGATTCTGCTAAAATCGGTTTTCAGGGTTTTGGCAAAAAGTTTTGCGGTAATAGTTTTTGCCACTCCGGGAACACCCTCGATCAATACATGTCCGTTTGCCAAAAGTGCGGCGATTAACAGTTCTATAAAATTTTCCTGTCCAATAATCACTTTTCCCAATTGAGACTTTAGATCTATTACTGCACTTTTAAGGTCTTCCAGTGGAATGCGGTTGTCAAAATTTATTTCAGGATTTTCAGAAGTTTCGTTATTCATTTTTTGAGTTTTTATAGGATTGAATCATAGTATTAAGATCCTGTAATTCTTGTTTTGTTATTTGAGTTTTTTTGGATAGCTCCCTGAATTTTTGAAAAAGTGCCTCTGTTTTGGTTTGGGTATGTTCGCTTTTTAGGGCTAATTCCGAATAGAAATGTTCAGATTCCAGGGAAGTATCAATTCTATACCTTGTTCGAATATAATCATAAAAATGTTTGATTTGTTTTTGGGCAAGTGCTTTAAATTCTTTTTGCTCCAGGTAAAGATCGGCTATGGTTTTGGAATATTCATAGGTTTGATTTTTTAAGGGATCTACCACCGGAATGGCACGTTGTTTTCTTTTGCCTTCAAAAATTATAAATAAGATACAGCCTGCAATTGCAATGTAATAAGCCCACTTTAAAGCCTTATTCCCAAGTAAAATATATAGCGGGGAAGTAGCGTAGGCTTTACCGGATTTGTAATACGAATCCCAGTAAACTTTTTCATCCCGCTTTAGATAAGCTAAAACCCCTTCCGCATAATGATAGTTATCGTTGGTAAGTAAAAAGTAGTTTGCCAATGCCTGCGGATTGGAATGTAACAAGATTTCGCCATCCCCAAATTGGGACTTTACAAAGTTTATTTTCTGTTTTTCAGAATCATCACTGTTATACCGGGAGGTTCCTAAAACCAATTGATTTAAAGTGTCTATTTTGCTGAAATAAAGTGATTCCAGATCATAACTGAATTTATAATCTTTATCGTTTTTTAATTTAGGATGAACAAAATTAAGCCCGGGTCTGGAAACGAAATTTTCCATCCCGCTGTAGGTAGTGGCTTTCATGTTGAGCGTATCCAGCAAATTCTTACCAAGATATCCCGCAGAAATGAAAACTGAGTTTCCTTGAGACACCCAGTTTAAGAGTTTTTTAAGTTCACTATCATCAAAAACCACTGTGTTATTCAGGAAGAAATAGGTTCCCTGAGGATCTTTGTCCAGAAATTCAAAGGGAGGAATTCTTACTTTTTCAATAGTTGTTTCCGTATTTTTCGTCCAGGAATCGAACAGAATAAAACTTCCCAGTGCAATTTTATCGGTTTCCAGGTAGCTTGGAGTCCAATTCACAGGTTCTGGTTGAGAAGCTTCCAGATAGGTTAAGAAAAGCACCAAAAGGAGGAAAGCTCCAAAAGCTAATTTCAAACTTCTACTCATTTTGAATGGTTTTTAGTGAAGTTTGGAAATCCTGAAAAAATCGTTGTGTTTTTTTGAAGTCATTTTCAGAAATGGGGAAACTACCGTACCAAATAAAATCATAAATCCGCATAAGTTTTTTAAGTTCCGGCCTGAAATCTTCCTTTTTCAGTTCATTTAAATATTCGGTATCAGTTTTTTGAAATTCATATTGTATCAATTCTTGCGCATTGAGTTGCCGCAGTAATTGGAGGTAATAATAACGAACTGCGAGTCTATAATCTCCCTCGCGGATCGCCTGCTCAATGAGATCGGAAATATTTTCAGATTTGATGATTTTTTCCTCTTCGCTAAGAAATACCTGGGCCTCTTCTGGATCTGCTAAAAGATAATTCCCGGGATTCAACCGGATAAAAAGCCAAACGGCAAAAGCTATAATTGCTATTATCAATATATATGGCAGCAAATTCAAGAAAAAAGCGAGGATAGAGTTGGCTTCATAATCGCCAAATAACCAGTCTAAAATCTGATGATACCTCATGTTCACCCAGTCTTTTAAACGGGTCCACCAGGTGTCCTTTTCTGCAGCATTTAGATAATCAAAAGCTTTGTCGTTTTTATATTCACTTATTTGCTGCTCTTCAAACTCTAGAGGTTCAAGGCTGCTGCTGGTATCATAATTAATCTTTTTTTGGCTACCGGAAAGCGAATCCTGTGTCCAGCCAAAAGACGAACAAAAGAAAAGTACTAAGAATAAGACCGGAGCAAATTTCATAAGATCATTTTCCCAGGTTGTCAATTTGTTCGAAGGTACCGGTAAGGTTTTTCTCTTCGTTTAAACTGAAATAAATAAATGCAATTACAATAACGCTTATGGAGTAAAGTATGTATTGAATAAGGGATGCGAGAACCTGAAGCACGATTAAAACCCAATCTGAATACGAGGCCATTTCTGCCGCGGATCCTTCCTGCACCATGGTCATCATTTTCACTAAAGTGTAAACGATTAGCGGAATTTGAAATACCAGGCCAATGACATAAACCAGCAATCCCGTTACAATGATCGTTATAAAGGTCATCCACCAATTATCTTTTATGAGTGTAAAAGCATAAGAAATAGTATCGGTTAAATTGGTTTGTTTAAATATCATGATAGCACTCACGATGCTAAGTGGTACGAAAAGATAAATTCCCGGGATCACAAACAGGATAAATCCTGCGAACATTAGGATGGCAGAAACAAGAAAGAGAATGAGCAGCCTTCCAAAGTCGTTTTTCACACCAGATCTAATCTCAGTTTCGTCCGTTTCTCCATCATGCTTCATATAGGATTTTATATAATGATAAATGGTGGCGTACAGGTAGGAGTAATAAATCAATAAGGTTAAAGCAAGTACGGAGAAAGCAATGATGAAATCACCTGAGGAAAAATCCATTGATTGCAAAATACTTGCCGGAACCGAATAGGTGTAATAAGACAAGGCCGCAACCAGCAAAATAAAAGATGGCCCTACCAGACTTACTAAATATTTAAAAAGAGTTTTATAATTTTCCCTTATAAATTTAAAAGTAGCATTGATGATTTCTCCCAGCTCTCTTTTTTGTTTAAACTGAATGTAATTGTTTTGCATTTAAATTTTCTTTTTTGTTCAAATAAATTGGATAATACACATAATAAAACAGAATGCTGAGCAATGATAAACCAATGATCACAATGGCCAGCCAATCTGGCATCCAGGTTAACCTGGTTACAAATCCTTCCAGAAATCCTGCTACAATAAAAAACGGAATCGTACTAATCACGATTTTCAATCCGTTTTTCACCCCCTTAACAAAGGAAGTAAGCCTGGTAAATGTTTGTGGGAACAGGATGCTTTTTCCCACCACCAAGCCGGCACATCCGGCGATAATGATTACGGAGATCTCTATGGTTCCGTGAATCCAGATTGTTCTGGCAGATTCCCACAGCATTCCGTTTTGGTAAAAGAAATATTGAAAAGAGCCTAACATGATCGCGTTCTGCATCAAGACAAAAGCGGTTCCTAGACCTGCTAAAATCCCTAGCGTAAAGGCAGTTAAAGCCACCCGAATATTATTGATAGTGATGCCAAGGAACATATCAAGTTCGCCCATTTGTTTGTAAACCGCCATAGGATCGTTCTTTTCGATGTTTTCCAGCGTCATATTCACGTAGGCGTCTCCTAAGATAGCCCGAACAAACGAAGCATCACTGGAGGCAGAAAATGCGCCAACAGTCACAAAAACAGCAAATATTATAAAGCTTAACAACAATTGCTTCTGAAAGCGATAGAACATTTTAGGAAAATCTTCAGCATAAAATTTCCACAGGAAGTTTCCGGGTTCCTTTTTATTGGTATAAATTTTTTGGTGAGCCTGTGCAGCAAGATCGTTTAGATAAATAGCGGTATTGCTTCCAGGATAGAATGTTTGAGCATAACTAAGATCATCTGTAACTTCAAGATAGAGTTCAGAAATTTTTTTGGGAGGAATGGTGGTTTTTGTGCCAAGCTCCCTTTCAAATTCCAACCATTTATCCTTATTTTGCTTCACGAAAGCCGCCTCGCGCATTGGTAGTTTTTATATCTCTCAAAGAAACGTATTTAATGGACAATTTTCAAATAGAAACCGCCCAAAATATTGGGATTCAACAAAAGGTTGCAGGAATAGGCGACAGGATACTCGCTTTTTTGGTAGATACGTTTTTACTCGTGGCATATGGAATACTAACATCTTTGGCTATTGCAGGCCTTGGAATGGAGGGAGGAGATCTTTGGGTTTATTATTTGATCATAGGTTTGCCTATATTTTTATATTATTTATTATTTGAATCCTTTAATAATGGGAGGACACTCGGAAAGGCTGCTTTAAATATTAGAGTTGTAAAACTGGATGGTTCACGTCCACGGTTTAGTCAATATTTAGTCCGGTGGTTATTGAGATTAATCGATATCACATTGGCAAGCGGAAGTATTGCTGTGGTAACTATCCTTTTAAACGGAAAAGGTCAAAGACTGGGAGATATGGCAGCCGGTACCACAGTAATCTCAGAAAAAAAACAGATTGGTTTATCACAAACTTTAATGGTTGATCTTCCTGAAAATTATATCCCGAAATACCCTCAGGTTACCCTATTAAAAGATAAAGATGTCCAAAACATTAAGAGTTTATATCAAAATGCAAGAAGGGACGGAAACCATAAGGTGATTTTATCCCTTTCAAATAAAATTTCAGAATTGCTGGAAGTTGAACCACAGGAGTCTCCATCAGATTTTGTGAAGAACATACTCAAGGATTTCAATTATTACACTCAGCAATAGGCTTATTCTATAATTTCAACCTCCATTTTCACATTTTGCATTGGCCATTCCCCTTCGCCCACAGGTTGTTTGTTAATGCTGTCTACTACATCCATACCTTTGGTAACCCTTCCAAAAACTGTATGGTCATTATCAAGATGATGAGCACCCCGCTCGCTTTGCACGATAAAAAATTCAAAAGGAGAAGACGCCTTACTCACATTTTGTTCGGCGTATTTTGCTGCCGAAAATGCACCCCGGGTATGGCGATGCCCGGCTTCAAACTCACTTGGAATAAGATAAGACCCAATATTGTTTCTTTTGATACTGGTTTCGCGGTTATCTGAATTTCCTCCTTGTATCACAAAGCCTTCTGCTACCCTGTGAAAATAAGTGCCATCAAAATAACCTTGTTTTGTCAAAAACAAAAAATTACCCCTATGTAAGGGCGTATCCTGATACAGCATAACTTCAATGTCTCCAAAACGTGTTTTTATTCTAACCCGGTTTTCTGGATTTTCCTTTCCATATTGCATTAGAAAAGGCATTAATTCTTCCTGCACCAGCATAGGTTCCTCATTTATCACAAGTTTCTTTTCTTGCTCTTTATCTTCCTGGATCTTCTTGATTATCGCGGAATCTTTTTCTGTTTCGTCCCTGCTTATAGTAGTATTCGTATTAATATTCTTTGATTTTTGCGTATCTTCACAACTTGCAAAAAACAGAAATAACACGCTCGAAAAGAGTAAAAAATATCTGGTCATGAAATTCTCTGATTTTAGGTATAAAATGCCAAATTTAAAAAAAATTGCTCTTCCGGGGGAGGAAGCTCATTATAAATTGGCGCCAATAATTAGGGTGAAGGAATTGGCGAATTTGGATATTGAAGCCAGAAAGCCTAATAAAGCAGGTGTAATGGCTGTTTTTTATCCGGACAAAAAGGAAAACACACATCTTGTCTTAATCTTAAGGAAAACCTATAAAGGAGTACATTCCAATCAGGTTGGTTTCCCGGGCGGAAGAGTAGAGCTTTTTGATAAAAATTTAAAGCAAACGGCGTTAAGAGAAACCGAAGAAGAAGTAGGAATACCAATGCAGGAGGTCGAGGTGATAAAAAAACTAACAAAGTTATATATCCCACCCAGCAATTTTTGGGTTCATCCTTATGTGGGAATGATGAAAAAAACCCCTTATCTGGTTGCCCAGGAAAGCGAAGTGGAACAAATCCTGGAGATAGATATTGATCATTTTCTGGATGAGAATAACATGATCACGGAAACGCTTAATACCTCTTATGCAAAGAACATACAGGTACCCGCATTTAATTTAAACGGACATATAGTTTGGGGCGCAACGGCAATGATGTTAAACGAATTGAAGGTACTGCTTAAGAAAGTTCTTTAATGGGAATTTTTTATATTGTGCTCTTTTTTGAGAGGTATGCAATTTTAATCAAACGACTATAAATGGGATTGTTAAAAAGAAATCCGTTTGGACATATTCTTATTCTTAAAAAGTGGCTGATTCGGTTTTTCGGATTAATGACCCATAGACGTTTCCGTGGCTTTAATGAATTGCAAATTGAAGGATCGGAAATCATTAAGAATCTTCCGGATACCAATGTGCTTTTTGTTTCCAACCATCAAACCTATTTTGCAGATGTTACCGCGATGTTCCATGTTTTTAATGCTAGTTTAAGTGGCCGTGTAGATTCTATAAAAAACATTGGCTATATATGGAATCCAAAATTGAACATCTATTATGTTGCTGCAAAGGAAACCATGCAGGCAGGCTTGCTAACAAGAATAATGGCGTATGGCGGTGCGGTAAGTGTTGAACGTTCCTGGAGATCCAAAGGAAAAGATGTTCATAGGGAGATTAATTTAAATGATACCGAAAAGATTGGAATTGCTTTGAAAGACGGTTGGGTAATCACCTTCCCGCAAGGAACAACAAAACCTTTTAAGCCCATTAGAAAAGGGACCGCACACATCATAAAAAATCATAAACCCATTGTAATTCCTATAGTTATAGATGGTTTTCGTCGCTCTTTTGATAAAAAAGGAATTCGGATTAAGAAAAGAGGTATCCTTCAATCTTTTCAAATAAAACCTCCTCTTGAAATAGATTATGAAAATGAGACTATTGAAGAAATCGTGGAAAAACTAGAATATGCCATAGAACAACATACTTCATTTTTAAAGGTAATTCCGCGGGAAGTCATTGAGGATATGGAAGACCTTAATGAAAAACGGAAATGGGAATATTAAAAAACGTTACAATTCAGGTAGCTAAGGAAATCCAACCAAAAACTTACTTAACACTAAAATTTTAAAACAAAAGCTATACGGCTTCTTCTTCTTTCAGGGCTTTTCGCATTTGCTTTACCGTTAGGGTGCTTCCATCATGACTCCATCCCGGCTCACCAAAAATATACATAAATTTATGTCGCCAATTTTTTGATTTTTTAGTGTCCTCCCAAATGTTTTTATATTCGTGGGTTAAGATAACCCATAGGTTGTAAGAGTTTGGCGGTGTTGAAACTCCATATTCTATTTCTATCTCAGGATCGAGTTCTTTCCAGGTTCCAAAAATTCTATCGAAAACGTTTAAGAATCCACCGTGGTTTTTATCCATATAATCCAAATTTTTAGCGTGGTGTACCTGATGCATGGTATGAGTATTTAAGAAGCGTTCTATAATTCCCATTTTCGGAATGTACTGGCTATGTAACTGAAATTGCCATAAAGCTTCAATTCCCAGGCATACCACAAGCATTTCCGGCGGAAAGCCTATCATCACGATCCAAACATAAAAGAATGGTTTATATAATATGGTAAACCAACCATTTCGAACTGCTGTCCCAAGGTTAAAATTATCTGAAGAATGGTGTACGATATGAGCTGCCCAAAGAAAGCGCACCATATGATTTTGACGGTGAAACCAATAATAGGTATAATCGTCTAAAAGCATGCATAATAACCAAACATACCAAACATACCCAAAAGATTCCCATCCCATTATATTGGTGCGTACTCCGGAAACTATCGGATTGAAAAGCTCGTAAACATAATTGAAGATAAGTATTGCAGATACCGTTTTAATAAGTGCTGCGATTACAGCAGAACCTATTCCCAGAGAAAGACTTGATGTTAAATCTTTCCAGTTGTACAGGTCTTTTTTATGATGGGTTTTGCTATATGTAAGTTCTAATAGGATAAGTCCTAAAAAACAAGGCACCCCATATACAAGAGGATTTGTGAAATCCATTTTTCTTTTGTTTTAATGCCAGCAATTTTGGCTTTTTTACAAAACTAACGAATAAAGAACAAGTAAAATCCTTAAATGTTGTTAATTGAAAATAGTAAGATTGTGGTTATAATCTTTAAACACCCCAATTTAAAATAATTTTAAATTGGGGTCACATAATTTCTTAAACCTGAAGTTTCATCAATTCTTTGTAATTCTTGGAAAGACGCTTCAAAAGAATTCCATATAGAAGCCGGTAAAATAACCATATAATACCCAGGAAAATAAGTATTACTATAGTCGTCATTCCTATAAATAAGAGCCATTGGTTAAAATCAAATTCATACGATGCCGCTTCTTCTGGAACAGCATTTTTAATGTGATAATTAAATGTGAAATATAAATAAACAAGTGAAGTTACGGCAGTAGATATAATTACATATCCAATATAATATTTAACCGTTTTTCTGGTTTTTAATATGTTTTTCATCAATGTTGCGGAATCATCCGTAGATGAAATTTTGATATAATTTCTATAAAACTGCCAGATGAAATAGAAGGTGATAGCATAGCCTACGATATACACAACTATGGTAAATTCCTTAAGGTTAATAAGTTCCATTTCCTTCCAATACGCTTCATCTGCAAGAAAAATATTTAAAATTGCCCAGAACAAAAATTCCAGAATGCTTATTACGAAGATCCATTTTACTATAGAAGAAGATCGTTTCCAAATCATCTTACTAATCTCTTCATAACTTAGCCGGGGATAATTTTCCCCCTGTTTTTTCCAGTCTTTTTTTAAAATTTCTAATTCATCCATACCTTTTACGGATTTAATATTTTTTTTAGCTTTGTCTTTACTCTGTTCATTTTCACTCTCGCATTCACCTCGCTAATACCAAGGGTTTCTGAGATTTCTTTATAATTTTTGTCTTCGAGATATAAAAAGACAAGTGCTTTGTCGATATCATTTAATTCCTTTACAGCACTGTATAATAAGGTTAATTGTTTTTCTGCTTCCCCATCATATTCTTCAGCTTTTATCCTGAAATGAACAGAATCATAATCTATTGTTTGTATTCCCCGTTTTTTCTTTCGGTATAAGGTTATTGCTGTATTTAAAGCAACCCGATACATCCAGGTACTAAATTTGGCGTCCCCCCTAAACTTTGGATAGGCTTTCCAAAGCTGAATGCTAATCTCCTGAAACAAATCGTTGTGCGCTGCCTGATCGTTTGTGTAGATCCGGCAAATTTTGTGCACAATATTCTGATTCTGCTCCAGGTTGGTTACAAACTGATGTTCGAGTTCTTTATCCACTAAATTTGGCTAGTAAATCATTAGTCTTAACTTATATTGCTTTGTTACAAATGTGCGAAAAAATATGTTGGTTGGTTTTTATCTATGAAATGATGATTTAAGACTCTATTAAAATTTGCAGTTAAAACTAATCCGTCTTCAAAGATGCCTGGGTAATAATTTAACTAACTTTAGTATTTTCCCAATTTTTCTTATGAAATCGAAGTGTTAACTTTAAAAAAAAAACAACAATGAACATTCCTGAAACAGAGTTGCCACGGGTTGTGATTATAGGAGGTGGATTTGCAGGCATTTCCCTTGCTCAAAAATTATTAAAACTACCGGTGCAAACCGTTTTGCTGGACAGGCACAATTACCATACGTTTCAGCCACTGTTATACCAGGTTTCCACCTCCGGCCTTGAACCGGATTCAATAGCGTATCCTTTACGTAAAATTACAAGACTTCATACCGGAGGCTATTTTAGAATGGGGGAAGTAACAGGAATTGATGCTGAACTTAATATGGTCCATTCCGATATTGGCGATCTAAAGTATGATTACCTGGTTATTGCCACCGGCTCTAAAACGAATTTCTTCGGAAATAAAAGTATAGAAGAACATGCCATGTGGATGAAAACCGTTCCGCAGGCTTTAAATATTAGGAGTTTGATACTTGAAAACCTGGAACAGGCTGTAATTACAGAAGATCCTGAAAAAAGAAAGTCGCTCTTGAATTTTGTGCTGGCCGGTGCCGGTCCTACAGGAGTAGAATTAAGCGGTGCCATTGCCGAATTGCGGAATAATGTAGTTCCTGAGGATTATCCAGATATTGCTTCTGATGAGATGCAAATCCACTTACTTGAGGGGCTTGACCGGGTATTACCTCCTATGAGTGAAAAAGCATCCAAAAGTGCACATAAATTCCTGGAGGAATTAGGCGTGAAAATCCACCTTAATACGATGGTTGAAAGTTATGATGGTCACCTGGTAAAAACCAATACCAATCTTGAACTGAGATCTGAAACCTTTATCTGGTCTGCCGGAGTTACCGGGGCTCCGGTTGCGGGGTTGAATGCTTCAGCAATGATTGAAAAGGCCAATAGATATCACGTGAACACCTTTAACCAGGTTAATGGATATGAGAATATTTTTGCCATTGGGGATATCGCCATTATGCAAAGTGGAGACTACCCAAGAGGACATCCTATGGTTGCACAACCTGCAATTCAGCAAGGAAGTCATCTTGCCAAAAACTTTTCCCGACTTTTAAAAGGAGAAAACCTGAAACCTTTTGAATATTTCGATAAAGGATCTATGGCTACCGTTGGAAGAAACCGTGCGGTGGTAGATATTGGGAAATTTAAATTTGGTGGATTTTTTGCCTGGTATATCTGGATGTTTATCCATTTATGGTTTTTAATTGGATTCCGAAACAGGTTTGTTACCTTCTTTAACTGGGTGTATAATTATATCAATTATGATAAAGCGGCAAGACTTATTATAAGGCCTTTCAAAGGCTTTAAAAAGGCGATGGAGACCAATCAAAAAAAGGTTTAGTAAACATTTCCAATCTTTATTCGGCTTTAGTCACCTATAAAAATGCCAGAAGGCTTAAATATTTCAGTATAGAATGTTAAATATCAAAGGAATGAAAACCGGATCGGTTTATTTTCCGTAAATAAAGTAGAGTGCAATCATGTAATGCTTTAAGGTGAAAATTTTTTGTAAGAAGGTTTGATTTGTTTTTTTAGCCAAATTAAATATGAAGATCTTTTCTGCCCCAATGTTCACTGATCAAGTTTTGATTGTTATTTGATTTTTTTTGGTTGGTTGATGGAAGGTTTGTTCTTAAAAAGGGCAAACCTTTCTTAATTTAAACAGGAATATCAAAAACTCCTAATCATTTATATACGTTTCATATTCCAGAAAAAAGGCTTCCATCTGGTTCATCTTGTAATAAAAGAACTTATTTACAGTTGGCCAATGCTTTTTATTATGGATATTGACATTTTTCAATTCCACAAAAATGCTTGAAATTGTTTTCCCTTCAGGAAGAAGAAAGGATTCCGCAAAAGTAGCATCCGGCAAATATTCGCTGTGGAGGATGGTTTTTAGCACTGTGATCTTTTCAAAATAATAAGCACGAATAAGTTCATCCCTTGAAGAAATGTCCATAGAGACCTTTGCCGTTCTATTGTCAAAGCTAAATTTAAGCTGAAGCTCTTTCATCTTCGTATCATAAAGGATCCATTTTTTGGAATACGCTTTCCCAAAACCCGTCCAGAATTCCTCTCTGATATTTTTTGATTCTTCCTTGCTGAACATTCCTATAAAAAATAAGCCAAAGCGATCCCGAAAATGATTACCCCTAGTTTGGTAGCATTGAAAGAATGATTTTTAGAGGCTTCAAATAGGATTGTGGTGGAAACATGAAGAAATATTCCTATTACGACTGCATTGATATAGGTTCCGTAAGAACTAATTTCCTGGAAATTTGCCTGCAACCAACTCCCCAGCGGAGTCATAATGCCAAATATTGCCAGAAAAAGGATGGCCTTTGGTTTTCCAATTTTTGAATTTAAAAGAAAAGCAGATAAAATTGCAGCTACCGGTATTTTGTGAATTACCACACCGTGAAGTAAATGTTCGCTTTGCTCCAGCGGGAAACCTTCCAGAAGAGAATGAATACTTAAGCTTATCAATAACAGCAAAGGGAATTTATTGGTCTTTTTATCCAGGTGCATATGTCCATGCTCAACACCTTTTGAAATGAATTCTAGAATTATCTGAAGTAAAAGCCCCATCATTATGAAAATTCCTACCTGTTCGTTTCCAGATCGATAGACTTCCGGAAAAAGTTCAAATACGGTAACAGAAAGGAGGTAGGCACCGCTGAAGGAAAGTAGAAACTGAAAGCCTTTGGAAGAGGAGGGTTTTAGAAATAAAGAAATTATAAAACCGATGAGTACGGCCAGTAACGGAAAAATATAGATCATGAATTATAGTGATTGAAACTTAATGAGCCAATTAGGTTGAAATTCTTTAAATGAATAATTCAAATAAGCCTGAATTCGGGTTTATCCGGATACGTTGTAATTATTATTTCGGACAAAATTAATGTATTTTTGCGGTTATAGAATTGAAGAAAATGGGAAATAATTTTGAAATGGTAGCAAAAACCCTCTTTGGGTTTGAACCAATATTAGCTAAGGAACTAAGGGCCTTAGGTGCAATGGATATAAAAGAGGGCACCAGGAACGTTCGTTTTTCCGGAGATAAGGGGTTTATGTACAAAGCAAATTTGTGCCTGCGTACCGCTATCAAAATCTTGAAACCCTTTAAATCGTTTAAAATAACATCTGAAGAGG
The DNA here is from genome assembly GCF_000243235.1 of Gillisia limnaea DSM 15749. Taxonomy (GTDB): domain Bacteria; phylum Bacteroidota; class Bacteroidia; order Flavobacteriales; family Flavobacteriaceae; genus Gillisia; species Gillisia limnaea. The sequence goes on from NZ_JH594606.1 coordinate 3,301,591, forward strand.
ATCTTTACCGGGAAGTGAATAATATCGCCTGGGAAGAATTTATGGAGTTTACAGATACCCTGGCTATTGATGCTACGGTACATTCAGAAAAATTCACGCACTCCAAATATATAGCTCAAAAGACCAAGGATGCTATTGTTGACAGGTTTCGGGAGAAATTTGGGCAAAGACCGGATGTAGATCTCGATTTTCCAACCCTAAGGATCAATGTGCATATAGAAAATGAATACTGTAATTTATCCCTGGACAGCTCCGGGCAATCCCTTCATAAAAGAGGCTATAAAACCGCTACCAATATAGCCCCGATCAATGAAGTTCTTGCGGCAGGTTTACTGTTGCTTTCGGGATGGGAAGGGCAATGTGACTTTTTAGATCCTATGTGTGGGAGTGGAACTATTTTGATTGAAGCAGCTATGATCGCTTCCAATATTCCGCCAAATTTAAACCGGAAGGAATTCGCTTTTGAAAAATGGAAAGACTGGGATGTTGATCTTTATGAGCAAATAGAAGCATCGGTATTGAAAAAAGTAAAAGATTTTCATTTTACCATAACAGGATATGATACAGCTCCTTCTGCCATTAATAAAGCGACAGACAATATTGAAAATGCGAACCTTTCAGAATTTATAAAGGTAAAACAGCAGGATTTTTTCGAGAGTGAAAAGGAGCGTGAAAGACATCTTCATATGGTTTTTAATCCTCCTTACGGCGAGCGTCTTGATATCGATATGCCCGTATTTTATAAGCGGATAGGGGATACCCTGAAACAAAATTATCCCGGGACTGAAGCCTGGTTTATCACTTCCAACCTGGAGGCCATTAAACATGTTGGACTTCGTCCTTCAAGGAAAATTAAATTATTTAACGGTGCTTTGGAATCTAAGTTTCTGAAATATGAGGTTTATGAAGGCACCAAGAAACTTCATAAAATAAAAGATTTGCAGGATTAATCTTTTGCTTTTTTATACAATGGTATCAAATAGGAAATGGTATAACCGTAGCCAACCCCAAATGTACTATCGTCATAAGTTCGGTTGAAACCGGGAATAGTGAGATTATCAAAATTTGTGGGTGTGCTTTGAGTAACTCTTCTTTTTAACTGAAGATTGGCTCCCAGGAAAATATTGTTAAAAAGTTCAACCTTCATCCCAACCATTAATTCTACCCAACTGGCCGTAAGACCACTTGTTTCAAAGGGACCCTGAACGATGTTAGGAGGGAAAAACTGGGTATCGGTATAAATAGCATATTCATTGAGGGTTTGGGAAAAAGTTGCAAATCCGTATCTCAGGCCCACAAAGATCATATTTTCCATTCCGGCCCAGTTTTCATAGGCATTATAGTCTACTCCAAATTTTATATAACTTCCATTGGAAGTAACACTTAGATTATCTTCACTGTAGTCCATTTTTTCATTTCCAATCTCTGCTGCTGCATAATAATTTTTATAAACCCGGTAATCTCCTAATATTTCCAATCCGCTGTAATCATCATCCAAAAGTGTACGAAGGGGTTTGCTAAGATCTATTCCCAGGCGTAGCCCATATTTTTCTTTGAACTGAATGCTATCTGTAGCTGTTTGAGCGCAGATATCATTTGTACTGAAAAAAAAGAGAATGCTAATGGTAAATAAAAATATGCGTATTTGTTTCATTTGCGATGGTTTCTTCTACGAGGTTTATTTCTTTTATCCAGGTGGTACTGGCATCCTCCTCAGGTTGTAAATCCACATTCAGATCTATAAAATTCACCTTATAACTACAGGCACGGTTTATATAAATTTCATCTCGCGCGTATGCGAAAAGCAACCTGTCTGGATTTCCCGTAGCGTCTTCTCCGGTAGTATCAATAACAGCAGCATTCAGGATGAAATCGTATTCGGTTACATTTCGATTGGTCCTTAAAGGGATCCGTATGTCGGCAACATTTACCCGGTTTAGGAGTATAGAATCGGTATCGGAGAGCTTTACCCTTAAATTTGCAGGAGGTTTCGGAATATCGCGTTCCTCAAAATCAAAGAAAGAAATACGAACCTGAGGTGTGGTTTCTGTAGATTCCGGACAAATATCATCCCGCTGGCAGGAGGTTAGAAGCATCAAACCCAATGCCAGCGAAAAGAAAGTATATTTTATCATCTTTTTTCTAAGCATACTACATTTTCTACGTGAAAAGTTTGTGGAAACATATCTACAGGTTGTACACGGGTGACTTTATAATGTTCATCCAGCAAAGCCAGATCTCTTGCCTGCGTGGCCGAGTTACAGCTCACATAGACTATGCGCTGAGGCAAGATACCAATAATTTGAGCAATTACATCCTTATGCATTCCATCCCTGGGAGGATCTGTAATGATCACATCTGGATGTCCATGTTTTTTTATAAAACCGGCGGTAAATACCTTTTTCATATCCCCTGCATAAAACTCGGTATTTTCAATATTGTTGCGTTTTGCATTTTCACGGGCATCCTCAATGGCAACAGGAACAGCTTCTATCCCTATTACTTTTTTAGCATGTTTAGCAACAAATTGGGCTATGGTACCAGTTCCGGTATATAGATCGTATACAAGCTCATTGCCGGTAAGCTGGGCAAAGTCACGGGTTATTTTGTATAACTGATACGCCTGTTCTGAATTTGTCTGATAAAAGGATTTTGCATTGATCTTGAATTTAAGGCCTTCCATTTCTTCAAAAATATGGTCCCTTCCTTTATAACAAATCACTTCCTGATCATAAATCGTGTCATTCCCTTTTGAATTGATTACATATTGTAATGAAGTTATTTCAGGGAATTTTTTAGCTAAATGATCCATCAATAACTTCCGCTTCGCTTTTTCTTCTTTAAAAAACTGAACAACCACCATGATCTCTCCATTGGAGGAAGTCCGTATCATTAAGGTTCGTAAAAGGCCGGTTTGTTCTCGTGTATTGAAAAAGGCAAGTTCATTCTTGTTTGCAAATTCCTTTACAAAATTCCTGATATCATTGCTGGGATCTGCCTGCAGATGACATTTTTTAATATCCAGGATCTTATCCCACATTCCGGGAATGTGAAATCCAAGCGCATTTTTATCTTCAAACTCTTCACCGCTATTAATTTCGTCCAGAGTAAGCCATCGGCTGTCACTAAAGGAAAATTCCATTTTATTCCGGTAGAAATAAATATCCTTGCTTCCTAAAATTGGGGTGACTTCTGGTAATTCTATTTTTCCCAATCGGATTAAATTATTCTCAATCTCTTGTTGTTTGTAGAACAATTGATGCTCATACCCCATAAATTGCCATTTACAGCCTCCACATGTCCCAAAGTGCTGACAAACAGGTTCGACGCGCTTTTCTGAAAGTTTATGGAATTCAATGGCGGTTCCTTCATAAAAAGACCGCTTCTTTTTGGTGGTTTGAATATCGGCAATATCTCCGGGAACAGCGTTGTTTATAAATACCACTTTTCCATCCGGCGCCTTTGCGATGCTTTTACCTTTAGCACCGGCATCGGTTATTTCCAGTTTCTCGAATATGATGTTTTGTTTTTTTCTACCCATAGCGCAAAAATAGGATAATTGTAAAGATTTATTAATGCTGGGATTATAAATTTCAAATAACATTTAGTAATTTGCACTGCTTACATTTGGATGATTTCTCTCCTCTTGTTTATTTACATTTTCAGAAACAGAAAAGAAGGAATTATTTAGAATTAAATCATAAAAAATTACTGTCATGCATTTAGAAAAAATCACTTCTTCAGAACAAGCTATTAAAATGGAAGAAAAGCACGGGGCGCATAATTATCATCCGCTACCTGTGGTTTTAAAAAAAGGAGAAGGAGTGCACGTTTGGGATGTTGAAGGGAAAAAATATTACGATTTCTTATCGGCTTATTCAGCAGTTAATCAGGGGCATTGTCATCCAAGGATAATTGGCGCTATGCACGACCAGGCATCAACCCTTTCCTTAACATCCAGAGCATTTTATAATGATGTTCTTGGTCCTTATGAAAAATATATCACTGAATATTTCAAATTTGATAAGGTATTACCCATGAATACCGGGGCCGAAGCAGTTGAAACAGCGATCAAGATTGCCCGAAAATGGGCATACGAAAGAAAGGGAGTGAAGGAGCAGGAAGCACAAATCATTGTATGTGAAAATAATTTCCACGGAAGAACCACTACCGTAATATCCTTTTCAAACGATGAGAATGCAAGGAAAAATTTTGGACCCTATACACCGGGATTCATAAAAATTCCATACAATGATCCGGAAGCACTCGAAGAGGCTTTAAAAAGCAATGACAATATAGCGGGATTCCTTGTAGAGCCTATTCAGGGAGAAGCAGGAGTTTTTACTCCGGAAGATGATTTTATGAAAAAGGCTAAGGCTTTGTGTGAAAAACACAATGCCTTATTTATTGCAGATGAAATCCAGACGGGTATCGCAAGAACAGGAGCTTTGCTTGCTGTTTGTGGAAACTGTACCTGTGAAGGCCATTGTGAACGCCAGGAAACCTATAGCAGGCCCGATATTCTTATTTTAGGGAAAGCATTATCCGGAGGGAATTATCCTGTTTCGGCGGTGTTGGCAGATGATGCCGTGATGAATGTTATACAGCCGGGACAACACGGTTCTACTTTTGGAGGGAACCCCGTTGCAAGCGCAGTAGGTGTTGCTGCTTTGGAAGTGGTAAAAGATGAGCATCTGGCTCAAAATGCGAGAAAACTAGGGAAATTATTCAGAGATGAATTGAATAAATATATAGAGAACAGTGATCTTGTAAAACTTGTACGAGGTCGTGGTTTGTTAAATGCCATTGTTGTTAATGATTCTGAAGAGAGCTCTACAGCCTGGGATATTTGTATGGCATTAAAAGAGAACGGATTGCTGGCCAAACCTACTCACGGAAATATTATCCGATTTGCACCGCCCCTGGTAATGAATGAAGAGGAATTAATGGACTGTGTTCAAATTATCATCAAGACTTTAAAAACATTTGAAAAATAAATTTTATAATTTATAGATACTAAAGGGGCTGTTCAATTTGAACAGCCCCTTTTTATAAATCAATACTACTATAGATGACTATTGAACCCGGACTTATAGATTTTTTAGAAAATTTTCTTACTCCAAAACGGAAAGCCTTGTTTGAAAAAGTGCTGAATTCAAGAACGAATCATTTTACTGTAGCAACAGAGGATGTTTATCAATTGCATAATACCAGTGCGGTAATGCGAAGTTGCGATGTGTTTGGGATACAGAATATCCATGTGATCGAAGAAAGAAATCTTAAAAGAATAGACAGGGAGATCGCGATGGGTGCCCAAAAATGGGTGAGCCTTAACAGGCATAAAAGCAGTAAAGATTGTGTTGAAGCCTTACGTGAAAAAGGCTATCAGATTGTGGCAACAACTCCTTATGGCAATTCTAAAAATTTGTCAGATTTTGATATTTGCAAACCATCGGCAATATTTTTCGGAACCGAAAAACATGGCCTTTCGCAAGAGGTTATGGAGAATGCTGATACTTTTTTAAGGATCCCAATGGTAGGGTTTACGGAAAGCTTAAATATCTCTGTATCAGCGGCCATTATTTTGCAACACCTTACCCAGGAGTTAAGAATGAGCAAAATAAATTGGGAATTAACTGAAAATGAGAAAAATACGGTTAAATTTGATTGGTTAAGAAAATCATTTAAAAATTGTGATGAAATGATGAAAAGTTATACTAATACGCAATAAATTTTTTACATTTAAAGCTAACAACGAACCCCCCTATGACCTTATTTTTCTATATCATAATCGGTATTATAACTTTTATTGCATTTCTGCACGCCTGGGCCGATAAAGAATTTGAAATAAACAGAACGGTTGTAATTAACAAGCCAAAGGATGAGGTGTTCAATATTGTGAGGCAGTTGCGAAAAGAACATTTATGGATGCCCTGGTTTAAAAAAGATTTTAACGGAATTCTAAAATATAGTGGGGAAGATGGGAAAATGGATGCCTTGTTATATTGGAAAGGACATAAAGCATTTTACGAGGGTACCCAGAAATTAACCAAGATCAACCAGGGCAAAATAATTGAGACACGATTTCTGGTAGTAAAACCCTTGAGGATGGTATTGATAGAGTATAAAGGATTGAAGGAAATCGACGAAAATAAAACCAAGATCGTTTGGGGAATAAAGGGAGGACTCGCCTTTCCGTTATCGGTAATGGCACTTATTTATCCTGTGGATAAAGCCTATGGTGAAAAACTTGAAGAGGGTTTAAAAAACCTGAAAGTCTTTATGGAAACCAAAAGTGAAAAAACTACCTTAAAAGTTTTTCCTGCTGGGGATTAACCTTTAACGCGGTTTGTTGGTTAACCTAATCTTTCTAAATGCTCAATTATCTTTTCAACACTTTGTATTCTTCATAACAACCACTAATGGCATCTAATATTTGGAGATCGTTGGCACTTCGAATAAAATCCTTGGAATAATTACACCTGGCCAGAATCTCTTCAATGTCAACCTCATTGATTTGAAGTACTGCAGCCAAAGTTTGTCGGTCAAATTTTGATTGGAGTAGGGTTCTTATCTCCGCATCATCTTTCATTTGACGAAGCTTTTTCATTTGTTTGGGTTTCTTCCCAAAAATATTATAGAGTGCATCTGCTGGATTAAAAATTGCGCCAAAAGCTTTTCTAACCCCACTGGATGAAGAACCTCCACCTTCATAGGCAGAATTTAGTCCTGAAATACTATAACGATTATTCTCGTAAATAGGGATATTTTTGGCATCGATCTCGAGATATCCGGTTAATTGAATAGGTCTCACCACTACTTCCTCCAGAGCAATACCAATATCTGTCATCTTAACCTTAACCGACCCATATTTTAGCCAGTCATTGGTTACTCGTACCTGTATAGTCCTAAAACCTAAATATGAAAAGTAAAGTGTATCATTTACGGTAGCTGCAAGTTCAAAATCTCCGTCAGCATTCGAGGTGGTCCCCTTAACCTGGTTGAGATTTACAATGTTCACGTTTTCCAATGGAAGGTCATTGGAAGCATTTAAAACTTTTCCGGTTACAATGTCCTGGTCTTGCGCTTTTGCGTTAAAGACTAATAAAAATAAGAATGTAAAGGATATTAGTAATCTCATAAAAGTATAAATGCAGTGAGGGGTAAGTATAGTAAATATTATACCAAACTTACCCCGCTGCCTTGATTTATTTTATGAACGTCTCGATTTTCTTCGGTTCACAGAACTTTCAATGTTCTTTTTACGACTTCCGCCTTTTCCTGAAGATCTGCTTTCGCCACCTTCAGAAGGTTTAGAAGATCTTCTTCTTCCTCCGCCGTCTCCGGAACCTGAGGATCTTGAATCTCCACCGCTTCTTGGTTTAAAATCTCCACGAGGTTTGCTGCTTCTGCTTCGCCCGGAAGATCTTCCTCCTCCGGTATCCTGAGAAATCTCAACACTAATACGTCGTCCATGATGTTGGAAATCCTGGAATGTAGAGATCACTTTTTCTGCAAGTTCAGAGTGGGTATTAAAGAAAGAGAAACTTTCTTTTACATCTACTCTGGACACATCGTCTCTTCCTAGATCTAAAGTCGCTTTTAAGAAATCTTTCAGGGTCATCCAGTCAAAATCATCTTTAGTACCAACATTTATAAAAAATCTGGTACTGTCTCCACCGCCAGAGCTTTCCGCTCTTGTCCCGGAAACCTTAGAGTTAAGATCGGATGAATTTTTATAGTAATTAAAGAACCTGGTGAACTCTACAGAAAATACTTTCTGTATAAGTTCTTCTTTAGAAAAATCATTTAGAACCTCTTCAATACCTGGTAAGTAAGGCTCAATGTCGTTATTGATCTTTGTATTTTTTATGTCGTTTGCCAAATGAAAGAGCTGCACCTTGCAAATTTCCATCCCATCCGGAATCTCTTTTTGCTCAAAAGGTTGCTTGATAATACGCTCTATACTTTTGATTTTCCGCAATTCACTTTTGGAAACGATTACCATAGAAACCCCACTTTTTCCTGCACGTCCGGTTCTACCGCTTCGGTGCGTATAAATTTCAGGTTCATCTGGCAACTGATAGTTAATCACGTGGGTGATATCATCTACATCAATTCCCCTTGCGGCAACATCGGTTGCAACAAGCATCTGGATTTGACGGCTTCTAAAACTTTTCATCACCAAATCCCTTTGGTTCTGACTTAGATCTCCGTGCAACGCAGCGGCATTGTAGCCGTCTTCAATAAGTTGCTCGGCAACTTTTTGGGTATCTCGTTTGGTTCTACAAAAAACCACAGAGAAAATATCCGGATTGGCATCTGCCAGACGTTTAAGCGCAGCATAACGATCCCGGGAATTTACCAGGTAATATTCGTGAGACACGTTTGATGTTCCCTGGTTTTTTGTCCCAACGGTTATCTCAACAGGAGTTCGCATGAATTTTTTAGCGATAGTCGAAACCTCTTTAGGCATCGTAGCTGAAAATAACCAGGTGTTTTTTTCTTTTGGAGTATGCGAAAGAATCGCGGTGATATCCTCAAAGAATCCCATATTCAACATTTCATCGGCTTCATCAAGAATACAGAATTCTATTTTTGAAATATCCACCAGTTTCCTGTTTATCATATCCTGCATTCTACCCGGAGTGGCCACAATAATTTGTGCTCCACGCTGAATTTGTCGGGACTGATCTGTAATGCTTGCTCCTCCGTAAATTGCCACGGTGTTTAACCCCGGTGTATGTTTGGCGTAATTTTTAAGCTCATTTGTAATTTGTAAACACAATTCCCTGGTTGGGGAAAGAATCAATCCTTGCGTTTGCTTACTGTTAGCATTGATCTTTTGAATGAGCGGAAAACCAAAAGCTGCGGTTTTCCCGGTACCGGTTTGTGCAAGAGCCACCATATCGGTGTCTTTTTCTAATAAAATGGGGATTGCTTTTTCCTGTACTTCACTCGGGCTTTCAAAGCCCATATCTTCAATTGCTTTGAGTATTGCAGGATTTAATCCTAATTGTTCAAATTTATTCATATAAAATTTTAATAAGTTGCAAAGGTAAGCATTAGTTTACAGCTTATTGCAGAAATTTTTAAATGAATAAAATAAGCTAACTACCCAGGTAATCAAGCAAGTCGCGTAAAGCTTTTCCACGATGACTGAAGGTAGATTTTTCCTCAAGTGTCATTTCGCCGAATGTTTTATCACTTCCATCCGGTTGAAAAACGGAATCATAACCAAAACCGAAGGTTCCTCTTGGTCCTCTGGTTATTTTACCTGTACAAATTCCGATAAACAAAATTTGATGGTCTTGAAGGTTTAGGGCGATCACGGTTTTAAATTGCGCTTTCCTATTGCGTGTGGCTTTTAATTCGTCCAGCAACTTTGATATATTGGCCTCATCATTTTTCCTGTTCCCTGCATATCTTGCAGAATGAACCCCGGGTTCTCCATTTAGAATCTCGACTTCCAAACCGGTATCATCGGCAAAACAGTCAAGGTTATAATGTTGTTTGACATAATCTGCCTTTAAAATAGCATTTCCTTCAATAGTATTGGAAGTTTCCGGGATATCCTCATTGCATCCTATGTCGTCCAGGGATAGTAATTCGAAATTGGATGGCATCATAGCCGCAATTTCCAATAGTTTGTTTTTATTATGGGTGGCAAATATTAGCTTCATATAATTATTTATGGTGATAGGGTTCGTTTTTTAGGATTGTAAATGCACGGTAAAGTTGTTCTACAAAAAACAATCGGATCATTTGATGTGAAAAGGTCATTTTTGATAGGGAAATTTTTGCATCAGCACGTTTATAAACATCTTCGGAAAACCCATATGGTCCGCCAATAATAAATACCAGTTGTTTCAGTCCGCTGTTAAGTCTTTTTTGAATGAATTCGGAGAACGCTTCCGAGGAATATTGCTTTCCATTTTCATCTAAAAGCACTACAAAATCTGATGCAGCGATTTTATTCAACAACAATTCTCCTTCTTTTTGTTTTTGCTGATTTTCATCTAGATTCTTTGCATTTTTAATATCCGGGATAAGTTCAAATTCAAATCTATTATAAAATACGAGACGTTTTATATACACCTCGGTTAAATTTTGAAGAGCGGGATCATCAGTTTTTCCTATCCCAAGTAATTTTATGGTCATTTTACTAAGACTTTGCTACATTTACAAAAATAATCATTGCGATGATCTCACAAGCACAATTTGACAAGGAAATTGAAATAATTATTGCGAACTCCGTAAGGGAAGACGTAGGGGAGGGTGACCACAGCTCTCTGGCTTGTATTCCTGCAAATGCAAAAGGGAGGGCCAAACTTCTGGTAAAGGACAACGGGTTGATTGCCGGGGTGGAATTCGCTAAACAGGTATTTCAATATATAGACAAAGATCTTAAGGTGGAAACGGTTATAGAAGATGGAAGTGTAGTCAAAAAAAGAGACATTGTGTTCTATGTAGAAGGATCTTCCCAATCAATATTAAAAGCAGAAAGACTTGTTCTAAACGCGATGCAAAGAATGAGTGCCATTGCCACAAAAACAAATGAATTTGTAAAAAAACTGGAAGGAACCAAAACCAAAATTCTGGATACCCGCAAAACCACGCCTGGTATACGGGCTCTGGAAAAATGGGCTGTAAAAATAGGCGGAGGAGAGAATCACCGGTTTGCGTTATACGATATGATCATGTTAAAAGATAACCATATAGATTTTGCAGGTGGTATTACCCAGGCTATTAACAAAACTAAAATTTACCTTCAAGAAAAAAACCTTGATTTAGAAATAATAGTGGAAGCAAGAGATCTGGATGAAATAAAGGAAATTTTAGAAAGCGAAGGTGTTTATAGGATATTA
>NZ_JH594606.1:3312558-3315425 GCF_000243235.1 Gillisia limnaea DSM 15749
CCAAATATTTATTATTGATCTTTTCCTTGTTTTGTTCCCGCATCAATTCAATGTTTAAACTGTAAAGTACTAGATCCGGGTTAGCCTGAGTTCCTATTTTTTCCCCTACCAGTTCATTGATCAAACGATAATAAACTATAGTAGAGTGCCATGATGTGCCGCCTATTAATCCTATTTTTCTCATTTTATTGGTTTAGTTTAAAGAGTTATATTTAATTTAAAGAAACAGTCTTAGGTGTTAAATGGATTATATTTTCTTTGACTTATAATTTTCAGAATAATATAATCCATCTAAAAGGTAAGTTTATTAATTTACGTGTTTCTGAATTTATAGTTTTTAGAAATTTTTAAAGAACCAGTATTTTTCAGCCCACCATTTCGACCAGTGTCCCAAATGTTCTGGTTCTTTCATTTTAACACCCGGACTGGAGGGGTCATATAAATGAATTTCTGCAGGGCTTGCCAATCCTTTTCCATATTCAATAAAATACTCACCTTCTCCGGTAAAAGTTTGATCTGGGTCTTTATTATCCATTTTACGTCCTATATTGTGTGCCACGATCTCTGCCTGATGCCTTGCGAATACTCCAATTTTTGGAAGTGAAATTCCTGTTTCCAGCGGAATGTCGGTAATGTCGCCAATAGCATATACATCTGGGAATTTGGTTTCCATGGTATTCCTGTCTACATCTACCCAGCCGGATTTTCCTGCCAAGGTGCTATTTCGGATCACAGAAGGACTTCGATGAGTAGGAGTGAAGGCCAAAAGATCATATTCATAACTTTCACTATTGCTGAACTTTAAGTTGTTTTCCGTAACAGAAGTCACCTGGTGATCCGGGAAATAATTGATCCCTTTTCCTTTTAGTAATCCCTTTAGTTCATCCGACATTTCTTTTCCTGCAAATTCCATAGGCCCTTTTTCCGGAGTATAAATGGAAACTTCGGTATTGCTGCTCAGTCCGTGACTGCGCACATAATCTTCAATTAACATAGCGGCTTCATAAGGGGCTGCCGGACTTTTAAAGGGAAGGGAAGAAACCAGGATGGCAATTTTTCCACCGGAAAAATTCTCGAGTTTCTCATGGAATTGAGTCGCACCTTCAAGACTGAAAAAATTGTAACCGAACTTGTCCAGATTATGGTCAATAACCTGTTCTACACCAAGAGAAACGACCATATAATCTCCTTTATATACTTTTCCGTTAACTTTTACCAAGATATTTTTTGGATCTACTTCCTCAATTTCTCCGTTAATTACTTCAAGTCCGGCAGTATTTAGTTTTTTGATATTTTCATACAATTGTTTTGGCTTTCTGTCGCCCACCATCAACCATGGGAGGGAAGGTGAAAAAACACTTTTTTCTTCCTTCTCAAATACAAGTATTTTTACGAGGGTAATATCCTCTTCATTTCCACTGTACCTGCTTATTTCTTTGGCAGTTACAATACCACCTGTTCCTGCGCCTAAGATTAAAATTGTTTTCATATGTGTTTTTTTATTATTCTTTAATTAGTCTCCCAATAGCTAGGGAGTGATTTGCATATCTTCATAGGTGTTTGTATTGAATCCTTGTTATGCTCATTTCATAATTTAAAATTTATTGATTTTCTGCAATTTGATTTTTAACTAATAGTTCGATTTACTAATTCACATGTGCAACTCATATTTTAACTGTATTAAATATTTCCTGTTGTTTCTGTAAATTTTCAATGAGCACCTCACGCATCAATTCACAGGCCTGTGCCACCTTGTTTGAACTAAGAGAAAAGTGACTGCATTGCCCATCTCGTCTAACATTAAGGATCCCCTTTTTGGTCATAACTTTTAAATGTTGGGAGAGATTGGATTTAAGTCCGCCAGTAATTTCAAGAATGTGGGCGAAACAATATTCCCTTTCCTTCAGTATATGGATTACCTCCATTCTTAAAGGATGTGCAAGTGCTTTGCATACTTCTGCCTGGAATTCGAATCTCCTTTTATGCTCCATTGTTTACTTATTTAGTTGTTTATGAAATACTAAACATTGATTTATGGATAATTTTTAATTTTAGCATTTCTAAATGTCAAAAGACAAAGAAAGGAGGAAATCGGCAGGAGATTTATGACTTTAATCATATATTCACAAATCAGGTTATATTTTTGTAATTTTATTGAAGCCATTACTTTTAATAAGCAATCCTATATAAGTATTATCCAATTTGTTTATCAACTTTTTATAACGGTCATAAAAATTGTGACTGGCTATAAGCAAATACATAAATTTGAAAAGGGTGTTAATTTTTGAAAATTAATTTGCTGTGTAACTATTGTTACTGTGTTGCCTGCATTAACAACCTACTTTTGCCAAAAAAAATATAAATCTTATAAATGGAAGTAATTGATCTTTTAGGTTATGCAGGCGCATTGATTATTGGGCTGGTTTTAGGTTTAATAGGTGGAGGTGGTTCTATACTTACGGTTCCCGTATTGGTTTATTTATTGATGATTAACCCGGTAACTGCTACAGCATATTCACTTTTTATTGTTGGGACTACCTCCCTGGTAGGAGCGTTCAAAAATATGCAGAAAAAGCTGGTAGATTTTAAAACTGCCGGGGTTTTTTCCATTCCTGCTTTTATCGCTGTTTACATAACACGTATGTATATCGTGCCGGCAATCCCGGACCATATTTTCACGCTGTTTGGTTTTGAGGTGACCAAAAATATAGGGATAATGTTGTTTTTTGCTATTGTAATGGTTGCAGCTTCCATTTCGATGATAAGGGAGAAAAAGAACAAGGTTGAAACTGAGGAAGAAATAAAATTCAATTATCCGCTCATTATTATAGAAGGAGTAGTAGTGGGGATATTAACAGGAATTGTGG
>NZ_JH594606.1:3315525-3431608 GCF_000243235.1 Gillisia limnaea DSM 15749
TTGAAGGTTTAGGGCGATCACGGTTTTAAATTGCGCTTTCCTATTGCGTGTGGCTTTTAATTCGTCCAGCAACTTTGATATATTGGCCTCATCATTTTTCCTGTTCCCTGCATATCTTGCAGAATGAACCCCGGGTTCTCCATTTAGAATCTCGACTTCCAAACCGGTATCATCGGCAAAACAGTCAAGGTTATAATGTTGTTTGACATAATCTGCCTTTAAAATAGCATTTCCTTCAATAGTATTGGAAGTTTCCGGGATATCCTCATTGCATCCTATGTCGTCCAGGGATAGTAATTCGAAATTGGATGGCATCATAGCCGCAATTTCCAATAGTTTGTTTTTATTATGGGTGGCAAATATTAGCTTCATATAATTATTTATGGTGATAGGGTTCGTTTTTTAGGATTGTAAATGCACGGTAAAGTTGTTCTACAAAAAACAATCGGATCATTTGATGTGAAAAGGTCATTTTTGATAGGGAAATTTTTGCATCAGCACGTTTATAAACATCTTCGGAAAACCCATATGGTCCGCCAATAATAAATACCAGTTGTTTCAGTCCGCTGTTAAGTCTTTTTTGAATGAATTCGGAGAACGCTTCCGAGGAATATTGCTTTCCATTTTCATCTAAAAGCACTACAAAATCTGATGCAGCGATTTTATTCAACAACAATTCTCCTTCTTTTTGTTTTTGCTGATTTTCATCTAGATTCTTTGCATTTTTAATATCCGGGATAAGTTCAAATTCAAATCTATTATAAAATACGAGACGTTTTATATACACCTCGGTTAAATTTTGAAGAGCGGGATCATCAGTTTTTCCTATCCCAAGTAATTTTATGGTCATTTTACTAAGACTTTGCTACATTTACAAAAATAATCATTGCGATGATCTCACAAGCACAATTTGACAAGGAAATTGAAATAATTATTGCGAACTCCGTAAGGGAAGACGTAGGGGAGGGTGACCACAGCTCTCTGGCTTGTATTCCTGCAAATGCAAAAGGGAGGGCCAAACTTCTGGTAAAGGACAACGGGTTGATTGCCGGGGTGGAATTCGCTAAACAGGTATTTCAATATATAGACAAAGATCTTAAGGTGGAAACGGTTATAGAAGATGGAAGTGTAGTCAAAAAAAGAGACATTGTGTTCTATGTAGAAGGATCTTCCCAATCAATATTAAAAGCAGAAAGACTTGTTCTAAACGCGATGCAAAGAATGAGTGCCATTGCCACAAAAACAAATGAATTTGTAAAAAAACTGGAAGGAACCAAAACCAAAATTCTGGATACCCGCAAAACCACGCCTGGTATACGGGCTCTGGAAAAATGGGCTGTAAAAATAGGCGGAGGAGAGAATCACCGGTTTGCGTTATACGATATGATCATGTTAAAAGATAACCATATAGATTTTGCAGG
Source organism: Gillisia limnaea DSM 15749 (assembly GCF_000243235.1). Classification (GTDB taxonomy): domain Bacteria; phylum Bacteroidota; class Bacteroidia; order Flavobacteriales; family Flavobacteriaceae; genus Gillisia; species Gillisia limnaea. The sequence goes on from NZ_JH594606.1 coordinate 3,316,947, forward strand.
TGGTATTACCCAGGCTATTAACAAAACTAAAATTTACCTTCAAGAAAAAAACCTTGATTTAGAAATAATAGTGGAAGCAAGAGATCTGGATGAAATAAAGGAAATTTTAGAAAGCGAAGGTGTTTATAGGATATTAATCGACAACTTCAATTATGATGATACCAGAAAAGCGGTAGAATTGATCAATAATAAATGTTTAATCGAATCCAGTGGAGGAATTAATTTGGAAAGTGTAAGAAAATATGCAGACTGCGGTGTGGATTTTGTGTCCAGTGGTGCGTTGACCCATTCGGTTTATAATATGGATTTAAGTTTAAAAGCAGTTTAATTAATGCCAATAAAAAGGATTAAATCTTTGCCGCAAAGAATAGCGAATGCCTGGAAAAAGAAAACCAGCAAAATCGTGCTTCCTGGTCTGGATGGCCTTACCGCTTATGATCTCTGGATTATTTATTACAGCGGAATAATTAATGGTACTTTTTCTACCAGGGCAAGTGCGGTGGCTTTTAGCTTTTTTATGGCCCTATTTCCTTTTTTACTTTTTGTGTTGAATTTAATTCCATATATCAATTTTATTGACGATTTTCAATTGCAGTTCCTCGTCTTTATGGACTCCCTTTTGCCACCTACCACTTCCGAATTTTTTAATGATATTTTCCTGGATATAGCCAACACCCCAAGGGCAGGTTTACTTTCATTATCTTTTTTACTATCCATCTTTTTAATGGCCAACGGAGTGAATGCAATCTTTACCGGATTTGAATTTTCGTATCACACAAAAGCAAACAGATCCATCATAAGGCAATATATCATTGCGCTTGGAATATCTATTTTAATGGCATTGTTATTGCTTATTACAGTGGTAGTAGCGGTTTACCTTACGTATGCCATAGACGACCTGAATGATTTGGCAATCATGGGGGAACGAGGAATTTCTGCTCCACTGGTGAAGTATACTGTTTTTATTTTGTTGATCTATATCGCAATTGCCACTTTATATTATTTTGGCACAAAGGAAGGCAGGCTGGCAAGATTCTTTTCAATAGGAGCAACTTTTACGACCCTGCTTATTTTGTTAACTACCTATTTCTTTGGTCTTTATATAGAAAATTTTTCTCAGTATAATGAATTGTATGGCTCGATAGGAGCATTATTGGTATTGATGATATATATTTGGCTAAATTCAAATGTACTTTTATTAGGATTTGAACTAAATGCCTCTTTAATTAAAATGAAAAAGAAATTTTAAACAAGTATCTAAAATTAAGCAAAAATGAAAAAAATTCTGTTTGTATTATTCGCGGTAGTTACTATCACATCTTCATTTGCACAAACAAAAGCAGCCGGTGTTACTATACCTAATAATGTGAGTTTTGAAGGTGAAAAGTTAGTTTTAAACGGAGTAGGGGTGAGAGAGAAATTCTGGATGGATATGTATGCAGGAGCTTTGTATTTAGGTTCTAAATCTTCTGATGCTAAATCCATTGTAAATGCAAATGATCCTATGTCCTTAAAATTACATATGGTTTCATCTTTGATCACAAGTGAAAAAATGATTGATGCCGTGAATGAAGGTTTTGAAAATGCTACCAACGGGAAGACTTCCGGTATCTCTTCAGAAATAGCCAAATTCAAAGCTTTTTTTAGTGATGAAATCAATAAGGAGGATGTTTTTGACATTGTTTACATTCCTTCTAAAGGAGTGCTGGTTTATAAAAATGGAAAAGAGAAAGGTTCAATCAAGGGAATGGAATTTAAAAAGGCCCTTTTTGGAATCTGGTTATCAGACAAGCCTGCAGATAAAAAACTGAAGCAAGGGATGTTGGGGAAATAATTTCAAATTTGAGAATTTCCAGATGCTATTGAAATTGACTTAATCTAAATCTAAAAAATTCATATGAAAAAATCGATCATATTATTTTTATGTCTTGTTTTTACAGGTATGAATTTTCATGCACAAACAGTTTTTGGCAAGTGGAAAACCATAAATGACGAAACCGGAATATCACATTCTATCGTAGAGATATATAAGGATAAGGAAACCGGAGAGGTTAAGGGAAAATTGGTAAGAATGCTGAAAGAGGAAATGCAAGATAAACTTTGTACCTTATGTGAAGGAGACAGGAAAAATGAACCATTGGAAGGATTGCTTATTATGGAGGGCCTTGAAAAACAGGATTCAGAATATGTAGGAGGGGTGGTAATGGATCCAAAGACCGGAAAAGAATACAAGTGCAAAATATGGGTGGATGAAGATAACCCGGACCAGTTAAAGGTTAGGGGGTATATGGCCTTTTTATACAGAACACAGGTCTGGGAAAGGCATAAATAACTTTTTTTAACTACACTTTTATAATATACAGGACGAAATAATAGCTTCAGTCAGGATATGGACTTTTGAAAAAAGACAAAAGAAAAGGCAAGGATTAACCCCTGCCTTTAATGCTTTTATTTACTTTGTCCGGATATTATCTGCATTCTATCTGGCAGGCATCAGGAGCTGCAAACCAACCGTTTGTTTTGGTCATAGTTACTTTTGGTCTTCCGCCGCTTCTTGCGCATTCTGCTATTGCAGCACCGCATTCAGCACCCAGTTCATATTGAGAGAGCTCTATTACTGCTCCCAGAACGCTTGAGTTAATGGCAACAGAAAATTCTTCATGCCATTTTTGGGTTACATCCTTTTTGAATTTATAGATCACAGATCTAAAAACCTGTCCATTACTTAATTCAATATCAAATTTGAGACTTGTGCTATTTAATTCCTTAAAGTGAAAGAATCTTATAAATTCTGCTGTTTCAGAATTGGTTATAATCACTTCCTCACCGGCATGCTTTGCATCGATTTTCTCGACATCAAAATTCAATTCATTTAAAAACGAGAAGTCAAAAGCTCTGTCTTCGGCAATAAATTTAACTGTTTCACCTGTTTCTTTAAAAATATAGGTATTTGATTCTATCTCAAACACACCTTTATTTTCTATTGCCAACTCTATTTCAAGAGCATTTTCTTTGGGAACTTCATCATTCTCGGTACTACAAGAGTAGAAACCGAAGGTTAAAAAAAGTATTCCCGAAATAATTTTGTAGGTATTTTTCATTTTTTCTTTGGGTTTTGATTGGGTGCCTACTCTTTTGATTTTCAGCGCGGCAAATTTGCCGGTCAGTTACTTTTTATTTTATGTCGAGATTCACTTTCACATTTTCGACTTTGGATGGTCAGTCCTTTGATGACTTTGTTTTATATTTTAAGATGTACTGAAACATTTTATAAAAATCCCCCCCCCCCTTTTTTAAGTAAAAAATAAAGGCCGAATTTTAATTTTACTCCCAAATCTATTAAAATTTCGTTAAACAATTACAGGAAAGTTAATTATTGTGGGATATTTTTATTGAATTTAATCCAAAAATCGGAAAAACATAGCTCCAACTTAGAATTTTTCAGGGAATTTATTTCCAGATTGTGAAAATTTAGAGGGTTTTCGGGAGATGAAAAAACTCCCTTTTGAACTCAGTCTTCTTTTCAGAAAGCCGTATGCTAATAAAAATGAATTGAAAAAATTTGTTGGGTGAAGGAGCAAATTTCAAAAATAATTGCTCCATACTACAAGGGCGAATAAACCCAATTGAAGAAAGTCTTTTAATTTCCAAGGATAAAATCAGCCGCCATTTGTGCGTGTAGTTGTGTAGTGGCAATCAGTGGTAAATCGAAATCATTTTCGCTTAAGAGCATAGGAAGTTCTGTACAGCCTAAAATAATACCTTCAGCGCCTTTTTTGCGCAACTTTTGCATTTGTTCCAGACAGAAAACCCTGGCTTCCTTGCTGAAGATTCCCTGGGTGAGTTCATTGGAAACAAAATGGTGGCATTTATCGATGTATTCATCATCCGGGATTAGGGTGTTTATATCATATTTTTCAGAAAGATGAGAAGAAAGAAAATCACCTTTCATTGTTGGCCGGTTGCCCAATAACCCCAATGTCTTCAATTCTTTTTTGGAGGCTTCCTTACCTATTGCATCCGCAATGTGAAGTATGGGAATATCTATTTTGGGTTGAACAAAAGGGAAAACCATATGAGGTGTATTTGCACAGATAACTATTGCTTCGGCACCTGCTTGCTGAAGTGTTCTGGCAACTTCCAAATATTTATTATTGATCTTTTCCTTGTTTTGTTCCCGCATCAATTCAATGTTTAAACTGTAAAGTACTAGATCCGGGTTAGCCTGAGTTCCTATTTTTTCCCCTACCAGTTCATTGATCAAACGATAATAAACTATAGTAGAGTGCCATGATGTGCCGCCTATTAATCCTATTTTTCTCATTTTATTGGTTTAGTTTAAAGAGTTATATTTAATTTAAAGAAACAGTCTTAGGTGTTAAATGGATTATATTTTCTTTGACTTATAATTTTCAGAATAATATAATCCATCTAAAAGGTAAGTTTATTAATTTACGTGTTTCTGAATTTATAGTTTTTAGAAATTTTTAAAGAACCAGTATTTTTCAGCCCACCATTTCGACCAGTGTCCCAAATGTTCTGGTTCTTTCATTTTAACACCCGGACTGGAGGGGTCATATAAATGAATTTCTGCAGGGCTTGCCAATCCTTTTCCATATTCAATAAAATACTCACCTTCTCCGGTAAAAGTTTGATCTGGGTCTTTATTATCCATTTTACGTCCTATATTGTGTGCCACGATCTCTGCCTGATGCCTTGCGAATACTCCAATTTTTGGAAGTGAAATTCCTGTTTCCAGCGGAATGTCGGTAATGTCGCCAATAGCATATACATCTGGGAATTTGGTTTCCATGGTATTCCTGTCTACATCTACCCAGCCGGATTTTCCTGCCAAGGTGCTATTTCGGATCACAGAAGGACTTCGATGAGTAGGAGTGAAGGCCAAAAGATCATATTCATAACTTTCACTATTGCTGAACTTTAAGTTGTTTTCCGTAACAGAAGTCACCTGGTGATCCGGGAAATAATTGATCCCTTTTCCTTTTAGTAATCCCTTTAGTTCATCCGACATTTCTTTTCCTGCAAATTCCATAGGCCCTTTTTCCGGAGTATAAATGGAAACTTCGGTATTGCTGCTCAGTCCGTGACTGCGCACATAATCTTCAATTAACATAGCGGCTTCATAAGGGGCTGCCGGACTTTTAAAGGGAAGGGAAGAAACCAGGATGGCAATTTTTCCACCGGAAAAATTCTCGAGTTTCTCATGGAATTGAGTCGCACCTTCAAGACTGAAAAAATTGTAACCGAACTTGTCCAGATTATGGTCAATAACCTGTTCTACACCAAGAGAAACGACCATATAATCTCCTTTATATACTTTTCCGTTAACTTTTACCAAGATATTTTTTGGATCTACTTCCTCAATTTCTCCGTTAATTACTTCAAGTCCGGCAGTATTTAGTTTTTTGATATTTTCATACAATTGTTTTGGCTTTCTGTCGCCCACCATCAACCATGGGAGGGAAGGTGAAAAAACACTTTTTTCTTCCTTCTCAAATACAAGTATTTTTACGAGGGTAATATCCTCTTCATTTCCACTGTACCTGCTTATTTCTTTGGCAGTTACAATACCACCTGTTCCTGCGCCTAAGATTAAAATTGTTTTCATATGTGTTTTTTTATTATTCTTTAATTAGTCTCCCAATAGCTAGGGAGTGATTTGCATATCTTCATAGGTGTTTGTATTGAATCCTTGTTATGCTCATTTCATAATTTAAAATTTATTGATTTTCTGCAATTTGATTTTTAACTAATAGTTCGATTTACTAATTCACATGTGCAACTCATATTTTAACTGTATTAAATATTTCCTGTTGTTTCTGTAAATTTTCAATGAGCACCTCACGCATCAATTCACAGGCCTGTGCCACCTTGTTTGAACTAAGAGAAAAGTGACTGCATTGCCCATCTCGTCTAACATTAAGGATCCCCTTTTTGGTCATAACTTTTAAATGTTGGGAGAGATTGGATTTAAGTCCGCCAGTAATTTCAAGAATGTGGGCGAAACAATATTCCCTTTCCTTCAGTATATGGATTACCTCCATTCTTAAAGGATGTGCAAGTGCTTTGCATACTTCTGCCTGGAATTCGAATCTCCTTTTATGCTCCATTGTTTACTTATTTAGTTGTTTATGAAATACTAAACATTGATTTATGGATAATTTTTAATTTTAGCATTTCTAAATGTCAAAAGACAAAGAAAGGAGGAAATCGGCAGGAGATTTATGACTTTAATCATATATTCACAAATCAGGTTATATTTTTGTAATTTTATTGAAGCCATTACTTTTAATAAGCAATCCTATATAAGTATTATCCAATTTGTTTATCAACTTTTTATAACGGTCATAAAAATTGTGACTGGCTATAAGCAAATACATAAATTTGAAAAGGGTGTTAATTTTTGAAAATTAATTTGCTGTGTAACTATTGTTACTGTGTTGCCTGCATTAACAACCTACTTTTGCCAAAAAAAATATAAATCTTATAAATGGAAGTAATTGATCTTTTAGGTTATGCAGGCGCATTGATTATTGGGCTGGTTTTAGGTTTAATAGGTGGAGGTGGTTCTATACTTACGGTTCCCGTATTGGTTTATTTATTGATGATTAACCCGGTAACTGCTACAGCATATTCACTTTTTATTGTTGGGACTACCTCCCTGGTAGGAGCGTTCAAAAATATGCAGAAAAAGCTGGTAGATTTTAAAACTGCCGGGGTTTTTTCCATTCCTGCTTTTATCGCTGTTTACATAACACGTATGTATATCGTGCCGGCAATCCCGGACCATATTTTCACGCTGTTTGGTTTTGAGGTGACCAAAAATATAGGGATAATGTTGTTTTTTGCTATTGTAATGGTTGCAGCTTCCATTTCGATGATAAGGGAGAAAAAGAACAAGGTTGAAACTGAGGAAGAAATAAAATTCAATTATCCGCTCATTATTATAGAAGGAGTAGTAGTGGGGATATTAACAGGAATTGTGGGTGCAGGTGGTGGTTTTCTAATTATTCCGGCATTGGTTCTTCTGGCTAAACTCCCAATGAAAAAAGCGGTTGCCACTTCACTTTTGATCATTGCAGTTAAATCCTTGATCGGGTTTTTGGGCGATGTTCAAAATCTGGAAATAGACTGGATGTTTTTATTGATCTTTACCACGCTCTCTGTAATAGGAATCTTTCTTGGGATCTATCTCAATAAATTTATAGATGGCAAAAAGTTAAAAAGGGTTTTTGGTTGGTTCGTGCTGGTAATGGGGATCTATATAATCTGGAAAGAACTTTTCTAAATAAAGCCTTTGTAACTAATGTTACTGTAGATAAGCCATAATCATAGTATTTTTGCAACTGAAATTAATTACTTGAGAGCAAGCTCACAAGCTAGGTCACAGGAAGAAATATCCTGAATTTCGATAAAATCCCGACCGAAAGGGACGGGTAGACATCGGTGAATTAAATGCACCAGTGGAATAAAAATTAAATTAACTTTAAAATAAATAAGTATGTTTTTTCAACACGTATATGATAAAACCCTGGCACAGGCAAGCTATGTAATAGGATGTCAAAAAACAGGAGAAGCTATTGTAATTGATGCTAAACGCGATATCGATACCTATTTGGATATTGCCAATCAAAACAACCTAAAGATCACTCATGTAGCCGAGACCCATATTCATGCCGACTTTCTTGCAGGTTCAAGGGAACTGGCGGCAGTAACAGGTGCCAAAATGTATCTTTCAGACGAAGGAGGTCTGGATTGGAATTACGAATTTGACCACATAGGTCTTAAGGATGGTGATTCTATTAAAGTAGGAAACCTAACGTTAGAAGTAATGCATACTCCCGGACACACTCCGGAGAGTATCAGTTTTCTTTTAATTGATAATCCGGCCACCAATGAACCAGTGATGGTATTTACAGGTGATTTTGTATTTGTAGGTGATATAGGGCGTCCGGATCTTTTGGAAAAGGCAGCGGGTTTAAAGGGCACTCAGGATAAAGGAGCTGAGGATATGTATACCTCGATAAAAAAATTCAGTAATTTACCTCCATATTTGCAGGTATGGCCCGGGCATGGTGCAGGTTCTGCCTGCGGAAAGTCCCTTGGGGCGGTACCAAGTAGTACGGTTGGTTATGAATTGATTCGTAACTGGGCATTTCAATATCAGGATAATAAAAAAGGTTTTGTGGAATATTTATTAGAAGGGCAGCCTGAGCCTCCTAAGTATTTCGCGATGATGAAAAAACTGAATAAGGTAGATCGCCCGTTGCTTACTGAAGTTCCCAAGCATAAAAAACTATCTGTTTCCGAATTTAAATCGGCATACGATAAGGGTATTAAAGTGATTGATGCAAGGGAAAAAGAAGAATTTGCAAAAGGACATCTTCCAAATACAATTCATATTCAGGGAAACAATTCCTTCGCAACCTGGGCCGGTTGGTTTTTGAATTATGAAGAGTCTTTTATCCTTATAGCTTCAGATGAGCAAATGGAAGATCTTACCCGTAAATTAATGCGGATAGGGCTTGATAATATTCAGGGATATATTTCAGATATTGATGCAATGGGAATTCCTCTTGAGAAAACAGAGGTTATTGCTATTGATGAGTTTAAAACCTACTTGGGTAAAGAGGATGTAGAGGTGATCGATGTTCGTGGAGCTTCAGAATATAAGGAAGCCCACATCAAGGGCACTAAAAATATTTTTGTCGGCACTATTCAAAATCATATCGATGAAATAGATACAGATAAGGAAGTTGTAATTCATTGCCAAAGTGGTGCCAGAGCTGCCATTGCGGAATCTATGTTAGCAAAACACGGAGTTAAAGATGTGAAAGTTTATTCCGGAGGAACCGAAGAATGGTTGGCGAAAGAGAATCCGGTTGTTTCTGAATAATTATAAAAGTATGGACTCCCATTAAGTTACCGGGAGTCCATTAATAAAAATAGCATATATGAAAAATATAAAACAGGACGAGTGGAGAAAATTAGTAGCAGAAGATAAGGATGCTGTAATTATCGACGTGAGAACCCGGGAAGAATTTGAGTCGGGATATCTTGAAACTGCTCAACTTATAGATATTATGCAGCCACAAACTTTTATGGATGCAGTGAGCAAATTACCTAAAGATAAAAATTATTATATGTATTGCCGTAGCGGCAACAGGAGCGGACAGGCTTGCCAGATTCTGGATGCCCGGGGATTTGAAAACACCTACAATCTTGAAGGCGGTATGCTGGAGTGGAATGGAGAAATAAAGCAATAAAGAGTTTTAAAATCTATTTGGTTGATTATAAAGGGAGTCATCGTAAAGAAGACTTCCTTTATTTGATTTAAAAATTATTCAGTTAAACATAGATAATTTCTTTACATCCAGATCCAGCCTTTTATGATTTGTTTTTTATTCAAGTTGAATTAGATCTTCAAAAAAGCATGTTTTAATAGTAAACTTGCTTTAGATGCTATATCGTTGTAGTGTAACAATTGTTACTAAGAATGATAAACAAACTCAATACTTTAGGAAAAAATAACCGTTCGCTCTGGCAATAAAAAAATCATTTATTTTAAGGATAATATTTCGGGAATTGTTATTATAAGGAGGATATCAATGGAGAGGTTTAAAAAAATCATCAAGTCGCTGTATTTTTTATTTGGGACTATTCTTATTTTAGTAGTGGTGCTTTTTTCGGTATTGCTCTATTATAATTCCAACCCTGATTATTTTTTGGTGGATAAGGCAGATCATGAGTTTTGGACACCAAAAGATATCTTAAATGATCCTTTAAAAAATTTCATCGATCCGGAAGTCCAGTATGGATTTCTCCTGGTGTCGGAATCCCCTTCTCAAATGGGGCCCCAATCTCCCGATGCATCTATGAGGTATGCGGGTAATAATTTGAAATGTACCAATTGTCATTTAAAAAACGGTACTCAGGCCGGTTCGGGATCCTGGGTGGGCGTTACCAATCGTTTTCCACAATTTGGTGCCCGTGGCAATAAAATTGGGACCATAGAAGATAGGGTGAATGGCTGTTTGGAGCGGAGTATGAATGGGAAAAAAATGCCGGTTGATTCAAAACCTATGAAGGCCATTGTAGCTTATATGGAATGGCTTGGCGAAGATATCCCTAAAGACAAAGAAGAGGAATATAAGGGATTCCCTTCTATAAAACTACCAGATGTAGCTGCAAATGTTAATATAGGAAAGGAAGTTTATAATAGCCAGTGCATGGTTTGTCATAGTGAAAACGGAGAAGGACAGCGCGCTGCAGATTTAGCACAGGGATATCTCTACCCGCCTTTATGGGGGAAAGATAGTTATAACCATGGGGCGGGAATGCATAGAGTGATTACTGCTGCCGAGTTTATTAAAGGAAATATGCCTTTTGGAGAAGCTACCTGGGATAATCCAAAATTAACCGATGAAGAAGCCTATCATGTTGCGGCTTACATCAATAGTTTTGAGCGGCCTTTAAAATCTTTGGCGGAAAATGATTTCCCTGATAAAAAGCTTAAACCTGTCTCCACACCTTACGGCCCCTGGGAGGATAGTTTCTCTGAAGAGCAGCATAAATATGGACCATTTCCTCCAATAATTGAATTTTATAATAGAAAATATTCTATTGTAAAAACCAAATAGCAATTTCGGTTTGATAAAAAAATAACCAGTTATTACATATCAATGATTCCTATGAAATACTTCTCACAATATTTTTTAACAACTCTACTATTTCTTTCGGTTTCCTGTAAACAAAATACAACCAATCAGCCTTCAGAAAAAGATAAAAATAATGGAGAAAACCTTGAGTTGTCTTCGAAAACTGATTGTAATTATCTAAGTAGCATTTCAAAAGAAAATGGCCAGAACCTGACGGCTTTAGAAGTAAGAGATCTGATACGTGAAAATCCAGGCTTAATTATTATAGACGTGAGGACACCAGAAGAATTTGAATTAGGAAGTGTTGAAAATGCCATTAATATTGATATTTATAACCAGAATTTTTTACTGGATATCAAAGAATTGAGGATGGATAAAAAATATTTGCTCTATTGTGCTGTGGGAGGCAGAAGTTCTGCAGCTTCAGAATTGATGGAAAATGAAGGTTTTACAGGTGTTTTTAATTCTATTAATGGCTTTGCAAGCCTAAAAGAGGTGGGAATAACTATAAAAAAATAACGCTCGTTTATTATAACGGGTTATTTATAAAGCAAGTTTTTTTTATGTGCTGAATAAGGTTGACTGCAAATTTGAATTCAACAGTTTAATTTAAGAGATAATGAATAAAAAGACCAAAAAAAATATAATTGAATACGGGATAATAGGGGTGGTAATACTCACTCTTTTTGCAACAGGATTGCATACAGAGGTCATTGGTTTTCTTCAAAGGGGGATCTTAAAAACCGGATTGATGGATCCGGATTTAAAAGATACTAACGGGTTTACCAATAAGAAAAACAATCCTCCCGCCGATTATAGCTTGAGCCTTGTAAATTCAAAAGACGAAAAAATCAATATGGAAGATTTTCGGGGGAAAGTTATTTTTATGAATGTATGGGCAACCTGGTGTCCGCCTTGTGTGGCGGAAATGCCGGGAATTAATAATCTTTATAATGATGTCAAAAATGAAGACATTGTTTTTATAATGCTTTCGGTAGATCAGGATTTTCAGAAAGCAATCGATTTTAACGAAAAAAAAGGGTTTGATTTTGAGGTTTTCAGAGCTTCGGGTCCAATGCCTCCACAATATAACTCTCAGAGCCTTCCTACCACCTTTGTTATAGGTGCAGATGGAACCCTCGCACTCACCCATATGGGAATGGGAGATTATGACACCGAAGAGTTTAAAGAATTTTTAAAGGCATTGAAATAATTGTTATGTCAGGCTTCCCGAAGATTTTAGATGCCGGAACCCACTATTATTTTGAGAGATCCATAAAGGGATAAACACCCGAATCTCACAGCAGTTTAGTCCCATTTTAAGGAGATTCAAAAGAACTACCACGTTTATTCGTGGCTAATAAATAAATCATTACTCTCTTTATACTAATAGAAAAGCCCTGTAAAGTTTAAAACTTAACAGGGCTTATTACTTGAGGAAAATGTTATGTTTCCATGTTTTACTGAAACTTATAATTTGTCCCGGGTACCGTAGAGAAAGAATACTGGCCTAAATAATCGCAATAGGCTCTTCCTTCCAGTTTAGGAGACACCGGGGAGTTCACTTTTAAGTATTCTTCCACAACATCGTGAATGGTATAATCTTTTACTTCTACATCTTTCACTCCGGGAATACGACATAAATTGTCTTCAGGATCACCGGGACGAACACAGGCAGAAATGGTATAATACTTATCATCCTGCATTTCTTCGCCTTTCACGATAACAGAGTTTACGCGCTCTCCTTTTGGAGCCTGACTGTTAAAGTCTACTTCCATCCCGGAGAAACGTACCAACCAACCACCAAATCGTTCGGTGGAATTTTGGGCAAAGGCATTGTGCATTTCCCGCTCCAACCAATCTTTAATTTGTTTTCCGGTAACTTTTCCTGTTTTTACTTTTTCATTAACCGGAAGTAAATTCCATAAATTAGCGCGCGTAATGGGGGCCGGTTTTCCATTTACCGGAACTATAGGATTTCCAAATCGAAATCCGTTTGAGATAGCGATATCTGCACCGGTTTTCCAGCGGGCAGCATCGGTGATCATATTATCCATTGGATTTTCAACGGTTAAATAGCGATAAATGGGAGTATTGGTGTAACCAACAATAGCTTCCAGGTGCTCTTTATAAGGCGCTTTTGCTTGATCTATAAGTCCCTGGATCTTTGGATTCGCAACATATCTCTCAGGATCTACATCCATTAGCTCATAATCGTCTTTTACAATTTCACCATTTACAAAATACAGGTTTAATTTGCCTACAAAAGATCCAAAAGCTCCCGGTTCTGTTACTTTTGCATATTTTCCTTCGATGGGTTGACGCACCCTTTCGTGGGTATCATTTCCCAAAATGTAATCTACATCTTTAGATATTTCACTATTGGCAAGTTCCACTTGCTTAAAAATTCCCATATGGGTTACGAGGAAGAGTGCATTTACTTTTTTTTCATTTTTAACCTCATCAATAAGTTTCAGGACATTGTCATCCAACCCGCTAAAGGTCATTCCCTCGCTAAAGATCGGGTTTTGACGAATTGGAACATCCGGATCATTAACCCCAATAAATCCTATTTTCACTCCTTCTATCTCCTTGATCCAATAGGGAGGGAAAAGCCGCTCTTCGGATTCCTCGTGATACATGTTCTCTGCAATTACAGGAGTATCATAGGCGTTTAAAACATTCATCATCGAAGCTTTGCCGTAAACCACTTCCCAATTACCGGGAATAAGCAAATCGTAATTCATATTTTTCACAATCTCGGGAAAAATATCTCCTTTGGAAAGGGCTGCATATCCACTTCCCTGAATAAGATCGCCACCATCTACAATAATGGTTCGGTTAGGGTTTTTAGCACGTTCTTCCTCAAACAAGGTTTTAATGTTTGCCATCCCGCCGCGGGTTTTGAATACAATGCTGTCATTTTCCCAAAACAATTCTGGATGTGGATCTAATTGACCGTGAATATCGGCAGTTTGCAAAATGGTGATCCGCAAGGTATCCTGGCCATTATCCCCTTGTTTTTCACCTGATTTCATGTCTTGACAGGATCCTAGTAGTGTAAGTCCAAAAATCCCCAATCCTATAAACAATGCTGTTTTAAGTGTTTTCATCTGTTTTATTTTTCTAAAGTCCTAAACTGTAATATCCTTTTTTCTGAAGCTGAAAATCGTGTAAAATACCATTTTCAACTATTTCCATTTCCTGTGGAATCTCTTTGCGATCAACCTTGAATTTATTCAGGGAAAATCCGCAGGCTACCAGATGTACTCCTGCTTTTTCAGCTTGAGCAACAAAGTCTTTCATCTTATCGGCATCGGTTAATTGTGAAATGTCCTGCCCGCAAACAATGACCTGAAAATCCCCAAACCGCTCTCCGTCCTCCAGCGCTAGTGCTTCAGCGGTAAGTAGTATAGGTTTTAACTGATCTACTTTCTTAGTTAGCACAACATAATTGTTCTTATCATGAGTGTGTTCTTGTACCTGTGCATTAACCTGTATGGTGGTTAAAGCAAAAAATAATGCAAGGCTGCTTAAAAATACTGTTTTCATTGTTTTGTTGTTTTAAAATCGTTTAATATAAAAAATAGGAGTCCGCCCATAATTGCTATATTCTTAAAAAGCGGCCCCAGGGAATTCACCTGTCCTACCTGAACAGTAATTGTAATTGGAATTAATATCAATGCCAGAATTGCAGCAGCCCACTGGGTTTTAAAACCGGCGAGAAGACCAATCCCGGCAGCCAGCATGATTATTCCAGAGATAATAATAAGGTATTCGGGATTCCCAATAAAATAGGCCATGCTTTTAAAACTGGCCTGATCCAGTTTGGCAACAGTTTCTTTCAAATTCATCAAATGATTGAAACCTGCCACAAGGAAAATTCCGCTTAACATCATTCGGAATATATGAACTGATCGTTGTGTAACCATTATTTTGGCTGTCATAAGCTATAATAGATTTATTAATTTTCACCAAATTCCGGTGCCTATCCCGTTCGGGTAGGATTTTATCAAAATTGTGGGAATTTCTTCCTTTTAAAATTCCCCGTGAGCCCGCCCGTACCGTTCGGGCGGGCTTGCTCCGAGGTTCTTGATTCATTTTTTCTGAAAGATTTTGATCATTGCAAAAAAAAATCAGTGAACCGGCAACTGCTTTCTGTGTTATGTAAAGAAAACTGCTGATTAAATTAAAGTGTCTATTAAACTTGTGGGGGAGGATAAAACTTATCTCTGAAGGTTTCAAAAAATTCTGGAGATGTATAATTGTAGCCCTGATAATTGGTTTTCACCTCGGGAAGTGTCCACCCGAATAACTGGAACTGAAATGGAGCGTTACAATATGAATCTATAGGGATGATTAAAACTTTGGAAGCAGGGATAAGGTCCTGAGTACTTCCATTCTCAAATACATCGGCGGTCTTATTATCACAAAATGGATTTATATATACCATTTCTTCGGCATCAAGAATGCTTACCAGAAATTTGGTATCTATCATCAGGGATTTTCCGAAAAAAACCACCGTAAAGAATATGGCTATATAAGACTTTAAGTTCATTCGACGCCAAATATAGGTATTCATAGCTGCTTTGAATGTGACATTTGTTACATAGCGCTTAAGTTCATTTTAGAATTTCTTTTTAGGGAGCGTAACACTTGTTACAGATATTAAGAAGCCTTTTATAGAGTTTTGCAAAAAAAAAGTCTTTAAAAAATATATAATGAATTTAGTTAAGTGGTATTTTACAATTATATGGTTAAGTTTTAATTTCACCATTTATGCACAGGAACACGATGAATCCGGGAATAAGGAAATTTCACAATTGAAGAATGTCTTCCGCGATGCTTCTTTTCATGGGCATTTTAGAAATTATTTTATGAATACCATAAACCGGGGTGATCTAAAGGATTATTATACCAATGCTACAGGAGGTGCTGTGGGATTTACAACTGGAAATTACAAGGGTTTTGAAATTGGTGTAAAAGGTATTTTTACTTACAAAACCTTCGGCAGTGACCTTGGGGTAGAAGATCCTATTACCGGAAAAAACGCAAAATGGGAATATGAGCTTTATGATGTTTTGAATAAGGGGAATTTCAAGGATCTCGATCGGTTGGAGGAGTTATTTATCCGGTACCGTTTTGGAGACTCCTATATCTCCTACGGAAAGATTGAAACAGAATACACTCCTTTGCTTAACCATAGCGACGGCCGTATGAAGCCTTTTGCACATCGTGGAGCCTGGGCACATTTAAATTTCGACCCTTCCCACCAGGTTAACCTTGGTTGGTTAAACGGGGTTTCCCCAAGAGCTACTACTGAGTGGTTTAACTTTGAAGAAGGGATGGGACTTTTTTATAATGGTTTTCAACCCAATGGGCACTTAGCAGAATATCATGAATTTTACCCTTCCTCCGGGATTGGGATCTTTAATTACAGTTTCAAAAAAAACAATCTCCATTTAGAGATATATGATTTTTATTTGGACAAGATGATGAATACACTTTGGACAGAAGTAGGATATAACATTAACAGCATTAACTTTGGAGTTCAATATGTGTATCAGTCCCCATTTTCCTATTCTGAAAAGCTTTCTTATGAAAACAGGTATATACAACCCGATGAAAATGGACAGGTATTAAGCACTCAATTAAGTTGGAAACAGGCAGGCTGGAAATTGGGTTTTGCGTATTCCCATGCATTTGACACGGGAAGGTTTTTATTTCCGAAGGAATTAGGAAGGGATCATTTTTTCACATCCATTTCCAGATCACGTATGGAAGGACTTGGAAATACAGATGTTTTTATCCTGAAGGGGGAGTATACCATCCAAAAACCGGAAGTTCATCTGGGGTTGGAAATTCAGAAACTTACAGGTCCTGAAACGGCTGTTTTTGAGTTCAATAAATATAATGTAGCGGAATCTTTTCAGTTAAATGCACATTTAACTTATAAAGTACATGGCTTCCTGGAAGGCCTAAGCTTCGATTTTCTTTGGGTTTATCGGGAAAATAAAAATAGTTTAGATGCTCAAAGCATATTTAATAAAAGTAATTTTAATCAACTTAACTTAGTTACTAATTTCGATTTTTAGATAATTTGAAACTTCTATGGATTCTGTAAAATTAGGCTTAAAGGAAAACTGGAAACAATTCAGTCTGCTAGTGCTGGTCAATGCTTTTGTTGGTGGAATGGTAGGCTTAGAGCGTAGCATTATTCCAGAATTGGCTACCAAAGAGTTTGGTGTTGAAGCTACTACTGCGATCCTTTCTTTTATTGTAGTATTTGGGGTGGTGAAGGCGATTTCCAATTATTATGCGGGTGCTTTAGCCAATAAATTTGGAAGAAAAAATCTTCTGGTCCTTGGGTGGATCTTCGCTATTCCAATTCCTTTTATACTAATCTATGCTGAAAACTGGGACTGGATTATAGTGGCCAATGTTTTTCTGGGCATTAACCAGGGACTTGCATGGTCCAGCACGGTGGTGATGAAAATTGATCTGGTTGGGGAAAAACAGCGTGGATTTGCGATGGGGCTTAATGAGTTCGCCGGATATCTGGCAGTAGCGGTGGTCGCATTTCTTACAGGGTGGATCGCTTCAGAATACGGCCTGAGACCTTATCCTTTTTACCTTGGAATTGGATTGATGATTCTGGGCTTATTCTTCAGTATTTTTCTGATAAAGGATACCAGGCATCATGTGACCAAAGAAGAGGGTTTTAGCACTGTTTCAAAATTGAAGAACATCTTCTGGGAAACAACATGGAAAGATAAGAACCTGGGATCTGTAAGCCAGGCCGGACTTATAAATAACCTCAATGACGGGATGGCCTGGGGATTATTTCCAATTTTGTTGGCTGGGAAAGGTTTTAATCTGGAACAAATTGGAATCGTAACCGCATTGTACCCTGCAGTTTGGGGGATGGGACAGATTATTACCGGAAAAATGGCCGATAAATTCAGCAAAAAGGATATGCTGGTCACGGGAATGCTTTTGCAGGCTATTGTTTTGGTTGTCCTTATTTGGGCCGAAACTATGACACATTTTGTGATCCTTTCCTCCATGCTTGGCTGGGGAACAGCGATGGTTTATCCCACATTTCTAGCCAGTATTGCAGAAAACACCCACCCACAGGACCGGGCAAAAAGCATTGGTGTTTTTAGGCTTTGGAGGGATTTGGGGTATGCAATAGGAGCTATTTTAACCGGGGTTATAACAGACCTTGTAAGCATTGATGCTTCTATTTTACTGGTAGGTTTACTTACTTTTATTTCTGCTGGGATAATTTTCTTCCGAATGAAATATAAAACCGATGGAGCTGTTCGGTTTTTGAAATTATAATAATCAGCTCTTTTTTAAGTGTTTCAATATGATTATTAACTCGTTTGAAACAAAATTTACCTTTGCGAAAGCTTGAAAAAATAACAATGTAACTTTTGTTACTGTAGGAATTAATATTAAATGAGTTCTTTGCATCTCAAAAAAAATAACTTTTATGAATTGGATATTTGAACCCTGGCCCTGGTATGTTGCGGGGCCGTTAATTGCCTTAATAATGTTTTTACTGCTATTTGTGGATAAACAATTTGGAATGTCTTCAAATTTAAGAACCATGTGTGCCATTGGAGGCGCAGGTAAGCAAGCCGATTTTTTCGCTTTCGACTGGAAATCTCAGCGATGGAACCTGGTTGTCGTTTTAGGAGCAATAATTGGCGGATTTCTGGGTGCTCATTTATTAACTAACGACCCCTCTGTGGCGATTAACCCTGAAACTATAGCAACTTTGGAAGGCCTGGGTTTTGAAAATGCAGGAGACACCTATTTGCCTGAGCAGTTATTTGGTTTGGAAGCATTTTCCAGCATTAAATCTTTATTGATTTTGTTAGGCGGAGGATTGCTCATAGGCTTTGGTTCCAGATATGCCGGAGGCTGTACTTCCGGACACGCTATTTCTGGCCTTAGCAATTTACAATTGCCCTCACTTATAGCGGTAATTGGTTTTTTTATTGGTGGGTTGGTTATGATCCATCTTTTATTTCCTTTAATTTTTTAAGATGAGAAGAACAATAGCATATTTATTTATAGGTATATTTTTTGGGATAGTGATGTACAAGTCGGAAGCGGCTTCCTGGTTTAGAATTTATGAAATGTTTCAGTTTCAATCCTTCCATATGTATGGGATCATAGGATCTGCATTATTCCTGGGAGTACTGGGCGTATTGCTTATCAAAAAGAATAATGTAAAATCCTTTTATGGAGAGCCTATCAAGTTTAATCCAAAGGATAAAAGTTTTAGCAGGTATATGTATGGAGGGATCATTTTTGGTCTTGGCTGGGCACTTGCCGGGTCTTGTCCCGGACCCATTTATACGCTTATTGGTGCAGGATACGTCTCTATTTTAGTAGTTTTAGTGGGTGCCCTGGGTGGTACATTTATCTATGGCCTAATCCGGAAGAAATTACCACATTAGCATGAAAAGACGCCCTAAAAAGGGCCTCTCAGTTAAGTGCTTAAAGTAAAAAACGCCCGGATAGGGCGTTTTTTACTTTAAGCACTTTGCTTTCTCAATACCTCCAGCGGCGGACTTGTAATAACACTTCTGCTATTGAGTAGGCCAATTATCAACACCAGCACCACAATCCCCGGGAACAAAACCAGGAAGGGTATCCAGGAAGGTATGAACGGGGAATCGAATAAGAACCAGGCCAGCATTTGGCTGCTTAAAAGCGATAGCAGGATACCAGACAAGCCACCTAAAACCCCCAGGTATAAATATTCCAAGGCAAGGATCTTCAGGATCTGATCGCTTTTGGCTCCTAAAGTTCTTAGAAGTACACTTTCTTTTATTCTTTGATATTTGCTTGTTCGCACCGCGCCTAAAAGCACGATAATCCCTGTTAGTATGCTAAAAAAGGCCATAAAATTGATTAGCCATGAAATTTTGTCAAGCAGGCCTTCTATTACTGTTAGTACCTGTCTAAGGTCAATGATGGTCACATTTGGATATTTTTTTACCAACTCCTGTTGCAAATTAGCCGAGCTTTCCTCATTGGGAACATTGGAGGTAAGCACTCTAAACTGAGGCGCATCTTCCAGAACACCTTTAGGAAAAACGATTGAAAAATTCATCTGCATCCTGCTCCAATCCACAGTCCTGATACTTCCTATTACAGTATTTAACAATACTCCCTGGACGTTAAAAGTTACTTTATCACCAACTTTAACTTTTGCGTCATCGGCAAAATTATCACTTACCGAGATAGGAACCATTTCAACATCCTGCACTTCCGAAGTCCATTCTCCTTCCTGAAGACTTTCAGAAGCGATGAGAGAATCTCGGTAAGTAACGCGAAACTCATGAGTCAGTATCCACCGGTTTACGTTGGAAGTTGTATCATCCTTCATTTGATTCACCGATTTTCCTTCTATGCTTTGAACCCTCATAGTAACAATTGCAATATCATCCAAAACGGGAAGATCTTTTTCGGTAATAGTCTTGACAACAGCATCTTTTTGTTCAGACTGTATATCAAGCAGGATCATGTTTGGACTGTTTGATTGTGTTTCCAGAGTTGCCTGGGACATCAAAACATCTTTGGTGAAATAAAGTGTGCTTATTAGGAAAGTTCCTACTCCAATGGCCAATACTAACGTAAGGGTTTGGTTTTGAGGACGAAAAAGGTTCAGCAAACTCTGTCTCGCGGGAAAACCCCAGGAGTTGGGAAAATATTTTTTTATCAATTTCATAAATGCTTTCGCTATCCCTGCTAAAATTGAGAATGTGAGAATGATCCCTGCTACAAATGAGAAGGAATACCGCCAATCTTTTAATAACCAATATGAAAAGAGTAAAATAAACAGAAAAATACCTAACAAAACCAGTGTCCCTGCTTTCCCAGATTTGGATTTACTCTCATTTTGTACTCTTAACGCCTGTAAGGGGGAAATGTATAAGGTTCCCATAAGGGGATATAAGGCGAACAAAACCGACATAAAAATCCCCAGTAATAATCCCATCAGGATCACTTGTGGCGAAAAGGACATTTGAACATCTACCGGTAAGAGATCCCCTAAAAACAAAGGGAATAATTGCTGAAGAATTAAACCCAGACCTGTACCGGCAATTCCTCCTAAAAGACCCATTGCGGCAATTTGTAACAAATAGATAAGGAAGGTTTGTCTTTTGGTAGCTCCTATGCATTTAAGAATGGCTACTGCCCGTAATTTTCCTTTGATGTAAATGTTTATAGCACTGGCAATACCAACACAACCCAGTAAAAGAGCAATAAAGGCTACCAGATTAAGGAACTTACCAAAATTATCGTACCGGCTGCCCAACCTTTGGCTGGTGGAGGTATGGGTATCAAGATCGGCATCCTGAGTATCGAGAAGAGGACCAAGGTTTTTATCGAGTTGTTCCATATTCATACCCTGGTTTGCCACAAAATAATAATCATAACCCACGCGGCTTCCGGTTTGTACCAGGCCTGTTTCGGAAATCAACCTGTAAGGAATAAGCACAGGGGGTGCCACAGAACTAAAAATTGCGGTACTCCCCGGAACAGACTTTAATGCCCCTGCAATAGGCAAAGTAACTGTTCCTATCTTAATACTATCACCCGGTTGTATCCCTAATTGAAGCATTACCGTTGCATCTACCAATGCTGCATCCTGTTCCTGATAGCTTCCTGCGGCTGATGCTGGTTCTGTTTCCAGATCACCGTAGAATGGGAAACCACCTTCTATTCCTCTTACCTGGATCAGTTTAGTGAGCTCGGTTTTTGGGAAGGCAGCCATAGAAGTAAAACTGATTTCCCTGGCATCTGCGCCACCCAGGGAATCCATTATTGCCAGTACGCGTTCGTTTGGCGGATTATTGCTGTCTATTCTAAAATCGGCACCCATTAAGGATTTTGATTGCAGGGAAATATTTTCCTTCAGATTTTCGCCAAAGGATTGTATGGAAACAACTGCAGCAATCCCCAATACAATAGAAGCCATGAACAGGATAAGTTTCCGGCTGCTCGCTTTTCCGTCCCGCCAGGCCATTTTTAACAGCCAGCCAAAATTTGCCCGGGAAGTAATGGTTTTATTTCTGTTCATTATAAAGTATCTATGGGGTTTTCAATAATTTTCCCACCTTTCAGCCTAAGGATGCGTTGGGTTCTTTGTGCCAGTTCTAAATCGTGAGTCACAATCACCAGGGTAGTACCCGATTCCTTATTTAGATTAAATAGCAGGTCGATTACTTTTTCTCCGGTTTCAGCATCAAGGTTTCCCGTGGGTTCATCGGCAAAAAGAATGGAAGGAGTATTGGAAAAAGCCCGTGCTACGGCAACCCGTTGTTGTTCTCCTCCTGAGAGTTGTGATGGATAATGATGAAAACGATCTCCAAGTCCCACTTTTTCCAGAAGTTCCTTCCCAACTTTAGAAGCGTTTTTTGCGCCCTGCAACTCCAGGGGAACTGCTACATTCTCAAGGGCGGTAAGGGTTGGTAATAATTGAAAATCCTGAAATACAAAACCTATATTTTTGTTTCGCAGGATAGCGCGCTCATCTTCGGTAAGGCTGTTCAATTGTGTTCCACAAAGATCTATCGAGCCCGAATCGGCTTGATCCAGACCGGCACAAAGTCCAAGTAAAGTGGTTTTGCCACTTCCTGAGGGTCCCACAATTGAAAAGGTTTCACCTGCTTCTATATCAAAACTTATGTCGTGTAATACTGTTATTTTTTTTGAACCACTGGAGAAGGTTTTCTCTAAGTTGCGAACGTTTAATATCTTTGTCATCTTTCGACTCTTAATTTATCTGAATAAAGACAAAATAAAGAAAGATTTTGATTTTAATCCCTGTACTATGAGAAACTTGTTGGTATTTTGTGTTTTGTTTAGTTTTATTTTTTTCAACTCCTGTGGTGAACCTTCAAAAAAAAAGGAGGAAAATCAGTTAGAAGAAATTTCAGAAAATGATAATCAGGAAAAAAGTGAATCCGGAGTGATCCTTTTCTTCGGTAACAGCCTTACAGCCGGAATGGGATTAGATCCAAATGAGGCATTTCCTGCAGTTATTCAGCAAAAAATAGATTCTTTAGGTCTTCCCTATGAGGTGGTAAATGCCGGATTAAGCGGGGAAACTACAGCAGCGGGAAAGAATAGGATAAGCTGGGTTTTGAGTCAGGACGTGAGCGTTTTTGTCCTGGAACTGGGAGCCAATGATGGTTTGCGTGGGGTCCCCCTGGAAGAGACCAGAAAAAACCTGCAGGAGATCATCAATACCGTACGGGAGAAAAACCCCGATACAAAAATTATTCTCGCCGGAATGCAGATCCCTCCAAATATGGGACAGGAGTACACTTCAGAATTCAGGAATATCTTCCCGGAACTAGCTGAAAAGAATGACGTTCATCTTATTTCCTTTTTACTGGAAGATGTTGCCGGAAATCCTGAGTTGAACCAGGGAGACGGAATTCATCCTACCGCAGAGGGGCAAAAGATCCTTGCCAAAAATGTTTGGGAAGTTTTGGGCCCGGTGATTAGTGAATAGAGTTTCTCGCATTATTCTATTGAATTCTTGCAGGAAGACTTGCATAAAAGTTAATCCTAAAGTATTCCAACTTTGAGTTAACCTCTACAAATATTTCTTATTTCCAGGCTGGAGAAAATCTGTAATTTGGTTTTAAAACAATATCTTGGTATTCCAAATACAAATGAACAGATGACTAATCCGGTTATATTTAAATCCAGTTATTTTCTTAGAGCTCTTAACAGTGATTTCAATCCTTTTACTCCAAATATTTTACTTGTAGATGAGGAGCATATCGAATTTAAAAGAAGGAACTGGCATCTCATATCTGAAGACACAGAAAGTCTTCACTTTAAAAATATCACCGGTGTTACGGTAGATTCTCATCTTTTTGGAACCACAATTACTATTAAGAGCACAGGAAATGATCCTATACAAATTCGTGGGTTCTGGAAAAAGGAAGCAGCGAAAATTAAAGATCTTTGCGCAAATTATATCGCAGCGTATAATCAAAAAAATAGCAACGAGGCATTATCGTCCTCACTGGCTAAAGCGATGGAAAATCGGCACGGGAATTATAGCGTGGCAGACGAATTGACTAAATTAAAAAACCTGCTGGATCAAAAAGTGCTTTCTCCGGAAGAGTTTGAAGAACAAAAACGCAGACTTCTAAAAAGTTAGTTTCGAAGTAGAACTATTCAAATTCAGGATTTATTTAGTATTTTGATTTTTAGGATACTGCTATTTTCGATGCTGATGCATTATTTTATAAACTGTTATGCTTAATCATTGACAAATAAAGGATCCTCCGGATGTTACTAATTTGTTACCCTCACTCAATCTTTGAAAGTCAATGTAAAAGTGGTCCCTTTATTAACCTGGCTTTCCACTTTTATAGTTCCTTCCAGGCTTGTCATGTGTTTTTGAACTAAATATAACCCAATTCCTTTGCTGTCGATGTGATTATGAAATTTTTGATGTAATCCAAAAATTTTACCCTTTACATCCTTCATTTCAAAACCAATTCCGTTATCGGTAAAAATAAGCTGTGTGCAATCCTTTAATTTTTTGGAAGTAATAGAAATAACAGGATAAGTTTCCAGGTTAGAATATTTTATCGAGTTTGTTATAAGGTTGAGAAATATACTTTGAAGATAGGCTGAATTAAACTTTACTTCTCCGGCTTCAGAAAAATCTATCTTCAAATTGGCTTTGGAGTTTGCGATTAAGGTTTTAATTGAATCCAGTGTAATTTGCAAGGTATCTTTTAAAGACAACTTTTCAACTTTCACGTTTATTTTTTCTTCCTTACTTAAATGGTCAACGTATTCATTCAGGGTATTTTTCAGCTTAAAGGCCGACATTTTAAGCATATCAATGTATTAGAGGGTTTCGGGATCCTCAATTTTCGATAAGTCTAATAGCCCGAAAAGGGAAATCAAATTATTTACCGGAGACCTCAAATCGTGCGATGTTGTATAGGTAAATTGTTTGAGTTGATCATTTACACTGGTAAGATTGGTGAGCAGTAAATTCCGTTCTTCCTCAAGGTTTTTTAAATGGGTAACATTTTTAGCGATGGCGTAAATTAATTTTTCGGAAGGTTCTGAAACCGAAGTCCAGGAGAGCCAGACAATTTCTCCCGATTTAGTTACATACCTGTTTTCGAAATTTAAAAGAGGTTTATCCTTATTTATACGTTCCCTAAGTTTGGAGGTAATATTCTTGTCTTCGTGATAAATAAAATCGCTAACATGCCCCGCCATGATCTCCTCTGTCGAGTAGCCCAATAATTGCGAAAAAGCTGGATTTGCTTTTTTGATATAACCGTCATAGCTTGCAATACATAGAATGTCCGCGGTTAACTCAAAAAAATGATCGAGATCAAAATGTGGCTCGGATTTTAGGTTTATAGATTTAAAATCATTCATGTTATAGGTTTGGGGAAAAAATATTTGAGGCTAAAATATTAAAAGTATGTAAAGTTTAAAATTACTTAATTTTCTAACCAATAAATTCATTTTGAAGAAATTGTTAAGAGAAACCTAGGTTTCCAGTCCGCCTTTACTATTCTGTTTTGGTGTATTTAGCTGAAAGAATCCTGCATTTAAAGCTAACTCATAAAGAAGAAGCTTTCTTAGTTTTTCAGGAATTCAGGATAGATCAACTTGATTGAAGGATAGGTTCCCCAGTTTATTTTCCTTCATCAACAGAATAATTCCTGATTTCTTCCAGGATATCCTGAACATTTTTTTCGGTCTTGAACAGTTTGTCTTTGCATATTTTTAGAAGTTCAGAAGCGCGTTTGATTTTGGTGTCCAGTTCATCTATGCTAATTTCAGAATTTTCCATTTCTGAGACAATTTCCTGAAGCTCCTTATGAGCGTCGGTATAGTTTATTTCTTCAGTCATTTTTAGTTTTTTTATCGATTTTTTCGATTCGGCTGTATAGGTTTCCTTTATATAACTGTGTTTCCAGCAGAAGGTCTTTTTGAATTTCATCTGCATTTCGAATCACTTTACCATTTTGGCGCGTAATGCTAAAGCCTCTTTTAAGGATGTTTAACGGAGACAGCATTCTGATTTTTTCTTCGGTGAAACTCAAATTTGCTACAGCTTCATTCAAGGTGTTTTTTGCATTGGACAAGATGGAACGTTTAGCCTGATGCAACATGTTTTTTTGGTCATTTATTGATCGGTGGCTCAGGTTGTCGAGTATAGCTGCAAGTTGGTTGAGGTTTGATCTTGAGTTATTCATGGCATTTCCCGTAAGCGAACTAAATAGTCTTGCTGTTTCCTTAAGATTGATTTTTTCATTTTTAAACATCCGGCTCACTTCATTCTGAATCTTTTGTTCGGCATCTTTTACCGGAATAGCAAAATCGTGAAATTTTTGCAAAAGGAATTCTGCTATTTTAGTTGGAGTGATGAAACTTTGATAGCTTACCAGTTCGCTCACGGTTTCATTTGCAGAATGTCCAATCCCGGTCAAAATGGGGATAGGAAAAGTTGCGATTTTCTCTGCCAGTAAATAATTGTCAAAACTGCTTAAGCCAATTTCCCCGCCACCGCCACGAATTATTGCCACCGCATCAAATATCTTCTTATGCTTTTTAATTCGTTCCAACTGCTGGCTTATGGAACTTACCGCCCGTTCTCCCTGCAAAATAGCAGGAAATAACAAAAAATGAAATTTATATCCCCAGGGATTATTTTGTATGATATCCATAAAGTCCCCGTATCCTTTACTGGTTTCTACAGAAATGATCGCGATGGTTTTAGGTAAGTTGGAAAGAAGTGTGTTTTTATTGGCATTAAAAACCCCGGTTTCCTTAAGCTTTGCAATAGTTTCGGCTTTTTCCCTGGCAAGTTCTCCCAGAGTGAACTCAGGATCAATATCTACTATGTTTAATGCAAGCCCATGGAGTGGGTGATAGGAAACAGTTCCCTGGATTACCACCGTTATATTGTCTTTAAGTTCTTCCTTCAACACCGATTTGAACTTAGTATTTATCATTTCAAAATTGCCACTCCATATATTTCCACGAAGTTCTGCGATCACTTTTCCATCCTTTTTCTCTACCAGGCTAGGGTAGCAGTGGCCGCTTTTGGGGTAGTAATTAAGTCGTACGATCTCAGCCTTGATCCACACTGTCTTATTGCAATATGTATTAATTACATTTTGAATAGACTGAGTTAAATTAAATAAGGAATAGACTTTTTTTTCAGGCATAGGACACCTTTAAATTAGGGTAGGCTAAAGGTATTAAACTTATTTAAAATTTGATGGATTTCAATTTAAAGTCAGTTGGTTTTCTGTGATGAAATAAAAGGTAATCCAATTTAAAAATCCCCATATACCGGCAGGATAAAATTCCCTTTTAAAAATTCTTTTGGATCTATTTGGCTTTGCAATACAACTCCTGTTATTTCAGATTCAAGCAAGAGTTGGGCTGCCTGCAGCAAAGGTGCAGCAGTTGTAGTTTGAATGGCCCGCAAAATGTGTTTTCCTATTTTTTGAGGAAGTATGCGTTTGGCAATCTCCCGCCGTCGTAAAATCCCTTTTGAATCTTTACCTTCCACCGCGGCATATAAAACAATTTGATCATCTTCGCAATGTGGAATAATAACCTCCATTTTTTTCTGTAATTCAGAAATTTTATCCGAATTTTTGATGGCAGAAATCTGTTTTTCCACCCAGGAATAATGACCCGGATACCGCAGGGTTTTGTAGTCCAGGGAACGAACTTTTCCTGCCAGGGCATCAGGAAGATCTGCAGCTCCACCGGAAGTAAGGTCCTCTTCATAGGTTATTCCTTCTATAATAATCCGGGCTCTTTCAGACAAGGCAGGCAATGCCGTTTTTTTGAAATCCCGCAATACCAAAGCCTCTTTCAAATATTCTGTAGCCACGCCCACAGTGCTCCAGGTAAATCCATAATAATGCGGAGCAACCACGTGACGGGTAAGTGCACCAACTTTAAATTCCAGTGTATCTACTTTATCAATTTTAAAATCCTCGCAGAATTGTTGAAAAAGTCCATTTGCAAGGATATTGATATAGCCGGGAGCTATTCCGGATTGAAGAACAAAGCCTGTTTTGCTATTCTTTGCCAATTCGATTATTTCATCGGTTTCTGCAACATATTCGGTTAGGTTGGCGTAATGCAATCGATACTCTTTTGCAAGACGGGCGATTTTTGGAGCGAGACTTCCCGGAAGGCAGTCCAGGATAATGTCTCCTTTGCTCAGGATCGTTTTCATTTCTTCTGAAATTCCTTCTTCCTGAAGATGAAATGCTTTAACAGAACATTCTTTTTCCGTGCCGTTCTCAATCCAGAGAGCAAGCCTTTGCGCTTTTGAAAGTGTTCGGTTTCCAATAAACAGGGAAGGAGGAACTTTGCTCCATTCCATAAGCAATAAGCCTGCAGCTTCTGCTATACCGCCGGCTCCGGCAATTATGATGTTATAATGTTTGTTCATAAATGAAAGTTAGTACTTTATTTCCGGATTTTAGTCCCTAGAATACGAACAAATAAAAAAGGGCTAGCTAGATTAGTAACTTAAGGTTATTCATGATTAATAATACCGGAAATCCCTACTTGCAAAAAGCTGAAAAGTGATTTAAATTATTCTACGGAAATTAAATTCAGTAAAAGGGATGGTAATAAAATTACACTAAAAAAAATTAGGGTTTTTAAATCGGTTTGAATGCTTCTTTCAGCCTTTGCCCTAAGTCTTCAGTTTATCCATTTCAGTTTTTAATTTTCGGTATATAACCGGTTGGTGCCTGGTTCGGAATTTTTTTATTTTCCGTGTTTAGCCGGGTAGCAACGCAAAAACAATTATTATGAAAACACTGAATTTCTTTATCGAAAATTACAAGATCACTACAGAAGGGTTTAATTTTTTAGGGAAGATTTTTGTTCTTCTTGTTCTCGCGTTTATTTTTATTGCCGTTTTATTTGCAATATTTGGTGTAGCACTGGATTTTTTCCGTTGAGGAGCTCTTTCAGTTTTATCAATTAAACCGCTAAAAGGGAAGCTTTCCCACAACTTATAATTTGGGAGGCAGGAATAACATTGCTTCAAAAAAAAATCGGAACTCAATACCCAGCATTTATAATTGGAGACTTGTTGTTGCCCAGGCTTCTTAACTTTCCTATTTTTAGTGTCATTCTACTATAATTGGAAAGAAATGAAAAATATTAAGGGTAAAACGGTTTTGATTACCGGGGGAGGATCAGGCATAGGTAAACTTATGGGAAAGCTGGTGCTTGGGAAAGGAAGCAACCTGATAATTTTTGACATCAATGCTGCAAACCTTGAAACAACCATCTCTGAATTTTCTAAATTGGGTAAAGTATCCGGTTACCGGGTAGATGTTTCTAATCCTGAAGAGGTAGCAAGAGCCGCTTCTCTTATTAAAAAAGAACAGGGTGAAGTGGATGTATTAATCAATAATGCGGGCATTGTGGTAGGGAAATATTTTCACGAACACTCAATTCCGGAAATAGAAAGAACCATCAATATTAATGCGATGGCTCCTATGTATGTAACCCGTGAGTTTTTGCCGCAAATGATGGGGCGTAACTCAGGTCACATATGTAATATTGCTTCCTCTGCAGGATTGATTTCCAATCCGAAAATGTCCGTGTATGCGGCAAGCAAATGGGCGCTTATTGGATGGTCCGATAGTCTTAGACTGGAGATGAAACAACTTAAAAAGCATATAAATGTTACCACCGTCAATCCATATTATATCGACACAGGAATGTTTTCTGGAGTGCGTTCTTTAGTCCCAATTTTAAAGCCTGAAAAAGTTGCCATAAAAGTGATAAGGGCTATCGAGCGAAACCACATTTTTCTAACAATGCCCTGGAGCATGAGAATTGTTAGGCTAAGCCAGGGACTATTTCCGGTATGGTTCTTTGATTGGTTTGTAGGAAAGGTTCTTGGGATGTATAAAACTATGGACCATTTTGAAGGCAGAAAAAACTAATTTTTGAACCCACTAATACCGGCTCGTACCCTTCCGGATTTCATCGAAATTCTGAAGACTTCTCTCTTTTACAAACCTTGTGAGCTTGCCCGGATGCATTGGATTGCATAGAGCCTTTATCATTCTCCAGCTATTTTATATACCTTGTAGGCTGGAGCAGCTTATTCTACAAAAAACAGTTATATGGCAGAAATTTCGAAAAACAAAATTGAAAATATTCATAAAGCTCAAAAAGCATTTCAGGCATCCCATCAAACTAAAAGTTTGGATTTCCGGATTGATATGCTTAAAAAATTAAAATCGGCGGTAAGTCAATACGAAGAACGAATCTTAGAAGCACTCTGGAAGGATCTTCACAAATCTGGAGAAGAAGCTTACCTCACTGAAATCAGCATCCTTACCCAGGAAATAGATTTCCATATAAAGAATTTAAAAAAGTGGGTGAAACCCCAAAAAGTGCCAAATCCTGTATATCTTTTTCCATCTACCGGCAGGATTTATTATGAACCTTTGGGAGTAGTGCTTATTATAGCGCCCTGGAATTATCCTTTTCAACTTATGATGAATCCCCTTGTTGGAGCAATAGCTGCAGGTTGTTGTGCCATTTTGAAACCTTCAGAATCTACAGTACATATTGCAGCGGTCATGGATGAAATGATACATACAACCTTTGATGAAAATTATATCGCATTGGTTCAGGGAGATCAGGAGATAGGGGAGTACCTGCTAAAACAACATTTTGATAAAATCTTTTTTACAGGAAGCACAAAAGTTGGAAAAATAGTGATGAAAGCTGCAGCCGAAAATATCACTCCTGTTATCCTCGAGCTGGGAGGTAAGAGTCCCGGGATTGTAGATGAGAATGCAGATATAGATCTTGCGGCAAAACGCATTGCCTGGGGGAAAACCATCAATTCCGGTCAAACCTGTATAGCTCCAGATTACCTGCTCGTTCATCATTCAGTAAAAGAGGAATTAATTCAAAAAATCCCGGTTTATCTTGAAGAAATGTACGGTAAAGATCTACAGAAAAGTAAATACTATGCCAGGATCGTTCATCAAGAAGCTTATGATTCGTTAGTGGATTTATTGGACAAAAGCAAAGGAAATATCCGGTACAGCGGTACTTCTAGCAGGGAAGAATTGTTTCTTCATCCAACAATTGTGGATATGACCTCACCAGAGACGGATTCCCTGATGCAACAGGAAATATTTGGCCCAATATTGCCGGTGATCACGTATACAAATTTAAAGGAGGCGATCTCTTTTATAAATTCCGGTGAAAAACCCCTAGCGCTCTATTATTTCGGGAAAAGTAAACCGGCTGAAGAGGTTATAAGAAAAACCAGCTCCGGAGGAGTTTGCATTAATGATACCCTAATGCATATTGCTAACCATCACCTTCCTTTTGGGGGCGTTGGGAATTCTGGTTTTGGGAGGTACCATGGAAAGGAGAGTTTTCTCGCATTCAGCAATCAAAGAGCCGTTTTAAACTCGCCTACCTGGATGGATATACCTTTTAAATATGCCCCTTTCAAATATTTCAAGTTTATAAAGAAGTTTTTATAAGTGCGTAAGCCAGATAATCATTTCAATGTATCTACTTTTGCCTTGCTTCTGAAATAGACCGGACCTCTGGGAGATTTTCTTAAGATTGTTTTTTCCTGTTTTTAATATTGATGTATTGAACTCCGAAGGATAGGATTAACAGCAGTAAAAACACAGAACCGGAAATAAAGAAATAAGAGTAAAAGTTGGAGTAAGAATCAGAAAAGCTCAGGCAAACAATGGTCATAATATAACAAAAAGAGAATAGGAAGAATAAAATGTAACGTAGGAGAGTTAAGGATTTGGGCATATATTCGGAAATGTTAATTTCATTTAAATTTATCCAAATATAGTGTTAAAATTCACTTTTTGTTATTCTATTACTACTAATCATAAAAAAAGCCTTAATACAATTTTGAGATGCTTTTTTTAGATATATCCTCAATCCTGAATCAATTGACCCTAAGTTTAATTCCAGTTATTTGATTTAGTAATATTTTTATAAAATTATTAACTAGTAAATGAAAAGTCAATAATTTTCAGAGGGTTATTCTTTTGATGTTTTTGCCAATTTATAAAGATTAGTATGTTACTTTTGGTTTTCTTAAACTTTTGCGACGAACCAATGTACTAAAAATCTCGGATTTCATCTTTTAAATTTTCTTGCATCGTCAGAAAATTTATTGCCAGCATGAGACTTAATAATTCAATGCGCACCCGACCTGTAATGGCGGATTTCATCGAAAATTAAATTTCTTCTTGGCATTCAATTTATACCACCCTGGGATAGATGATGTTTTGGATTATTAACTAAGAAAGCTTATTTGAATGCCAGAAATACAACATAATGGATAAATTAATTGACCTCATTGAAAAGGGGGATGCCGATAAAATACTTTCTGAAGAGGATTTATTTCCCAAATTTAATAGATTGGTGAAATATGGCTTGGTGGTACTAAAGGATGAAAAGGTTTTTCTAACCGAAAAAGGAATTCAGGGGAAAAAGGAAGGGGTAGAGGCATTTATTAAAAAGGAAGAACTAGCGCGGATTCAAAACCAACACCTACAACAAGAAAATTCTAATAAAAAAGGTAAGCGATTCTTTAAAAGAATTAGCCCTCCAAAACTTATACATTGGGGATATCTAATGATTTTATTAGCACTGGCTTTAGGCAATAAGCTGTATCAGTTAAAAATAAGAGGTAAATTCAAAAAGTAATTTATACACTATAGCAGCTAAATCAACTACCGATAAGAACAGCCCATAAAATTAAATTCAGGCCAAATTCAATGCCTTACGGATTAAGCTTTTCTACTATCTTTGTCGTAATTACGGTACTATGAGTTTTACACTTCTCTCCTCCCCACTACAGGGATTTACAGATTTTAGATTTCGGAATGCTTTTAATCACTACTTTGGAGGTATAGACACTTTCTATGCGCCTTACATCCGGTTGGATGGAAAACTTGTTGTTAAAAACTCTTACCAACGTGATATCCTGCCTGAAAATAATACCACCCCGGAGTTAATTCCACAGGTTATTACAAACGACGCAGATGAATTTTTGTTTGTTGCAAAGTATGTTCAACAGTATGGTTACAAAGAGCTTAATTGGAATTTAGGTTGTCCATATCCTATGGTTACAAAGCGTGGTATGGGTTCCGGACTTATTTGTGATCCCGCAAAAATTGATCATATTCTGGAGAGGGTACATTCAGAAACAAACATTGTGGTATCTATGAAAATGAGAATGGGTTATGAAAATAGTGAAGAGATTCTTAATGCATTCCCGGTTTTGGACAAATATCCCCTTAAAAATATTGCCATTCACGCCCGCATAGGAAAACAGCTTTATAAGGGAGGAGTAGATCTGGAAGCTTTTCAACGTTGTATTGAGCACACAAAACATAAGTTGTATTACAATGGTGATATCACATCGGTAGCTGCATTTAAAAGCCTGCAGGAGCGTTTTACCGGGATTGACCACTGGATGATTGGAAGAGGGCTTATTGCCGATCCTTTTTTACCCGGAATGATAAAAAATAATACCACCGAATATCCCAAAAACAGATGGGAATTATTCCGTGAGTTTCATGATACTATATACGAACAGTACGATGCAGCCTTATCCGGACCAACACCTATCAAAATGAAAATGCAGGGCTTTTGGGATTATTTTTCCCATTCTTTTTCCCATCCACAAAAAACTTTTAAGAAGATCAAAAAGGCCAATAATGCGATCGCATATAAACAAGCCGTTCGGGAAATACTAAACAGCGAACAATAAACTACCTTTGTAAGCATTTAATCCCACAAATGGGTTTAACCCGTTTGACCGTCGGGCAGGTTCCCCATTCCGGTAGCTCGGGATGGCTCGAATGAAAAAATAATATTCCAATCCATACCTGGTGGGTCTGCCCGTACAGTTCGGGCGGGCTTGCCCCAAGGTAGTTGATTTTTAAGCTGCAATTTTGAAAGATATATTACTCCTTACGCCACCTTTTACTCAATTAAATACTCCGTACCCTGCAACGGCCTATCTAAAAGGCTTTTTGAAGACAAAGGATATTGATGCCTTTCAAATGGATTTGGGTATTGAAGTTATTCTGGAGCTTTTTTCTAAAAAAAACTTCACGAGATTGTTTGATATTGCTTTTGAAAAGGATGTTATTGTTTCCGGGAATTGTGAGCGTATTTATGCGCTAAAGGAACGCTACCTGCAACCTCTGGATGAAGTGATCCGGTTTTTACAGGGCAAAAATCCTACCTTTGCCAGGCAAATTTGTACCGATAATTTTTTGCCTCGTGCCTCCCGGTTTGAGCAACTTGATGATATGGACTGGGCATTTGGCTCTATGGGAATGCAGGATAAGGCGAAGCATATTGCCACGCTATACCTGGAAGATTTGTCCGATTTTATTATTGAATGTATAGACGATAATTTTGGGTTTAGCCGCTATGCAGAACGCCTGGGGCAAAGCGCCAATTCCTTTGACGAGATCTATACTCAATTACAACTGCCTATAACTTTTATAGATGAGATTACTTTAAAAATACTGGATACCAGGTTAAAGTTGATACAACCCAAATTGGTATGTGTTTCGGTGCCTTTTCCAGGGAACTTATACAGCGCTTTTCGCTGTGCCCAATATATAAAAGCCAACTATCCCGGAATAAGGATCGCCATGGGTGGCGGATTTCCAAACACCGAACTGCGCTCGGTTTCAGATATTAGGGTTTTTGAATTCTTTGATTTTATCACCCTCGATGATGGAGAGTTACCCATAGAATTAGTATTGTCTAATGTGCTGGATCCAACTCCGAAAAATCCGGAGTACAGGCTGTTCAAAAGAACTTTCTTGATGGAGAACGGAGAAGTTACCTATAACAATACTTCAGCGAGAGCAGACTATAAACAGGCTGCGGTGGGCACTCCCGATTATTCTGATTTGTTCCTCAAAGAATATATATCGGTTATAGAAATTGCTAACCCTATGCACAGTCTTTGGAGTGATGGTCGTTGGAATAAACTCACGATGGCTCATGGTTGTTATTGGGGAAAATGTACCTTCTGTGATATTTCCCTGGATTATATAAAAATATACCAGCCTGTAGCCGCGAAATTACTGGTGGACCGCATGGAGCAATTGATCGCACAAACCGGAGAGAATGGATTTCATTTTGTGGATGAAGCAGCACCTCCCGCGCTTATGAAAGCGGTAGCTCTTGAAATTATCAAGCGAAAAATTACGGTTACCTGGTGGGCCAACATTCGATTCGAAAAGAACTTTACCCGCGATCTTTGTATGTTGCTGAAAGCTTCAGGATGTATCGCTATTTCCGGCGGACTTGAAGTAGCATCAGACCGGCTACTGAAATTGATAGACAAAGGCGTTACAGTGGAGCAGGTGGCACAGGTCACCCGAAATTTGACCGAAGCCAACATTATGGTGCATTCTTATTTAATGTATGGGTATCCAACGCAAACGGTTCAGGAAACTGTGGACAGTCTGGAAATGGTGCGCCAACTTTTTGAAGCCGGCGTTTTACAATCCGGGTTTTGGCATCAGTTTGCCCTTACCGCACACAGCCCTGTGGGTTTAAATCCTTCAGAATATGGCATCACGCCACATTACAAAGACATTACATTTGCAAATAACGATGTGGATTTTGAAGATCAAACGGGAATTGATCACTCTCAGTTTAGCTACGGATTAAAGAAATCCCTTTTTAATTTCATGCACGGGATTGGTTTTGAAAGGCCACTTCAGGAATGGTTTGATTTTAAAATTCCGAAGACAAGGATTAAAACCGATCTCATTCAGGACTTTTTGCAATTCGAACCTAATTTTAACATCCAACCCACTGCAAAAATCCTGTGGCTGGGTGGAATGCCTTTGGTTGAGGAACAGCTTAAGACCAAAAGAGGCGTTACCCGTCATCAGCTCCACATGACTTTTCACGATACGAGACAAAGCTTTCATATCACTCTGGAAAAGGAAACAGGCGATTGGTTGTTGCATATGCTGGAAATGATAACCCCACATCAGGAAAAACAAGTCACATTTTCGCAACTCAAAACAGATTTTGAAACCCGGTTTGAAGATTTTGAACTGTTTTGGTTCTCAAAACCTATAAAGGTTTTAAAAGAACATGGCTTGCTGGTTTTGTAGTGGGATTCTGTAAGATTTTTAAGATAAATTTAAGAAATGAAATTCTGATTCTATTCGGGCGGTATTTACATGAGATTCCGGATAGTGCTGGGTTGTGAGCTTACTTCATGCTAACTGATTAAAATTAATGTTATATTTTCATTAATATTTGGAGATTTTATAAATATTTCAAAGAATACTAATTAAATAAATTATCTTGGAAATTATTAGATAAAACAGGAGTTATGCGATTTGTGATAAGCTATGTTAGTACTGCAATTAGAGAACTCCATCAGGATGAAGTTGTGAATATTTTGGAAGAAACTCAAATCAGAAATAATAAACATGGGGTAAACGGTTTGCTTATTTATACCAGCGGTAATTTCTTTGAAGTAATAGAAGGTGAGAAAATTAGGATCACGGATCTTTTTAAAGTGATCAAGGAAGATCCAAGACATAAAAATATTATACTGATCTTTGAAAAAGAGGTAGATAAACCATTATTTAAAGATAAGGATGCAAATTTTATATCTGAAAATACCCTGCATCGCCAAATGGAGGTGGAAAACTTTTTGTATTATATAAAAGATCTTGACGAAGGTACCCAAACAACGGTTAAAAATATTCTTAAGGCCATCGCGACAAACAGTTGATTTCTTAAAATTCGCGAAGGAATGAAGACTGGTCCTGAGCGGTCAATACGCTATTTAACATTTTAAAAAAGAAAGTAGATAAGAACACCAGCCAATCCGCCAAAAAGTAAAATGTGAAACAAAGCAAATATACTTTTAAAAAAAAATATATCACGGCTGTTGGAAAACGGGGGATTCAAATCCCTTGTTTCCAAATATTTTTTAACTGCTTTCATACCTTGGTTTTAATTGGTTGCCCTGGAAGGATACAAGTTTAAGTCCAAAATTTTCTGTGACTCATTTCAATAGGCTATAAAAGACTTAAAACAGCCAATAAATTAACACGTAAATCTAATTAATGGAGAAGCAGACTTCATTTTAAAAACCTTATATTAAAATGTTTATGCCTAACATAAGCGTGCATATTTTTCTCTAAATCGATTAAATTTTTTAGTACTATTTTAACAAAAAAAGAGCAGAATAATTTTGCTGAAATAGGATGAGCAACTTTTTTAAGGCCTGGTATTTTTCAAATTTTGTGACGTTTTACCTGGTCTTTAAGGTAAATTTTGAAGCTGGCTCTGCAGCTTTCACTGGCATAAGTTCATTTGAAATCCAACGCTTTAAAAAACTTCATTTTGAGTTTTAGGATACTATAAAGTTTTTAAAGTTTTACATTTACAAATCGTTTGAAGATAATAGAGATACGAACCAAAATAAAGCATCCCGGTTAAATTGATAATTTGCTTAATTCAAATTCATTTAAATGTCACAAGGTAAAAAAATTCTGTTTTATTCCACCCTGGTGTTTGTAGGGGCATATTTTCTATTTACAGGTCTGGTTGAAGCAAAGGGTTTCCTGGCTCCGTTATTAACAGGAATAATACTTTCTCTAGTTGTACTTCCTATTTCCCGGAAAATGGAAAAAATTGGAATAGGAAGAGGAATTACCTCTTTTCTGTCTACATTTTTCATCTTTTTACTATCCCTCGCTTTTATGTGGCTTATTTCATTTCAGGCAAAGAGTTTTGTAGACGATTGGCCGGAAATCCAGGAAACTATGAAGCCTAAAGTGGAGCAACTAAAATCTTTTGTAATGGAACAAACCCCTTTAACAAAAGAAGATCTGAAAATTTCGGAGGAGGGCGGGGAGTCTGCTATTGTAGGAGCAGTATCCAACAACAAAGCAAAAGCTTTAGGGTTTTTCAGTCAGACATTTGGCTTTCTTGGAACCTATTTACTGGTGTTTATATATATTTTTTTTCTGCTTAATTATAGAACGAAATTAAAGAAATTTATAGTCTTGCTTTTCGCTGATGAAAAGAAAAAGGAGATCCAAAAAGTTGTAAATAAATCCGGAAATGTAGTTCAGGAATATTTGGTAGGAACATCGCTTTTAATGCTTTTTCTTGCCATAGTTTATTCCATTGGGTTAGGTATAACAGGTATCGATAATTTTATACTAGTAAGTATGATTGCAGCCTTCCTAACTCTAATTCCTGTGGTAGGAAACATAATTGGTTTCTCTCTTGCATTGGTTTTAGGTTATCTTACTACCGGGGAAACTTCGGTATTAATAGGGATCATAATCACATTTAGTGTAGCACAGATGCTTGAGAACTATGTGCTTCAGCCATTCGTAATTGGTGACAAGGTAGATCTGCATCCCTTTTTCGTTATTTTGGTGGTAATATTAGGAGGTGCAACTTGGGGTGTTATAGGAATGATTCTGGCTATACCGGTTATGGCCATTATTACCATAATCTCTTTGAACGTTCCTGCCTTATATCCTTTTGGGTATCTATTCAGTAAAAAAGCACCCGATAAAAAATCCTGATAGCGAAACAAAAAGCATTTAGTTTAAAACCGGGAATACGCTTCGGTATGCTTTCATTCAAATAATTCAGGTATTCCTTTTGCCTGATTATATTCCTACTCAAACCTTTTTTTTGCATAAAATAAAGATGCTATGTACTCAAATTCTTTTTTGAAGGATGGTTGATAGGACAAGTAAATAGAAACACATACCTACTTATTTTTAGATCCTGGTACTTTTTAATAAAGAAAGAAAAAGTTTTTCATCGCTGAAAAATCAAACTTTGGGAAGAAATACAGTTATGTTTAACATTTAATTTCAACAGAAAAATAGGTTGTTTTTATAATTTGTAGGGTATTAACTATCAAATTATAATTATTATGAAAAATAAAGGAAAGAAGCAGCCAGCCTCTAAAAAAAAAGAAGAAATGGCTAAAAATACCTCAAATCCCGAAGGAAAAATCTTAACTACCAATCAGGGATTAAAGGTCAATGATACCAATAATTCATTAAAAGCAGGGGAACGCGGTGCCACTTTATTGGAAGATTTTATCCTCAGGGAAAAAATTTTCCATTTTGATCATGAACGAATTCCGGAGCGAATTGTTCACGCCCGCGGAAGTGGAGCCCACGGTTTTTTTGAACTTTATGAAAGTCAGGAAGCCATTACGAAAGCAGGAATTTTTACCGATACCTCAAGAAAAACCCCGGTGTTTGTTCGATTTTCTACGGTGGCCGGTTCCAAAGGTTCTGCAGATTTAGCAAGGGATGTACGCGGATTTTCAACTAAATTTTATACAGAAGAAGGAGTATTTGACCTGGTAGGGAACAACATGCCAATTTTCTTTATACAAGATGCTATCAAATTTCCAGACCTTATCCATTCTGTAAAACCGGAACCGGATAGGGAAATTCCTCAGGCTGCATCGGCACATGATACATTTTATGATTTTATTTCTCATGCCACCGAGACTTTGCACAACCAAATATGGGTAATGAGCGACCGGGGAATTCCACGAAGTTTTAGAATGATGGAAGGCTTTGGAATTCATACCTTCAGGTTAATCAACCAGCAGGGCAAATCAAATTTTGTAAAATTCCACTGGAAACCAAAATTAGGAGTGAAATCTATTACCTGGGATGAGGCTGTAAAAATTCATGGAGCCGATGCCGATTTTCATAGAAGAGATCTCTGGGATGCTATTGAGGAAGGACATTATCCGGAATGGGAATTAGGGTTTCAGGTAGTACCGGAAGAAGACGAACATAAATTTGACTTTGACCTTCTGGATCCCACCAAATTGATTCCTGAAGAAATGGTACCGGTAAAAATTGTTGGGAAAATGACCTTAAACCGCAATCCCGATAATTTCTTTGCAGAAACAGAACAGGTTGCTTTTCACCCGGGCCACATTGTACCTGGAATAGATTTTACCAACGACCCCCTATTGCAGGGACGG
Organism: Gillisia limnaea DSM 15749; assembly: GCF_000243235.1. GTDB lineage: Bacteria > Bacteroidota > Bacteroidia > Flavobacteriales > Flavobacteriaceae > Gillisia > Gillisia limnaea. The sequence goes on from NZ_JH594606.1 coordinate 3,356,763, forward strand.
TTATTTTCATATACAGACACCCAACTCTCGAGATTGGGAAGTCCAAATTTTAATGAAATTCCAATAAACCGACCGATTAATGAGGTGAACAACAATCAACGGGACGCTCAAATGAGAATGACTGTAAATAAAGGAAAAACCGCTTATTTCCCCAATTCCATAGGAGGTGGTTGTCCGCACCTGGCAAAAATGGCCGAAGGTGGATTTACCAGTTACGAGGAAAGGATCGATGGCAAAAAGGTTCGTGAACGAAGTGAAAGCTTTAGCGATCATTTTTCTCAGCCTGCACTTTTCTATCGCAGCTTAACTAAGCCCGAACAAAATCACGTTGCCGAAGCCTATTCTTTTGAGCTGGGAAAATGTACCTATGCTCATATTAAGCAGCGTATGCTTTGGTTGATCAATCAAATAGATGAAAGTCTGGCTAAAAAGGTTTCAAAAAATCTGGGATTAGAAATTCCGAAAAAGATCGATGAACCCATTAATCAGGCAATAGGTGCCGATGCGGATGTCAAAAAACATCAGCCTGGTAAAAAGAAAATTTACCTTGACAAGTCTGCTGCATTAAGCCAAACCCATATAAAATCTGATAGTATAGCCACAAGAAAAATCGCTGTACTTGTAAGCGATGGTTTTAAAGAAAGTGATTACAATAAAATAAAAAAAGCGCTTGAGGCTAAGGGAGCCATGGTTCAAATAATAGCTACTCATGGAGGTGAAGTGAATTGCGATAAAGGAGATAAACACCCGGTTAAGCATTCCTTGATGACTACCGAGAGTGTTCTTTTTGATGCGATTTATATTCCCGGAGGTAAGCAAAGCGTGGAAGCATTAAAAAAGGAAGCCAAGGCTAAGAAATTCATCAATGAGGCGCTAAAACACTGTAAGGCAATCGCAGCCGATTCTGAAGGAGAAGAGTTGCTTGATGTAACTTATGCCCTGGATTTTAAAGATGATGAAGCTATTTGTATTAATAAAGATGCCTCAGTATTCATTAATGCTATCGCACAACACAGGAACTGGAAGCGGGAAGAAGCGGCAAAGGCTATTCCGGTTTAAGGTGCTTTCTTAAGCAGTTACTTTTTATGCCGTTGCACCTTTGGTGTAGCGGTTTTTTTGTTTTTTACAATTGAAAAGTGTATCATTTTTGAATACTTCGATCGAGGATGTAGCTGAAAAAAATCGGAGGAAAATTTAATGGCGCAGAGGATTTAGGAATTTGATAAGATTTCCAGAAACAATGAGATTGGGTATCCCTTGAAGATCTAATTGGAACAAGACGGGTTTCAATATTTCTTTATATAAGAACTCTATCACTGCTGAAGTTTTAGTGAATTATGTTTTGTATTCTATGTATACCAGCTTATCTCAATGGTTGGTTATATTTTTAACTTCCAAACCTGTTCCCCTATTTTCAGATAAAAAGGAATTATAAAAGTTTTCTGCAGCCATTTGATGGGGTAATAAAACCCGATAAGCTCCCAGTTCGTTTAAAGCCTTAAAATCTTTTTCGTGAATTGCGGTAAGATATATTTTACCTTTATACCCCATTCCTTTAAGTGTTTTAATGAGGTACATAGAATGATCGATATCGGAAACGGTACTTATCACATTTTCGACATTTTGAAATGGAACACGCTCCAGGAGTTCTGGGTCCTCAATGTCTCCATATACAATGCTTGAGTTTTTTTTCTGAAAATTCTTGACAACCGTTGGGTCAAAATCTACACCCAGGAATCTTACTTGAGTGTGTTCCTCCAGTAATTTAGCGAGTTTTCCTCCAAATCTTCCCAGGCCAAAAATTATAAGTTCATATCGATTTGAGTTCAAAGTATTCATTTCAATTTCCTTATTTGGGTTCTTCTTTTCAAAAATACCCAGGACAGGAGCAATAACTTTATAGATTTGGTGGGAATAAAGAATAAGGTACGTGGAAAGTCCTATAGTAATTAAGCCTACCAGGGTAATCAAGGCCAGAATTTCATCATTGATATGGCCAATGCTAAGTCCTAAACCGGCAAAAATAAGGGAGAACTCACTTATTTGGGCAACGGTTAAACCTGCCAGAAATGCCGTTCTCTTTCTATACCCCATAACGCCCATTATGATCAAAACAATAATGGGATTCCCAATTAATACAAAGGCTGAGAACAGCAGGGCAGGAGTAACCTGGCTCCCGATTATAGATAGGTCCAGGTTTGCTCCAAGATTTACGAAAAAGAATATGAGCATAAAATCTCTTAAACTTATAAGCCGGCCACTTATAGCCTCTTTGAATTGTGAGGATGCCAAGCTAACCCCGGCGAGAAAGGCTCCAACTTCTCCGCTAAACCCCATTAATTCACCGGCTGCTGCAAGTGTAACAGCCCAGGCAATGGCAAACAGGATCAACATTTCCTGGGATTTTGCAAGAAAAAAACTCAGGCTGGGAATTACCCATTTCATGGCGATAAGGGTAATGGAAAAGAGAATTCCTCCGGCCAGCAAAGTTTTAACAATAGCATAAGCCAGAGAAGCATCGGAGTTTTGGCCAAGGGCAGAGAGAACGATCATTACCAGGATGACCACAATGTCCTGAACAATAAGAAACCCAATCGCAATTTGGCCGTGTAAAGAATCGATCTCTTTTTTGTCACTGAGTAATTTTATAATAATAATGGTACTTGAAAATGTGAGTCCCACGGCGATATAGAAGCTATGTAAATTGGAAAACCCCAGGCTAATAGCGATAAAATATCCTATTAAGGAGGTGAAAAACACCTGGCCCAAGCCAGTCAATAGTGCAATCTTCCCAACAGATTTTATGATGCGTAGATCAAGGTTCAACCCTACTATAAATAATAAAATGGCAATCCCTATCTCTGCAAGCAGGTGAATATATTCTGTAGATTTCACGATATCCAGAACAGAAGGTCCCACAATTATTCCAAGAGCAATAAACATTACAATAAGTGGCTGTCGCAGGAATTGCCCCAGGGCTCCTAAAACAGCCGCCAAAAAAAGGATGAGTGCTATCTCAAAAAATGGATTTTCTAAAAGTATCGAAGACCAGGGCATCACGGGAGTATAATTAAAGGAACTGCACCGTGATAAATGAGATCATTTACTACAAATTTTCTAAAAACCTGATCTTTGAGGCTACGAGACCCTTTTTGTAACACAAGAAAAGTTTTATTATCCCTTGGCATATAATTCTTTATTTCTTCAAAGGCATTTTTTCCGGAAAAGATCTTATAATTTGTATTAGGCACCTTTACGCGATAATCTTCACTAAGCTGCCTAATGTATTTTATGGTGTCATTTTCCTTATCATCCGGAGTTATAACCGAGATGAATTCGAGTTCCAGTACACTTCCTTCCAGCGTTCTTAAAAGGTGATCCAGTCCCGATCTATTTATAGGATATCTGTAATTTATTCCTACGATCAATTTTTCTGGTTTTAAATCTTTTGTCTTTAATGGAACTGCAATGGTAACAAGGTTTAAATCGTCAATTATCTTTGAAATGGTACTGCCTAGAAAGATCTTTTTTAAGATTCCGGTTCCTTTAAGGCCGGCAAGCACTACATCGTCAGAATCATAACTTCCAAGTTCAGGTAAGAGCAAAATAAGTGGTTTTTGAGTAACCAGGTATTTTATATTTTTTTGTGCTGAAATTTTTTCCCTCGCCAGCTCTTTTAATCTCTTAAGGGCTTCACTTAATTCAATTTCAATGATCTCTTTTCGGCTGTTATCATCAGAAAGAGCAGGGACTATTCCGGCTACCTGGTGGATCAATAAAATATCGGCCTTTGTAATATCGGCCAGGGTTTCTGTAAAGTTCAGTAAGTTCTCAGAGTATGAGGAAAAATCTATTAACGTAATTATTCTTTTTTTCATTTTATACAAGGTTTTTCCTCCAGGAACGAAGTGATTATTTAATATTTTCTGGCTTGAATTATACTTTAATTTACGATTTTTCAAGGAATTAACATCAAAAAAAGGTAGCCTGTAAATAAAAAATGTAGAATTTTTTAAAAGAATTAATTTTTTGGAAAAGCACGCTAAGCTAAGTTCTATGCTTTCTGCCTGTATAAGGAAAACAACATGCTAAAAATTAGATTTAGTTCTATTATTCATTAAATTGTAAATAATAATGAAAATATAGAGTTGTATTATCAATAAAGTAATGGGTTTTTAAAGACAATGACGTTCTCCCTAAATTTGCCCGTTAAATTGTTCAGAGACTATTTCGAACCATTCAACAACCTTGGGTCACCAAGAGTTTCCTGCCTCACTAGTTTATTTATACGAATAGAAATATAATCTAATTCATTGTTCACCTTTCCGTAGCATTTATAAATTCCTTTGCTCCTAAGGGGATATTTCTCTGCAATAGCCGAAAATTGGACGGTATCGAAGATAGTTGCTTCGGAATCAAAGAAAGTTCCGAAATACATATACTTCCCATTGGAAGTGCCGGTTTTCTTAGCGGTTATTAGGTCACCATAAATTATTATCTCCCTACCTACATAATTGCTTAAGTCCTTTGCCTTTACCGAATCTTCCATAGCATATCTAAGCAATTTGAAATGGGAATAAAGCGGAAACCCCAGGAGCTCCATTTGATCGAAGGCTTCTATACGATGTGAATATTCAAACTCCGGTAATTCAAAATCTTTATGAGGCGTATTAAAAAGGCGTTCCTGTTGGGTGGAGGCTTTGGAGGCATTTAGTTTAAAATGAGCTTTCCATAATAAATGATGTTTATCCAATCCCGTAAACCTAAAGGCGTTTATCTTCAGTAAAATACTTAGCTGTTCAATAGAAATATTAACCCGGTCTATAAAATCATCAAGAGAGGTAAATTGTCCAAAAAACTGCCGGTTTTCCAGGATTTTCTTTACCGTTTGAGTTTCCAGTTCTTTGATATAACCTAAACCCAGGTAAATATCTTTTCCGTAAATTGAAGTAGGATGATCACTTTTATTAATACAAGGTGCATATACACTGCCCCCACATTTTCTAATTTCCTGAATATAGGTTTCTACATTATAGAATCCACCGCCATTATTAAGCGCAGCTACCATAAACTCAAGAGGAAAATACTTTTTTAAATATAAGCTCTGATAACTCTCAATGGCATAAGACGCTGAATGTCCCTTGGGAAATGCATAACCTGCAAAAGATGAGATTTGCTCCCAAACTTCACTAATGATATCTTCGGAATAACCTTTTTCCCTGCAGTTACTCCTGAATTTAGCCTGAATTAACTCCATTTGCCCTTTTGAAGTTTTCTTCCCGCTCATCCCTCGCCGCAAGACATCGGCATCTTCAAAACTAAGTCCGGCAAATTTATGTGCTACTTTCATCACATCTTCCTGGTAAACCATAATCCCGTAGGTGTCGTCCATAATTTCCAACATAACAGGATGGCCTTGTTTTCTTCGTTCAGGGTCCCGATGGCGTTTTATGTACTCTTCTTTCATTCCCCCACTGGAAATACCGGGCCTGATAATTGAACTTGCCGCTACCAGGTTCAAATAATTATCGGTTTGTAGCTTGGTAAGCAGGCCACGCATGGCCGGGGATTCCACATAAAAAACCCCCATACAATTACCGGTTTTTAATAAATTATTGATTTCAGGATCTTCTTTGAAAACAGCGATATTTTCTATAGGTTCTATATAGGCATCGGGCTGATTTTCCTTTATAATTTCTATGGCATCGGTAATTTTTGAAAGACCACGCTGCGCAAGGATATCGAATTTATGGATACCAACTTCCTCCGCAATATTCATATCAATCTGGATAGTTTCAAATCCTTTTGGGGGCAAAAAAGTTGCAGCGTAATTATAAACACTATCGTTAAGAATCAAAATCCCGCCCGAGTGCACGCTTAAATAATTAGGAAACCCTTCAATTAGGGCGCTATACCTCAAAACAAGCTTCTCCATTTTATCCAACAGATCAAGATGGAAGAACCCTGCCGACAATTTATCAATATTCTCTTTTGGCAAACCAAAAACCTTCCCCAGTTCCCGTGCTACTGCGCGACGCTTAAAGGTTACATAGGTTCCCATAAGCGCTGTATTTTTATAGGTGCTAAAAATATGGGCAGTCACCTCATTGCGGTCCTTCCAGGAAAAATCGATATCAAAATCGGGAGGTGAGCTTCGGCTTTCGTTGATAAAACGTTCAAAATATAAATCCAGTTCAATGGGGTCTACATTGGTAATGCCCAGAATGTACGCAACAATAGAATTGGCTCCACTCCCTCGTCCAATAAAGGGGAATTTTCGAAATCTTGCATAGGTTATAATATCGTAATTGATTAAAAAGTAAGAGACAAACCCAAGTTTTATAATGGCATTAAGCTCCTTATGTATTCGCTCAAAAACTTTTTTATTGGCACTGGGGTATCGTTTTTCAAGCTTTTCATCACATAATTTTTTTAATCGGACGACATCAGCTGCAGCGTTCTCTCCTGCTACCAGTAAATTTCGGTTTTGGGTTTTTCCGAAGCGGAAACTCACCTCGCAGTTACGTATCAATTTTTGTGTGTTTTCCAGGATATACGGATACTCTTCAAACGCTTCAGCAATAACTTCCGGGAGCATCATTTGATCAGAAAAACTTCCTTGTTCACTTACCGGCAGTTTACTTAGCAGGGTATTGTTATCTATTGCCCGTAATAGCCGGTGGGCATTATAATCGCGTTTATTCCTAAAAGTAACTGTTTGTAGTAAAACCAGTTTATCCTTGTAGTTTAGGTAGCTGGAGAATTTAAGCTTCCGAAGACTTTCCTCTGAAATCCCTATAAATTCATTTTCTGAAAAAACAGTTTTTTTATTGGAGACTACCTTATCAAAAGGATAAATAATAAAACAATCCGGTAAAGCTGGAGCTTCGGGTTTAAATATTTTTTTTAGATGAAGATGATGGGAAAGGTGTTCATTCAACTGCCGGAAACCTTCATTGTTTTTGGCAATTCCTACATATTGTTGCCTGGCCCCATTTCTAAAGTCGATGCCTACCAGCGGTTTAATGCCGTATTGCGAAGCGATCTTTATAAAATTTAAACAGGCCGAAGTATTATTGATATCGGTAACTGCCAGGTGTTCCACTTTATGGGATTGTGCAAGTGCGCAAAGCTTTTCTACGGAAAATGTTCCGTAGCGTAAAGAATACCAGGTATGAGCGTTTAAATAATACATTATTGTTTTCTATGGGCCAGCACTACCGGTGGTTCCCCATTAAATGGATTGCCCATGCGGCCAATGGTTTTGGTGCCCAGGGTAACGGCGCGCATCACGCTGTGCTCCCCAAAGCGTTCCCTTATTTTATCAATAGAGTTATATAAATCGAGCATTTCCTGGGAATCATCAAAAAGGTTGATCTGGTAATTCCCGCCCACAAGTCCGCTAAATTTTACTCCGATTAAGCGAATCAATAACCGCCGGCTGTAGAGTTGTTTAAAAAGCGCATGCACCTTTGGGATAAGGATATGATCGGCGCTGGTATAAGAAATTCGGGCTTGTTTTGAGTAGGTTTGATAATCGGAATACCGGATCTTCACACTTACCACACTGGTGAGCTTATTACCGCGACGTAACTGGTAAGCCAGGCTCTCTGCCATGGCTGCCAGCGTAGCGTGAAGCCTTACCATATCTATGGTATCCCGGCCAAAGGTACGCTCGGTAGAGATCGATTTTCTTTCGTGATACGGAATAATGGGCGTATTATCCAAACCATTGGCGCGTTTCCAAATCGTCCTACCGGCTTTTCCCAACACGCTTTCCAGCATTTCTACCGGCATTTCCTGGATGGTTTTGATCTCGCGAACCCCAAGGCTTAACAACTTTTGATAGGTCTTATTTCCTACCATCGGAATTTTATTGACATTTAAAGGGGCTAAAAAATGCTTTTCAGTTCCTAACGGAATAATAATTTCGGCATTGGGTTTCGCTTCCCCGGTGGCGATCTTAGAAACCACTTTATTTTGAGACAAACCAAAAGAAATTGGCAAACCGCTTTCTTTAATAATACATTGCCTGAGTTCGTGGGCAAACTTATTGATCCCGAAAAATTTATCCATCCCACTTAGATCGGCATAAAACTCGTCTACGCTGGCCTTTTCGAAACTTGGCACCTTACTTTTTATAATTTCGGTAACCGTATGGGAGTGTTTGGTATAAGTGCCCGCATTTCCTTTAATAACAGTAGCTTCCGGGCATAGTTGCCTGGCCACCTTCATCGCCATTCCCGAATGTACTCCAAACTTGCGGGTCTCATAACTACAGGCTGCTACAACACCTCTATCTCCAGTACCTCCTACCAAAAGCGGTTTGTTTTGTAATTCAGAATTAAGCAGACGCTCTACCGAAACAAAAAATGTATCAAGATCCAGGTGAAGGATAGATTTGCTTTTCATAATTTGGATTATTTCCTATTAATTGGAATTTTTCCAAATTTATAAAATCGGGATGAGATTATTAATATGAATACGTTAATTTTAAACCGATGGGTCTAAAGAATTTTATTAGGTTAGAAATCCGCGCCAACTTAGTTGGAGGAGGTGTCGTCACGGATTAGAAATCCGCGCCCACTTAGTATTGGAGGAGGCGTCGTCACGGATTAGAAATTTGCGCCCACTTAGCGATCACTTCTTAACTCCCGGTTGGTTAAATTTAAACCCGGTTTCCTCTTTTTTCCTGTCTACCATTTCCTTTACGTCTTGAAGCAATTTTTTTGCATCATAGATGATCCCGTCTTTGATTGTATATTTTACACCGCCAACACGTACCACCTCATTTTCTTCTGTAAGCTTGATAGCGCCGGTGCCATAGAGTACTTTAAAGTTAGCAAGGGGATTCTCTTCCACGACTACAAAATCTGCCAGCTTACCCACTTCTACAGATCCCAGGTCATCTTCCACACCCAGCAACTCTGCGCCGTTAAGGGTTGCCGCCATAATAACTTCAATGGGGTGCAGCCCCGCCTCCCGTAGCAATTCAAGCTCCCGGATATACGCAAATCCATACAGCTGAAAAATAAATCCGGAATCTGATCCTGCTGTTACCCGTCCGCCACGGTTCTTGTATTCATTGACAAAATCCATCCACTTGCGGTAATTCCTTTTCCAGACCACTTCTTCCTCTGTACCCCAAAAGTGCCAGTAGGAGCCGTGGGAAATCTTGCTGGGTTGATAAAACTCCCAGAGGGAAGGCATGGTATAATCCTCGTGCCACTCTGCAGTGCGCGCCCGCATAAGGTCGCGGCTGGCCTCATAGATATTGAAGGTAGGAGAAAGAGTGAAATCCAGTTCCAGGAGTTCTGTCATCACAGTGTTCCATTTTTCACTACCCGGATCTGCAGCCTGTTCCCAAAGTTTTCCTGCCTGGCTAAATCTGTCCTGTTCATTGTTGTAGTTATAGCTGGCAGGATAATCCTGCACGATACGGTCTGTGAACATAGCTTCCGGAAGGCCGTACCAGTGTTCCATACTATTAAGTCCAGCCCGTGCCGAATGAAGCACGTTCCATTTGGCCACTGCCATTTGTGCATGGTGGGCTGCAGACCTTAATCCGGCCTTTTTATTTTCATCAAGGGCCGCTTCCATGATCTTTGGTGGCGCGCCGAAGAATTTTATTCCATCTGCTCCCCGCCTTTTGTTTTCCCTCACCCATTCCCGGGCTTGTTCGGTGGTGGAAATCCCTTCCTTACTTCCCTGTCCAAAAACGGTGTAGGCATAAAGGCGTGGCGCAGTGATCTCATTGGCCGCGCTTTTTTTCTTCTGGTCCAGCACCCAATCGAGTCCGTTCCCGGCAGAAGGATCCCTTACTGTGGTTACTCCGTGGGCCATCCAAAGCTTAAAAACATATTCAGCATCTGCTCCCTGTGCTGTGCCGCCAATGTGCCCGTGTACATCTATAAACCCCGGAAGGAGGAACATTCCAGTGGCATCTAGTTCTTTTCCACCTGCTTTCAGTATTGGTCTTTTAGCGGCATCGATCGCTACCCCGGGATATCCCACCACATGCACCCCGGTGATCCGGTTCCCGGAAACCACCACATCTACGGGTCCCGTGGGTGGCGCACCATTCCCGTTGATAAGCGTCACGCCCCTTATAATAAGCTGTGACCACGGGCCTTCCCCCTCAGCTCGGGGTGGAGCTTTTTCTACCTGTGCTGTACTTAGCTGGAACATTAAAAAGAAAAGTAGGTATTGCATGGTGGATTTCATAGCGTATGGATTATTAAGTAGCCAGCCCGGCAAGGATTAGAAATTCGCGCCAGGCAATTGAATAATTTCAAATATAAAGTATTATTAAGAATATTTGCTGTTTCGGTATTTTTGTAAAGGTTAGAAATCTGCGTCAACTCAGTTGTAACCTGAAATCAGGAGACTTAAAGAACTTTATAGGTATATCTGTTAGTGGATGTGATAGGAGGGAGGTTGTTACTGATGAGAAATCCGCGTGGCGTTGTCACGGATTAGAAATCCGCGCCAACTCAGTTAGAAATCGGCGCCAAAATAATTAGAAATCTGCGTCAACTCAGTCCCCCTTCATATAGGTTTATATTTCAATGGTATTTTATTTGATGTAGTTGGGAAATAATTATCCGGAGCCTAATTTTCCTCTTCTAAGTTGAGACATCTGAAAGCCTTTCTAAATAAAATAAATTTATTTCGATTTTTGCATCTGCCTTTACAATTCCTTTTATATCTTGAAGCTACCTATTTCACTTTAGCTTGGAAAATCAAATTAAGAATAAGGTAAGTCCCGTAAAGTCAACTGGGCTAAGCACCTTCGGCGGTGTTTTTACTCCCTCCATTCTCACCATACTAGGGGTAATTATGTACCTCCGGTTCGGCTGGGTTGTGGGAAATGTTGGATTATTGGGAAGTCTTATTATTGTCACCCTGGCTACCTCCATCACTTTCCTCACCTCTCTTTCCCTGGCAGCCATTGCTACAGATCAACAGGTAAAGATAGGAGGAGCTTATTATATGATAAGCCGCTCCCTGGGAATAGAAAGCGGGGGTGCTGTTGGTATTTCACTTTACCTGGCCCAGGCCTTGTCTGTTTCCATGTACACAGTTGGTTTTGCTGAAAGTATTGTACAGGTATTTCCGCAATTAAATGAAAAATTAATAGCAGTGGCTGCAATTCTATTTGTTGCCGGCGTAGCTCTTATTTCGGCCAAAGCAGCGAGCAGGGTGCAATATTTCATTCTTGCCGCTATTGTGATTTCTCTTATTTCATTAATTTTTGGTAGCCCTATAGAATCTACGGAAATAGAATTGTGGGGTGCGTCTTCAGAAAATTCTGTTCCTTTTTGGGTAGTTTTTGCAGTTTTTTTCCCCGCAGTAACAGGTATAGATGTAGGGGTTAACATGTCCGGAGATTTAAAAGATGCAAGTAAATCAATACCTAGAGGAACTTTTATGGCGGTGGGTGCAGGATATATTATTTATATGGTGCTGCCGGTTATCCTGGCCACACGTGCCGACTCGCTTAGCCTAATTGAAGATCCAATGATCATGCGAAGGATCGCTTTTTGGGGTGATGCCATTTTAATAGGGGTTTGGGGTGCTACTTTATCCAGCGCCCTTGGCAGTACCATGGCTGCCCCGCGGGTTTTGCAGGCTCTGGCCCGTGATGGGGTGTTACCCAGGTCCATGGCACGGCTTGGCAAGGGCAGCGGGAAAGAAAATCTTCCCCGAATGGGGACTCTTTTTACACTTATTTTTACAGTTACTGCAGTATTGTTAGGAGATCTTAATATGATTGCTCCGGTGCTCACTATGTTCTTTCTAACTGCTTACGGAGTGCTTAATATCTCTGCAGGAGTTGAAAATATATTAAAATCACCGTCCTTTCGTCCACGGTTCAAGGTCCATTGGTTCTTTTCCTTATTAGGTGCAGCCGGTTGTATAGGGGCTATGATACTCATAAATCCGTGGGCCACTTTAATTGCTGCTATTTTTGTATCGGCTATTTTCTTCTGGCTTAAACATCGCAACCTTCAGAAAACCTGGGGTGGGGTAGAACGCGGCATTCTGCTAAGCCTTATAAGATCAAGTCTTATGCGCCTAGGGGAAGTGGCCGACCCAAAGAACTGGCGACCACATTTCCTGGTTTTATCGGGTGCTCCTTTAAGCCGTTGGCATCTTATCGCAATGGCCAACAGTTTTGGACAGGGTAAAGCTTTAATGACAGTAGCCACAGTGCTTACAAAGCAGAACATAAACAAGAAAAGGTTAAAAGACCTTGAGCGGCATACCAAAGAATTTCTGGGGAAAAAGTCTATTTACAGCCTGGTCCATATAGTACCGGCAGCCAATCCCTTTATAGGGGCTAAAACATTGATAGATCATTACGGCCTGGGAAGCCTCAAGCCTAATACCATCATCCTGGGAGATACCCGGGAGGAAAGTCATTTACCCGATTATTGTGATATGATTTCCTATTTTTTCAGGTCTCAGCGAAACGTGATGATCCTGGATATGGAAGAGAATTACAACGCTAATCCCAAAGAAAACATTGACCTGTGGTGGGGAGGGTTAAAATTAAACGGAGCCCTTATGATCGTGATGGCGCATTTGCTGAAACGAAGCCTCGAATGGAGAGATGCAAATCTTACGATTAAAATGGTAGTACCAAATGAATCTGCCGCCATAGACGCTGAACGTAATCTGGCCGATATGGTCGATAAAATGCGATCTACTGCCAGGTATGAATTGATTATAGCAGGCAATAGAAAATTTCCAGAAATTCTTGCTGAATCCAGCCGTGAAGCCGATCTGGTTTTTCTTGGTTTGAAAGAGCCAGATGATGAATATGTAGATTACTATCGCAACCTTCAGGCAAATACTTCCAGCCTCAAAAATAAAGTGTTCATATTATCAGGCGAAAATGTTTCCTTTGATGAAGTGCTTTTCTAAAATCTTTCTTTCTGATATTCTCATAATCGTATTAAAAAAGGAGAAAGTTCCAGTTGCCTGTTCGTTCGTGATTGGAGCAGGCGTGGTCACGGATTAGAAATGGCCGTAGTGTTGTCACGGATTAGAAATCCGCGCCAACTCAGTGCTAGAAATGCGTGTTAGCCTAACATTAAAATTGAAAAAGTGAAATTGTGAATAACCTTTTGCCGGATTTTTCCCCAGGCCTGTTTTAAATTATATTTTTGGCACTCTAAAAAAAATAAGATGAGTGCAACTTGGTATGAATGTAAGGTGAAATACAGAAAAACACACGAGACTGGAGAACAAAAAGTGTCCACAGATACCTACTTGTTAGATGCGGTATCTTTCACAGAAGCAGAAGCCAGAATTACCGAAGAGATGACTGCTTATACAAGCGAGGATTTTAAGATCATGAACATCAAAGTCGCTAACTTCTCAGAAGTTCATCCATTTGAAAATTCAGACAGGTGGTTTAAGTCAAAGGTTTCCCTGGTAGCGCTTGATGAGGAGAGCGGGAAGGAAAGAAAAACCAATATATATATGCTGGTGCAAGCCAATGATGTAAAAGAGGCTTTTGAGAATACTACTGAAGCTATGCAAAATACCATGGGCGATTACACGATTCCTTCTATCACAGAATCGCCTATTTTAGATGTATTCCCATATTTTTCAGGTGAAGAAGATGAGTTAGAAAAATTTGAGGCTATAGAGAGCGCAGTAACAACGGAACAGGAAAATTAGGATAAACCAGGCTGTTGTGATTTAATCATTTCAGTTATTTCTATTTTTTAACTGTTAACCGGTTTTCAAACATCTCCTGAAAGGGAGGTGTTTTTTATTTTAAGGAGAACTTTAAGCAGCAGGTCTAATTGATATATAAAGATGAAGTAGTGATTGGCCATATCCCTGTGTTTATAGCGACAAGGTAGTTTTTACCTGATCTTTCAAAATGGCACCATTCGAACCGTAATATCCAGTCACGCAGCGATAGAAGACTTTGCGCAGCGGGGGACTTCAATCCGTTTCCTGGTCCTTTTGAGATTTGAATGAGGCGAAAATCTCATCGGTAAAGGCCTCAATCTGGGATAAATGTAGTTGCATAAATAAATAGAAGTTCTAAACCTGAAAAATAAACGAAGTGGACCAGGAGTAGGTAAATGTAATTCCTACTTTTCCCGGTAAGGGCGGCTCGAACAAACAAGGGCCTGTGACGCACTTATTGCTATAAAAGTTGACAAAACAAACAAAAAATATGAATCTTCTTACATAGAGAATGATGTTAAAACACTGAAAATCATTTTGTTTGAAAAAGAATAAGTAAATTTAGTAAAATGTAGTAGCATCCTTTATACCTTGAAATAATTAATTAAATGGAAGTGTTATAAAGCCAGGAAACTAATTATAAAAAAGTAAATTTTGATGTTGGAATTTCTTTTATACTCCTGTTTATAAGTCGGCGATTCAAACCCGCAGTTATTTTAAAAGTAAAACAGTAATACTAAATAGTTATATCATGCCAATTTACATGGACCGTCACGATGTTTCAAAAGAAGTAACTGCAGAAATTGTTGCAGACCTGCATCAAAAGGATTTGAAAATACAGCATAAGTTTAACTGTAAAGGTTTGACCTATTGGTTTGATGAAAAAAGAAAAACTGCTTTTTGTTTGGTAGAGGCTCCCAATAAGGCGGCGATTAAGGAAATGCATGATTATGCTCATGGAGAGGTTCCTAATAGGATAATAGAAGTAGATCACGCTGTGGTAGAGTCATTTTTAGGGCGAATTGAAGACCCTGAAAAATCTCAAAAAACGAAATTAAATATTATAAATGACCCGGCCTTTCGTACTATAATGGTAGTGGGAGTCAAACCTTTTTCTTTAAAGGAAAACCTGGACAAAAGCTTAAATACAATTGTTGATGGTGTGAACAGAGCCATTGTGAGTACCATAGAATTATATAAAGGACGGCTTGTTAAGCAAAACCCCGATCACTTTTTAATTTCATTTGACTCGGTCACCAATGCAGTAGTATGCGCCCTGAAAATTCGGACTGAATTTGAAGAAAACTTCGGTAGAAAATACAGTTCTCACATAGAACTAAATATTGGTTTAAATGCCGGTGTACCTGTGGAAGAAAAGGAAGGCATTTTTGAAAATACCATAAAAGCAGCTCATTCTTATTTTGACCTTGTAAAAGGTATTGTAGTTATTTCTTCTGAAGTGAAAGACCTGTATGAAAGTGAAAATTTAAATACTCCTTTAGCCCAGGATTCTGTTGTCGCACTCAATCCAGCTGAAGAGCATTTTTTAAAAGAACTTTTAGATTTTACAGAGAGTGAATGGAGCAACACTTCTTTGAGTATCGATGATTTTTGCAGATATCTCGGGTATAGCAAATCCAGACTGTATAGAAAAATAGTAACCGTGACAGGCAAATCTGCCAACTCTTTCTTAAAAGTTTACAGGCTCAACAGGTCATTGAACCTTCTGAATAAAAAAGATATGAATATCTCTGAAATTGCCTTTGAAACCGGATTTAACAGTCCTGCCTATTTTTCAAAATGTTTTCACCAAACCTTCGGAATTCTTCCTTCGCAATACATAAAATAGTTTTTTTCTGACTTTAAGACGTTTCAGTTTATTTTTTACAATCAATAACATTCTGCGGTTGAATGAGGATAATTGATACCCCTGAACTAAACGTCGCATTTATTGAACTAAAAGTAGCCCTGAAAAATGTTTTCGCTGCATAACTTTGGGAAGTAAAAGAAAGCAATTCAATTATCACTAATAATTAAAATAGGAAAAAATGAGAGTAGCAAAAGAAAACATCGAAGTAAAAATGGAAATACCTGGTGCAGTTATTCGTCAAAGAACAGACTTTGGGGATGCATCAGGGCTAGGGAAAATTAGCGGTGAGTTTTTTAGCCTGGCAGCAGGAGTAGATACTACACCACTTTTCATTGGTCTTGAAGGAAATCTATGCCAGTGCCCCCACTGGGGATACGTTTTGAGTGGCCAAATTACCACCACTGATTCCCATGGGACTCAGGAAACCGTTAATGAAAGCGATCTGTTTTTCTGGCCGGCCGGGCATAATGTAAAGGTCAATAAGGATGCTGAAATTATTATGTTCAGTCCGCAACATGAACATAGTCTGGTGATCAATCATATGATTGAGAAAACAAAGAACTAAGATTCACATATTAACAGGCTCTTATTAGATTTTAGCCATTTAAAATTGCTGGCAATATCTAAATACACATTTCCGCAAAAATTTAAAAAATAGCATTATGGCTCAAATAGCAACTTTACCGGTAAAGGATCTGGATTCTTCCAAAATTGAAGGATTCGCGGCGCAACTAAGAGGAAAAATCGTAATGGCCTCTGATGATAACTATAACGAGACAAGAAAAGTCTTTAACGGTATGATAGACAAGAGTCCTGGGAATGTTTGCTATTTGTACTGATGTAGCCGACGTTATTGCCTCTGTTAATTTTGCAAGGGAAAATGATCTCGCAATTGCAATTCGGGGCGGCGGGCATAATGGGGGAGGATTGGGCTTATGCGATGGTGGCCTCGTAGTTGATTTGTCGGGAATAAAATTTGTTCGGGTAGACACCTCAAATAATACTGTTAGAGTGGGGGGCGGAAATCTTTGGGGTGAAGTGGATCATGCTACTCATGCCTTCGGGCTCGCCATTCCTGCAGGGATAATTTCCACAACCGGAGTTGGAGGCTTAACCCTGGGGGGAGGTGTGGGGTACCTCTCAAGGAAATATGGACTAACCATTGATAACCTGCTTGAAGCAGACATGGTTCTGGCAGATGGTACTTGTGTAACTGTAAGTAAAGATCAACATCAAGATCTCTTTTGGGCCATACGCGGTGGTGGCGGAAATTTTGGAATTATTACTTCTTTTAAATTTCAGGCACATTCGTTAAAAACAGTTTTTGGAGGTCCTACCTTATGGCCAATAGAGAAAACGGAGGAAATCATGGAGTGGTTCGATGGATTTATTCATACCGCTCCCGATGATCTTAATGGTTTTATTGCCACTCTTGTTATTCCCGGCCCACCTTTTCCTGAAGAACTTCATAATAAACAATTCTGCGGAATTGTTTGGTGTTACACAGGGGATAGTGAAAAGGCAAAGGAAATTTTTAAACCTATTTTAGATAAAAACCCGGTGTTCGAGCATGTTGGGGAAATGCCCTATCCCGCCATCCAGACATTATTTGATGGCCTATTTCCACCGGGATTACAATGGTACTGGCGTGCCGATTTCTTTAATGAGTTGGGGCCTGAAATAAGAGAACAACATTTAAAATTTGGCTCAAAAATTCCAACTCCCCTTTCGCAAATGCATCTTTATCCTATAAGTGGGGCAGCTGGCAGAGTGGGAAAAGAAGAAACTCCCTGGGCATACCGGGATGCTAAATATGCAGGGGTAATTGTGGGTGTAGATAAGGACCCTGCAAATAACGAAAGAATAACTCAATGGTGCAAGGAGTATTGGGAAGGACTACATCCTTATTCCGCAGGAGGGGCCTATTCAAATTTTTTAATGGATGAGGGGCAGGAACGTGTAAAAGCAAGTTATAAGCATAACTACAAGCGTTTGGCACAGATAAAAAAACGATACGATCCCGAAAATTTCTTCAGAGTAAATCAAAACATAAAACCCGGGGATTAATTTTAATTGAGGGTATTTTTGACGAAGTCAAACTTCAGGTAGATGGCAAGTAATTTAAATTGCACAGGAGTTTACAAGTTTGGCAAACGGCATTTTTTATTTTTTCTCTCTTACTATCATATTTATAAAACCGCGCCACATCCTTTCAATAACAATTTACAAATTAGGTAACTGTGTAGATAATCAATACGCCTATCAAAATTGATAGCGGAGATATAAGCTGAAAATAGATCGGTTTTAATATTTCTGCTGCCCCAAGGGAAAATTGATGGTGTAACCTTCTTGGTATAATCATAAGAAGTATTGAGGAGATTAAGATGAACCAACCAACAAGTTGAAATGTCAGTGGAAACTTAGAGGTTTCAGCATAAACGATAAAGGCAATTCCGGGAATCATTCGAATAGATAATTCAGCATAATTAATGAATGTTGTGCTTCCCGCTTTTCGTAACATGGACCTTGCTATTTGCGGTCGAAAAGCCATAATTAATCCGGCGGCAATGAAAAAGATACCAAAGCTTATAATGACAAATTTGGCTATAGTTTCAGGCATTCTACTTTTCAGTTAATTAATTCGTTTACCTACACGGCTGCTCCCGGTTTGCAGGTAAGGGTTTTGTATATGAAACGTAGTGCAGGAAATAAGCACTTTCGTTTCGGATAAACATAAGTCGAATTTAAAAATTTGGCGACTTCCCAAAAATGCACGAACCATTGGGGTTTACAATGTCTCGCACTATGTTTAATAAATTTATTGGCCTTATGCGAGAGCCTACGATTCGTTATTAATAATGAGCTGCTTTAATTCATTGCTCTCCAAAGCTTTTTCTAAATCAGCTTTAACATACGAAAACCTATTAAAAAACCTCCTGCCATTCAAAGGAGTTAGCTTTACTGTAGCGTCTTCGGATATTTCTACAATTTTCACTTTCATTCCGTCCATAGATTTATAGTTCGCAATGGCTCCTCGTTTAATAATAAAGTTTGTCTTTGGGAAGTATAGATGGTTAAAAGGGATATTAAAATCCTTATTAATGGATAGGATATCCCCAGGCTTCAAATTTTCACGTTTGTCTTGACTAAAAGAAATATTTGACATTAATAAAAGTATTAGTAAAATGAATACGTTTTTCATGTTGCTTGAATTTAAAGGTTAAACAATGTTTAAATCAATTCGGGAATCCCTCTTAAATGTTTATTATGTAAATATAAGGTGCTTTAATTACGAATAAACAATATTTATACGGCTGTTTTTTATAAAAACAAAATAAAGAAAATACATAGAATGATAGTGAAGCTCACGTTAAAATTTCTGATTTATCCATCAAAATTTTACCCCACTGTCTTGATTTACGGAAGTAGGGTGGAGGATGGACGTGAACTTGTCGGCTTGATTGTTTGTTACTTGATGTCTAAAATATCACTTTTCACTGTAATACCTGCTATCTGCGATTAACAGAAGTTATCTACAGGCTATTTCTCAAATAAAGTATTAAGTTCTATTTCATTAGCTGCGTGGATATTCCTTCGCAGCTGTAATAATTCTTCGAGTTTATCCAGGTCTTATTCTCGATACAATTTTCCCCTCCGCTTGGCTTTAGGAAAAATCGAACTGACGCAGGGCAGGCTATCATTGACGAGTATTGAGTGTTGAGCTTTATAACGGAGGGAGGTTGTTACGGATTGCAAATCCGCGCTGACCTCTATGTGCTTTTTTACGCAATAGAATCCCCGTCAGGAGTGAATTTGATGCTGCGGGGGCAGATTCGAATTTGTATCGAGAACCGAACTGATTTGTTTATTTGCCAATACAGAAATACTTAAGCCTTGCTATTGCTAAGGAAAATAGCGAGGTACAAAAAAGGTACAAGAAAATAACACAAAAAATAGCAATAATAATCTCTTCATTTTTTTTTAATATTTATTCACTGGTGAATTCATTATAATATTGATTTTTTGAAATTCTTCGTCAAATCAACCATTTCCTTTTAATTCGGATTAAACTATATTATTGAACTAATTATACACTATGAGGTAAAAAAGAATAAAATTCAATCCCAATATTAGGGGTAAAGCATTGCTTTTATCCCGGGAAATTGGAATGATAAAAGTATATATTTGTTGATCATATAATCGGTGGTTAAACATTAGAACTTATCATTTATAGTATCTTAAATTGAACTTGCATAAAGGGCTAATTTTATCACATCACGCAAGGCTAATTAAGATACGACATACTAGGCTAATTCATCAAGTAAGTTTTGAAGGCAACATTGAATCATTTGCTGTTTTTATTTCGAATTTAGTTAAAGAGAGTCTAAAAGGGACTCCAATTGCAAAATTAAAAACGTAATAATTGAAAAGAAACGTTTGTCAACACCGCAAAATTTTAATCAATAACCTGTAGCCATATTTTAGGAAGTGTATGGTCAGTTGATTCTTTGTTTATCAGTCTTAATACAGGCTACAAAGCCATCTTAATGGCATTATATCCAATTGAGCTAGTAAACCCTAATTTCTACCCCATTTTTATTTCCTTTTATTCTTTCAACTATTTTTCCGGATTTGATATAAATGAATTTCCAGAAGCTTGAAGTAGTTTATTGTTTTTGTTTGTATTGATATAATATTCAATTTTATATTACACAATATATTATTTAGTCTCTTTTTCTTTCAATGATTTAAAAACACTTCTCTTTAACTCTTCTAAGCTTTTTCTCTCCTCATCGATTAATTTTTCTATTTCTTTAAAAACAAAGTTCAGTCTGTCTTCATTATTCACTTTTTTTTCTTTTGAATTATCATTTAAATCCACTACTCCTGATAAAAAATCAATTTTAGCAATCGAATTTAGATGTTCTATCAGTTCTTTCTCTACATCTGTCAAAAAATCTTTATGGTTATTTAGCCATTCGTTATTTTTAAGCAATAAGTCTCTATGCAAATTTGCTTCAAAAGCATGATAAAATATTTTTTCGGAATTATTCTTTACTTTTTGTACAAAATGTAACCAGTGGCTATCATCTGAAATTGAATGATACTCCAACCATCTAGGCATTAAGGATGTCCTATCTTTTCCTTTTTTTAGTACAGCTAAGATTTGAAGAAATTCTTGAGCATTATCTAGTGGTTTTTGAAAAGGAAGGCTGTCTTTTTTTTTCCATAATTTAAGTATTAAGTTACAACACTCTTTTTGCAATTTAATTTTATCATCTTCGGATTTACATGCTTCAATTGAGCCCATTAGTTCTGCTAAATAATGAGCCATCCATCTAGCCAATGTGTTTACTGTATAATCAAGTTCCAGTTCAGATATTATTTTTTTACCTAATTTTAATATCTCCTCCTCTGATTGTTCTAATTCTCCCATCTGGTTTAATTAAATATAGTTTAGTAGTTTCCCAAGGTGTTTTGTTATCATCATAATTATAGCTTCTTTCCTTTAACTGCCTAGTAATATGACACTCAAGGATTAAGTTCTTTTTAGTGTTTCCTAATAGTTCTAAAACAAAGTCAATATCTACTTTCAATATTGCCCCCCCACTTTCAAGTAAATCAGAACTTCTATTCCTATGGTCATTAATTTCGTTCCAATTTAGATAAGAAGAAATTAAGTTCCCATTATAATATCCCTTTTTATTGTTTTCGCTAAAACTTATTGGAAATATTTTTTTGACTTTTTCACCAATCCTGATGATATTCTTGCCCGTGTCTTTGGATAAATAATCGTGTGAATCAAGACCTTCCCTTTCAGTATTTTCGGTATATAACCAACTCTCAAAAGCAAAACCGTAATTATCTATTTCAAATTCCTCATTACTTTTCTCCATTGGGAAAGCGTAGTCGTGATGATTCTTTGCAGATTGTAGGGCTCTCATTAATGCTTCAGAACCTTTTTCAGAAACTAAAGCAGAACGAATACTCACTGATTCAGTATTTTCTCCAATATATCTCTGATATCCTGCATAAGGAATTAAACAATTTGCTTCATTATTAATAACCTCTAGATCTAATTTTTCATCATCAATATTATCTCGCCATTTTTCATCAAACTTTTCATTTTCTATTTTCCAAAATTTACCTTCCAAAGGTGTAGAATCCCTTAGATCAGAAAGCCAAAACTTATTCCAAGTGTTTGAATTGGATTCTAGCCAGTATTCCCAAGAATCCCAAGAATCATTATATTCACTTTCCAATTGAGGCTCTTTTAAAAGTAAATCGTGAGCAGAACAAAACATTGCATTATATTCAAAGTAGGTGTCCAACGTTTCAACGGTAGGATTTGACCCATGTCTCTTGTCTTTTAATGTCCACTCATACTGAGATGTATAATCATCTTCTGACGTATCTCCTAAATAACCCCAATTTTCAACAATATATTTATCTGATAAATCCGCAACATCATATTCAGATAGATTAAATACTCTAGCCAAACGGCTGTACCAATATGGTAAAACATCCAAAGTATCAAAATGAAACCTCCAGTTATCATGAATTTGCGATTGATACTTTCTCTGTTTCCTCGATAATCGCTTTTCTATAACCTTTTTCAATTTTGACTTTAGACAATCTTTAATGAATTTAATATCCTTTTGATCATAAATATCTTTTTCATAAGATATAAGATTTAAACATGTATTTTTTATATAATACTTAATTAGCACATGAGGTAAATCATTGTTTTTTAATTCGTGCAAAAATGAATCTTTAAATACCCCTAATTTTTCAGGAGATTCTGAACTTATCCGTTCAATTGCAATCCATAAATATAACTTTGCAGAAATCCAATAAAATATGTAGTTTCTATTCTGAAAAGGTAAACAGTTCACAGTATTTTGCTTATTCAATAAAAATTCTAAAATTTCTGTCTCACCGTACATAAAGAGTCTCCTTATAGAATGTATTGCTCTCCATCTTAAATTTTTATCAGGCTGTCCGAGAGAAAATCTTAAAAAGTGCATTAGAACCTCTTTTGAATTAGGAGGAGGAGCTAGTTCTTTATTCCATAAGCCATCTCCAAAGCTTGAATCTATATTTGAATTCCATCTAGACAATATCCATTCAATAATACTTTCATTTTCTTCTTTTGATAAACGATCTTTAATTAAATGAAAGGCACTATAGATTGATTCATCTGAAAGCACTTCTATTTTTTCAGGAATAATATTTACAATTGTATCACTTAGTTCAGATTTGTCGATATTGAACATTTCAGCAAATTTATTAATATTCCAAATGCTTAGACTATTATCATTGTCGAAGTATTCGAACCAATTGAGTAATACATATTTAAATTTTTCTCTCTTCCATCTTTTTACCGAGAAATGCATGGTCCAATCTTCCAATCTTTCTTTTAAAGCTTCTTCAAAAGAATTAAAACTTATAAGTTCAGAGTTAATATCAACTAATGCGTTAAGATGACTTATATAATCGCTGGAAGTACATCTGTTTTTTACATCTAAAAGAAAATTATCTATAGCCCAACTATTATAATATGTTTTACTATTATTGAGAATTTTACCAATAGCATCCTCCAATTGCTTAGTAGATGAAAAGTTTAAATTTTCTATATCAATATTATGGATATAATTTTCTCTTGAAAAATCATTTTTATAATTTGACTCTTTGTTAGCTGGGGATAAATTAGATCTAAAATCTAAATATTCTTTTATTTCTAAAATAACATCTTGCTCTATAAATGCACCAGGTTTAATCTCATCATAGAGAACTTGAATTAATGCCATATTTTGAGACAGCAGACAATCCCTAAATAAAGTTTTTACAAATAATGTCTTATTATTGATATTTCTAGCTTCATTGAAGCGAAATAACATAAACTTGTAAAATTCAACCAAATCTTCAAAAGAATTATGATACGAACTCATGGGAAGTAAAGCACTAGCATCTAGATGGTTTATATAGCCTTTTTCAAGAGATATCTTTAACAATGTAATGGTATAAGTAGTGAGGCTAATAACGCCTCTTTCTTGCCATCTGCACATTACTGAATAAATTGAGCTTAAATCCAGATTAGCTATACCCTTCAAGGCTGAAGTGTAAGGAAAATTGTCGTTACCTTGCAGCCGTATATGGCAATGCTCTATGAATCTAGAAAACTCATAAGCCAATTTGGGATTTGATTTAGTAATTCCTTCTTCCGTAAAACCAGATAGACAATCTATCTTGGTATATGCTTCTAGGTCAATTTCGCTAACAGCTTTTACAGCTTCTTCAAAAAAATATTGTCCAGTTTCTTTATCTATTTTTCTAGCTAGTAATGTGCATTTAATATATTTTTCAACAATATCATTTGACGATAAGGTGCTATCCTTTATTAAATTATCTAGTTCTTCAAACAATTGCAAGTTTATCTCAACAAAAGCTCTTAAATGTATAGTTCTTTCAATTATGGAGAATCTTATAGATAATTTATTAGCCTTTTTATCAAAAGCTGAAATTAAAGGTTGAACTAAATCTTTCTCTTCTAAAAGAGAAATTATTATAGCTAATAAATCACATAAATATCCTAATCTCTCAGTAGCCCAATGTCCATTTTCATAACTAAAACTATAATCATTGTCAAGCTGAATGCATATTTCTTTAAATGATTTTGAGCTTTCATGATTTCGCTCCTGATTGTATAAAATATTAGCTCTTAATTGAAATATCGGGGTTACATGTTTAAATAAGCTAGTAAATTCTCGTTTATCACTTTCAAGTGAGTTTTTCTTTTTATAATCTTTTACATCATCAATGTTTTTAAATTTTTCTGGGTAAACATCTGTTAATTGCAAAGCTTTGTTATCAAATGAAGCTTTTAATGTTTCTATTTTAAATGATAGCTCTAAATCTTGCCCATCATTATCTCTATAATAGAGACTATGGAAATAAGGAATTCTGTCGGGAAAAGAATAATTTATATAAGATAAAATCTGTAAAATTTTTGCAGTATCAATCTTGTGATAGGCTAAAATTTCAGAAAATTCAACAATAAGTAGATTAAAATTTAAGTCTAGTTTTTTCTTTATTAATCGCAAAGCTCTTAAAAAGTCGTCTGCGGTTTTATCTAAATTAAAATCAATTTTTTTATTGAATTTAAAAAATTTACATATTAGGAAAACTCTGACGTCTATGCTAAAGTGTGTTTCATTTAACCACTTTGTTATATCATCTTCATTATTCTCAATTAATAAATTTTCGACCAAATAATCACCAGATGGCAATCGGACTCTTCTTGGGGTCCAACTATTTATTGCTCTTAAAGCTTCACTAACTCCAAACAATCTTAATACAGCTTCAGCTTGATATGCAATGTCAATGCTAGAAACTTTATAGTTATTTTTAAAATCTTCTTCCTTTTCTTTGGAATTAAACCTCCAGTTCAACCAATCCCTAGCAGTTTTTAAATGTTTTAAGACCTCGTCTTTATTAGATGAATTTCTTGATAAAAATCCTGCTAGTTTTAAATGGAAAGAACCTGCCCAAGATTTTTCATCAGAATTTAATTTTAAACGAGTTAAAGAAGCAGTATCGCCAAAATTGGTAACTAAATCTGGATAATCAATTAATAGACCTTTCAATGCCCTATCTGTTTTTGATTCCTCAGCAGCTATCAGTGTAAGTTTAAAAAAGGTTAAATTATCATCCTTTTCTCCACAGGCCTTCATGGCAAATTTGGTCCTATTAATATACACTTCGCGATTTCTTATGGGATCTTTAGGGTTATCTAAATATTGTCTTTCGAGTACAATTTCTTTTAGTTTAGGATATTGTTTCGCGATAAATAGAATATAACCCAAATTGATTGAAGCATATTCTTCATCGCTTGATTTAAATAAAAATATATCGGCAATATTTTTTAATTCTTTATCATTAGCACAATAATTTTCTCTAATGTAGTTTTCGAAATCTTCATCTCTAAATTCAAAATGCTTATTCTCATATATTAAACCATTCCATATTTCTGAAGAAATATCCACTAGAAAATTAACATTAACATCTAGTATGTTGGCTAAATATTCTATTGGAACTGGTCTTGGTAATGTAATTAAGAGTTGAAAGAATTTGTCTAATAGGAGTTTTTCTGATTTACCTAAATTTCGTTTTGCTATCTCTATTTTATCCAGTATCAGATCTTCAACCTTTTTACCGTTTGGTTTAAGAAAATTGATTATTTCTACAATCCCTTGTTTTTTTAAACTAATGGAATAAAATTGAGCTCTTGGTATTCCATTTGTATATTTATGGAAATCTTTTATTTCATTATCGGAAATTTTAGGATAATAAGAGGTAATGAATTGTTTCGTGTCATTTAAACTAAATGGTAGAATTTCAATATCTACAAAATTATCAGGTAAACTTAACGTTTCCTTTCTGTAGGTTCGTGTAGTTACAATTAAATTACATCCTCTAGGAATATTTATATTTAACAAATCAACTATAAAGCTTCTTTCCCCATTATTATGGGCAGCTGTTACACTATTATCTGCAGCATCAATTATTAATGTTAAAGTTGCTTTAGGATTTCTTTTTTGTAAAATTTCAATTCCATTTACAATCCTTTTTCTGAATTCTTTTAAATAGACTTCGCTAGCTTCATTTTTATTTATTAAAAAATCTGTGCCTAATCTTTTAGCTAATTCATTTGAGAGATGCAAAAGTGCATACTTATGTAAGTGCCTTTTATCTATAGGGTTTTGATAAGCTCCGGCTCCATAGCAGTCAAAAGTAACACACTCAGAATACTGGGGAAAATTTTTCTC
This sequence comes from Gillisia limnaea DSM 15749, assembly GCF_000243235.1. GTDB lineage: Bacteria > Bacteroidota > Bacteroidia > Flavobacteriales > Flavobacteriaceae > Gillisia > Gillisia limnaea. The sequence continues at coordinate 3,383,175 of NZ_JH594606.1, forward strand.
TATCTGTTGCACTAATGTTGACTTACCTATTCCGGCGCCTCCATGTATACAGATAGGAAGAAAGTTAGTATTTGTTTCAATTTTTAGCAAAATATCTTTCAATTGCTCTCGAACAACAACGTCTTTCTTTTTTTCAAAATTTTGAGTTACAGGAAACAAGTTTTCCACTCCTCCCATATGAAAATCTAGACTAGCAATTATATCTGTAAAATTTATACATCTTTGATTTCTAAACTCAGGTAATGTTTTATTGTTTATTAATTGGAATAACTCATTGTATTGACCTCTTGATGTTATACTGGTGTCTGAAATCGCTTTTACCAAGTTTATTTTCAAATAGTATCTTGAATCGGTTCCACAATCTTCAAAATCCAATAATCTAAAAAAATCGGTAAACTCTTTAAGTTTTAATTTAGAAGCCTCAAAGAGTCTTGTCAAAGATTTAGAATTAGAAGGATTGTCTTCTAAAACTTTATTAAAACTAATTTCCCTCTTCTTTGTTTTTAGATATAGTTGAATATCTTTTATAGTTTGTAACTGATTTGCATTGAAGCTTCTATTGGTAACAAGTTTTAGTACCACCTTTTGTAAAACTAAATCTCTCCCATATTCATCCTTGAATGCTTTGAAAATAGTAGATAGCCTATGAATCAATGAACCATCAGCAGATTTATTTTTTTTGCCCTTATAAAGTTCTGAATAAGTATAAGGTTTATCCGATCTACGAGTACTATATTTTAATTGTGATATAACTACTTTATCAGCTTTAATAAATTCTTCCGAACCATAATATTCCGATAAGTCAATACCTAACAACTTTTCACCAGTTGGGTCTACATTTTTTGATACTGTATTCTCAACTCCTTCAATATAAATAGCTTTTAATCCATGTTCATCAAAGTTTAAAAGGTCAAAAGACTTTTTCATTGTCCAGAGAATATGGAAATCATCTCCAGCATTTGATAAATCAGCATCAGGTATTGTTTTTCTTTTTAGCATTTATGTTTTTAACTTGAATTCAGCGTAATAAAACAAAGTAAACAAAAGAAAAATGAGGAAAATCGAAAAAATGAAAATAATTTCAATATTTTGAAACAAAGATACTTTTTGCGATCAGGTGACGCTACAGCTCTATTTTTCTATTTAATTTTCCCTTTTTAAATCTGCTGTTTAATTGAATTAAAATTTAAGGTATTGTAGAGGTTTATCAAACTGCCTCACGCCAGTTCACTAAGTTTTTACTAAAGAAATATTAAACACATCACTAAAACTAAAACCAACAACACGAGGAAAATATTACTTACTTTATTAATATGTATAAGCTTATCCCTATCCTATGGGCAATACAAAACAGAAACAGACGAGTTTACAGGGGCTATAATAACCAAAAGCAAGAAAGGATTCATAGTATCTCTACTGTTGTTTAGGGGATTGCTATAGAGGTGAAAGCGGTAAGAAAAAAACGATATCCTATACATTGATGTGCAGCCTTCAGACAAAAGCCATATAAGCGTAGCTAAATGTGGTGATTTTATGATTAAAACAACTCTGATGACGTAGTTAATTGAAAATTCTACAAATATGCCTCTACCAAATCCAGGAACTATGCAGATAACCAAGCAAGAAGGGATTTGCGTAACTTTTTATTGCTATCGGATAAAGATTTTGAAACCCTACCTAAAAAACACCTCTTAATTTTAGAGGTGTTTTTTTAGTTGCATTATCGTTGACAGTTCTCAACTGTTAGAAAAATACTTAATCAATTAAATGCTAAATTTCACTAACAACTTTATAATCTGCATTCTCGATATCTAGAAAGTGTGCGCTTCCACATTTTATTTTAAGTTGTTCTTAAAGTTTTAATTGTCTGAGTAATATTTTTTCTTTCTGTCCTGCCATTCAAAGCCTTTTTTTTGTTAAAAAAGTGACACCAAATGGCGTGCTTTAGGTTAAAGGCAAGTGAATAAATAAATTTTTATTTCTTGAATTATTTTTTAACTTTAAGTTTCTTAAAGGAAAAGCTAACCATAGCCTCATCAATGAATAATTTGAGATTAGCTCTAATTTCTGAAACTTTCTTTTTGGATTGATGATTTTTTAACTTTGGATGGTACAGTATCCTTAGAAACTTGTAAAATCTAACTGTACGCTCTAATAATTCCTTTACTTCGTAATACTCTTTTGTTCCAACAGTCTTTTCCGGCGTAATTAGAATATCTCTATATCCTACATATAAACCATTATTCTTATAGTCATTGAATTTTTCAAGGTTTTTGACGTTATCATTAGCCTTTAAAATCACAGCTCCAATTTTTAATATTTTAAATCCCTTTGCGAACCAGTTTTTTGATTCGCTACTTTGCCATTTTTCGAAACTCTCGTAAAAAGCATGACCTATTTCAATAAGCTGCGCTATCTGATGCCTAATTTTATGATCGTTAAAGAATTTTTTAGCATCTTCTATTTCGTAAACTTTTAATCCTTCGCTATGAAGTTTTATTAATATTGCCTTAATTGTTTCTTCCAAACTTAAAACCATGAGGGAAGTCGCGGTACTAAAGGATTTATTTTTTGCTACAATCAAATGAGCATCTTGCCATAAATCCCTCGCATTATCATATACTTCACTATCTAGACCTTCAGATTGTTTCGGAGTAAGCGTGAAAAATGTTTTCATAAAAGGTAATAGTTGGCTAGGGATTTTTGGGTATCAAATTAATATCCTCTCCAATATCTTTCATGAACTTAGCTAATGGCCTTTTTAATAGATCATCATCGCTGACATAGTTTCCTAAAATAAATCGGTTTATTAATTCGTCTGTTATATTAATTGAACTTTCTTCGAAAAATTCTTTCAATTCTACTCTACGCTCTGTATTGTAAAATTTAGATTTGAGATGCATTTCAGCAACTACATCTTTAAACTGCTTGTATTGTTCATCGATGCGAAACTCTGTTTTATAATTAGCCAACTTTTTTTCTATTCTAGTATCCCCTGAAAACTTTTCTCTAATTTTTAGTTTGTACTCTATTTTTTCCTCATTCTTTTCCGGATCTATAAGAAATTTAACAAGGCTATATTTGTCTATTTTGAATTTTCCAATTTCGTTCAATCCATCTAAATATGGATGGATATGACTATCCAATTTAAATGGCTTATTAGATTTGCTCATATTGCAACTAGAGCAACATGGAATTAAATTAAAAATTGATAAGCTTAGGTATGGATAAACACTTTGAGGAAAATAATGATCTAAATGAAATAATAATTTATCTCCTTTTGCCTGAGAAGTTACTAATGTGAATTGTGTATTGCAACTTGTACAAGATCTACAGTTAAGAGTTTCTCCAAGCCAAAGTGCTTTTTGACTATTTCTAAAATTCTTATAATCAAAAATTGTTTTTAATTCTACTCCAAAATGAGTGAGTTTTTCTGTTGTGGAATCATAAATAGTGTCTTGATATCCTTTATTTTCGAAATCTTTTATAATCCGTTCGAGATTACTAGGCGTACCAGTTAAAATTTCCTTTAACTGGTTTTTAATTTCCCATAAGACAACAAGGTTAGTGCTGTGTGTAGGTGACCTTTCTTTATTTTTAATTTTTTTACAAACAGATTTATATTTACCAAAACTAGTATTAATCTTTTTGAAGTATTCTTCAACCTTTAAATTGTCAATTTTTACTCGAATCAATTCTTGCTATTTTTTATTTGTTTTTCCAATTGCTTAATTCTGTTTGTCAAAAATCCTACCTCATCTTGACCAAACTTCTCTCTATACAAATATTCTAATTGTTCTCTTATCATTGGTTCACCGACCATATCTATAGTTTGTTCAAGTCGTTCTCGATCTATATCTGAAATTGCTTTCTCAGCTTTAGGATCTAAAATTTTTAGGGCCCATTTCATTTTTTCCTCAGCAAATTTCCCCATTGTGTTATCCATAAAAAATGAATCATCCAATAGTGAGTATATATTTGCTCCAAAAGTTTTTTTATGCTTAAGGTAAGGCTCAGACTTACCTTCTTTTACTTTTAAAATATTTTGATGTGGAATATCTGAAAGAATAAAAGGTGAGTGGGTGAGAAATAGAATATTAATGTTATCAATGAATTCATATTTGGCCTTTTCAATAAAACTTAATAAATCGAAAATTATGTCTTTTTGAAAATTAGGATGATAATACAACTCGATCTCATCCAAAATTAAATTAATTGAATTATAGGTAACTACCCCCTTTTTTTTATTCTTATAATTATTTTTATGCACTGAATCTATATTTTTTAAATGATAGATAATAGAGTTTAGAAAGTAGATTTTTTGTTTTTCACCTGAACTCAGTTCATTAAAATAACTACCATCTTCAAATTGTATTCTACTAACAAAGAAAGGAGGAGGAATGTAATCTATAGTATCTGTAAACCAATCATTTCGTCGTAGCTCTTTAATAGAATCAATAATATCTGTAGGTTTGAATTCGGTTTTTGAATCACCTTCAGAAACATTAAAAATATCTTTTCTTAAAAAATTTAATGTCTGCCTAACCTTAATTGTTATATGGCTTCTATCCTGATGAAGTTCTTGAACATAAGACTTAGAATTTTTCTGTACTATTTTAAAATTATCCGGACTTTCCTTTTTACGAATTTTCCTATTATAATTAGAGAAAATCGAATATCGTGTAGGAATTGTAATTATTTTTTGGATAAGGTAGATCTCTGCAAGTTCCATTATCCCACCTTTTATTATTGGATAATCCTCAGTACTGAACATCAAAGCATAAAGTGGTTTAATAATATTTTCCCGAAATTTTTGAATGTAATTGCTGGTAAATCTTACTTCACCTGATTCCAAAAACTTATAGTTTTTATTATCCCCCAAAAATAGTTGAATTTTACTAATTGATGTTTTTGGATTAATATCATCATAGTCATTTATACTTAATATATTCGCTAGTAATCTAGATCTAGTTAGATAGGTTTCTTTATTAACATCTATTAAACCTTTCTCCCGATAGGGATTGATTACAACTGGCATTTGATAACCATCATTCTTATGAAAAAAAGCCTTTATCCATATTCCAATCTCATTAGTATTAAAACCATATAAAGAATAATTTACTAACATGGAATAAAAGAATGGTTCAAGATCATCTCGAGTGTTTACCTTCTTCTTATTTCCTTTAAAGTAATAGTTATTACCTATGAATTCACTCTTTATCTTGAATAAATTGCCATTCCGTAATTCTAAAATATGAATGGTCTCATCGAGCAGATAAATTAACTCAACCTTAAGACCTTCTGAAATTTTCTTAGAATCTCTTTCATAATTTTTTTTCTCCTCAATTTCTAAACTTTCTAAACTGTCCAAATTAAGAAATTGATTTTGGTCAATAAAGTTGAGTTTGTCAGAAATTAAGAATAAGCTATATAGAAAAAGTTCAGACAATGCACTTTTACCACTTCCATTTTTGCCGACAATCGCAGATATATTAACCTTTATTGGATTTGAAATATCTTCTAAATTTTCAGTAGACATTCTATCGACATGAAAAAAGTTATCAGGATATGTACTGATGTTTTCAATTTCAACAATGTTATTCTCTAAGTCATCGAGCCTGAATTTGTAATCATTATAAAATTGGTAGATTTCCTTTGAAACAAGATTTTTTAAGAATCTTCTTTCACACCCTTCTAAAGGTCTAATCGCTATTAATTTAAAATCACTCATCTTTTACCATATTTAACTACTTCTTCTGCAACCAAAACAATTGCAACTTATACTTCCCAACAGTAAACTACCCATTCATTAACATTGCTAATAACCAATTGAAAGATTAAACGATTATTTTTTTTTACTGCTGAAATATAATATTACTGCAACGAGGCAAAAACCTATAAAAGCCATAAAGTAGCTTACTGTATTAGCTTCAGAAAAAGCATGATTGCTCATGTTTTCGCGACCTCCGAAATTACTGACTATTAAATCATAGCTAATTAACTTCACTATAACAGCAAAAATTAACCCTATCACAATGCGTTTGACTACTTCATTTGAGGATGCCTTAGGATCTTCTCTATTTGGAATTTGAGGTATCTCATCTATAGAGTCCGTGCTGATTAAAACTTTTATTTCAGGAATTTCATTAGGCTTCAACCAATTCTTATTTCCTTTTTTCCAAACTAAAGTGTTTTTAGAAATTTTATCCTTATTAATTTCTTGCAAGGTAAACGGTCCCTCCTTGTCTATTCCTTCTGTTAAATAATATAATTTTTCCATAGGTATTCATTTTGGGGCAAATTGTTTAATTAATAAATACTTTCAATATTTTCTTTGTTACAATTAACGACACAAAAAACAATGCAATGCCAATAAAATAACTTCGACTATTAGCCACCTGTGAGACATAATGGCCATCATAATTTTCTAAATACCATTGATAAATAAGAAACTTAGTGGCAAAGCCGACAACAATTGCAGTAACAATATGTTTGACATAGTTATCTGGGGGCTTTTGTATAGGATTAGCTTTTAAGTCATTATTTGTGACAGGAATGGGTGGTGGAATTTCTTCCGAATTCATACTAAATTCAGAGATATTTTGTAACTCTGTCCAAGAGTTCATTCCTTCTTTCCATACTAATGTATCGTTTGGAAGATTCCGATTCTTAATTTCATAGGTAGTATATGGCCCTATCTTTTCTCCTTCTTTAATGTAGTAGTAATAATTATCCATGTGATATAAGGTATTTTAATTAAATTGTCTTGTTCCCAGTCATCATTAATCATTTCCTAGAATCTATCAAGTAAGGCATAATGCCTATACGATGAGGAATACTCTATTTATATTTTATATTTAACTCCAACCATTCCCAATTCATCCTTAGCCTCACCATTAGTAGCCTACCCATGCATAATTATTGGTAATACCCATCTCTTAACTCCTGTGACATTTTGGAATTGGTATAGTGGGATGATCAATTATTTGTCAAATAAATATCAGAATTTGCGTTTTCAAGTAAGCTACGTAAATACAGATAAGAGTGACTTGAATTACAAACGTCTATTAATGTTTCAGTCTTTAATTTATTTGTTGTTTCAGGACCATACCCGTAATCTGAAGCAATCAGTTCTATCATTTCCTTTCTTAACAATACTCTTTTCATAGTTTTTTGTTTTAATATAACTACCAAACTAAAAATGTAAATAAAGTTTTTAGAAAATTTAATTATACTTCTCTCTTTCCTCCGCAACCATACCCAATTGCTCTTCAGCCTCACCCACAGTAACCTGCCCATTCATTAACATAGGCAATAACCAATCTCTAAGCTCTGCGAGTTTTTGATTTTCTTTTAGATAAGTTTGCTTTTGAGCTTGTATTGGTTTTGCGTAATCATAAAAATGCGCCATAACTATATCGTCAGGAATTACAACTTGATGATTGGTAACAAAAGACTCGAATAATAAGTTTTTAATTCCACTAGTTTTTCCTTCCCAACCAAATAAAACTCCTGCATCATATAAGCGATTCCATTCGTATGCAAAATTATATAGTGCTTTTTCTTTTTTCAGAGTTACAGCTTTACAGAAGTTTGAACAGATTAAAGGGTTTTCAAATCTTTCTATAGTCTCTTTTGTAATGAAAGCCATTCTACCTGTAGATTGTGTTGGACTTCCTCCTGAAATTTCAATTATAAAATCTCCAACCTCCATTAATTTATGGCTGTTTTTTTCTAAAACATATCGTGTAGGACTTTTAACTTCTCCTTTACCGTTCAAGCCATTTAGATCTGCACCACGAATACAAGACACCTTGATTACATAATTACCTTCTTCTGTTTCTTTTCCCCAATCTCCACTTTTATCATTTTTAATCCAAGCCGACAAAGAATCAACCTCCCATCCCTCAGGAATCTCACGTTTCAATTCCTCATTAAAAACCATTGTACCACCCGAAGATTTATATGGTTCGCCATTGGGATCCGGGAAATCGAACTGCACAAACCAATAATCGTAAAGCGTTATTGCCATCGCTTCTAACTTCTGATTTATTTTGTTGTTGACTTCTATTTTGGCATCTAAATCAGAAATTATTTTTGTTGCATTACTATAATTTATTGAATCAAAAATAGGAACCATTAAGTCAGCGACATGCTGAGTGTTTATAACGCCTTGAACAGACCCTTTCACTGATCCTTTTATTTGATCTTTAATAAAAGGAGAATCAAAATGTAATTTTAAAAGCTTCGAAGATATTATATCAACATCCGGGCGAATTATAACTGCATTTAAAACTTGAGCTTCTTCTTCAAGTTCATAAACCATAGCATTTCCGTTTGAGCCATGACGGGCGATAATAAGGTCTCCCTTAAATAATTGTGATTTTTTATTTTTCTTATGAAACTGTAGAGTTACATATTTCAACTGTTTTAAGTTGAAATCATCAATATCAGTTGTTCTTATTATTGGAACACTACCAATTACATCTGAGCTACAATAAAAATCGTTCACTGGACCAACAAATCCAACTTTCACACGCTTCACAACATCTTTTAATCTTTCAAATCTAAAACCTCTCATATCCTATTTTATTAAGATTTTTTTGAATATCCAGACTTATTGATTTTGAATCATCAAATAATTTATTCAAACCATTTTTAAAATCGTCCATTTTCACTGTAAACTCTTCTGCTGTAATATCTATATATTCAATTTTAACTTCAAAATATTGTCCTGCATTTAGGCTATAGTTTTTCGCTTTTAGATCGTCATAAGAAACCACAACAGAAAAATCGTCTTTAGCCTCTTTGGCATTAAATACGTCTATAATTTGTTGCTCTTCGGCATCGCTTAAAACGGTTTTTTGGTTTTTACCCTCTTTTACTTTGGTTCCTAAATTAGAGGCATCTACCAACACCACATCTTTGGTATTGGTTTTATCTAAAAACAAAATACTCACGTTGGTACCTGTAGTTGCAAATATGTTAGACGGCATAGAGACCACACCTGATAGCATTTTACTTGCTACTAGTTTTTGTCTAATTTTTTTATCGATACCAGATTGTGCAGTTATAAAACCTGTAGGCACTACAATGGCTGCTTTTCCTTTAGAGCTTAAACTGTGTATGATGTGTTGAATAAACAGTAAGTAAATAGCCATTGAGTCTTTCTTTTTGGCGGGCACTTTTGGGATACCAGCAAAAAAGCGTTCCTTATTGGCTTTGCTATCTAAATCTGCACTGTATTCACTAAAATTCAACTTAAAAGGTGGATTAGATACTATATAATCAAACTTTTCTAACTGCCCGTTGTCTTGTTTGTGATACGGGCTTAGAATGGTATTGCCTTGTATAATGTTTTGTATGGAATGAACCAGATTGTTTAAAATAAGGTTTAAACGTAACAGGGCAGAGGATTTCTGCGAGATGTCTTGGGAGTAGATGGTACATTTATCTTCCCCAATGGCATGCGCCAAATTCATGAGAAGAGTCCCAGATCCTGCACTTGGGTCGTAACAGGTTACATTGTTTACATTAGTGTCCGTTACCAAACAGGAAGCCATAATTTTAGCTACGGCATGTGGTGTGAAATATTCGGCATATTTACCACCGCTATTGGTGTTGTAATCTTTAATTAAATACTCGAAAATAGTCGCGAAAAAGTCAAATTTCTGTGTAAAAATATGCTCAAAGCTAAAGGTGATAAGTTTGTTCACTAAGGCTTTGCAAAAGGCATCTCTATTGTCTGAAACATACTTGCTAATGTTCTCGAACAATACTATTTTTTCTCCACCTTGAGTAAGCACAGAGAAAATATCGTTATTGGCTTTAGCAACATCCAATAGGGTTTGGTCAAAAATATCTGCAAACTGTGGTTGATTTTGTTGTTCAAATAACCGAGACAATAAGTTTTTAGGTGCAATACGCGCGGTGTTTTCGCTTATTTGCATCGTGAGCATTTCTAGATCATCTTCAGAATATTTTTTTAAGGCTTCATCAAAATCATCCGCTTTGGCTAGATCAGGATCTAATAATTTTAATTCGTAAACGTATTTATCGTTTAAGAATTTATATAAAAATACCTGGGAGATTATTTTAAATTCGTTTCCGTCATTTCCTAAACCGTAATTGGCACACACGCTTTTAAGATCGTCTATAAGTGCTTTGGTTTGGGTTTCAAATTGGTTTGTAGTCATGCTTTATTTTTAGGCAACGTAACCGTTGTATTCGTTCATATATTCTTTTATTATTATACTATTAATGCGTTTAACATCTGTTGTAGTAATGTTTATATTTTGTTCTGTTTTAAATTGATTAATTACCAATCGCATTACCATTTTCTCGACATAACTCTCGTTCTCTAGAATTTTTGAGTTTTGCAAAATCTCTTTATCTACAGCGGTTTTTAATCCTTTTAGCGCATCAAATAATTTACGTTCGCTTTCAGTTAAGGGGTCTTTTTCCATTAAGCGCTTGTGTATGCGTGCATACTTAGCATCGTAATCATACTTTGCTTTCAGCAGTCGGTTTTCGCGCTCCAGGGTTTTGGATTTATCGTAAATATCATTTAAAGCTTTAATGTTGGCTTCCATTTCTTCTTTGGTTACCTCACTTAGATTTTTCTTTTTAAATAAACGTTCTAATTCTTCGCGTAAAGAAACAAAAATTGGATCGCGAGGATCAAAATTGCCTCCTAACATTTCACGTGTTTTTTGTAGGATGTCTTTAAGCTCGTCTGCCAATACCATTTCCTCTTCTTTTATCTTGGTAAAAGCAAAAATAACATCTTCTAAAGCCGTGTTTAAAATATTGGTAGTTTCTACGTTGTTTTCTAAGGCTTCTCTTGTATTTATTAAGTTTAACCTATCGTTTGCCAGACGAGATAAAACAGATAGTTTCCTGAAGTCTAATTTTTCTAGTAACTCAAAATTACCAGATAACCGAATGAGATTATAAAGTTCTTTGGCATTGTTTAATGCTTTTGATATTTGGCGGATTTCTGTGCGCTCATTGATTTCAGATATTTGCTCACCAAAGACTGTCGCATTTTCTGTATTAAATTTGAAAAGAACATCTTTTATCTCTTCAATCTCCTCTTTTATTTCTTCCGCAGATTTAAAAAGGTTGGAGTAGTGCTGCATTTCATCTCCCAATTCAGATTGCAGTTCATTGAAATAATCTTGATTGGTTTGGTCAAACTCTTTTTGAATATCAGCAAAATCTACTACGTAGCCGTATTTATGATTTTTATAAGTCCTATTAACACGTGTTAGTGCTTGTAACAAATTGTGGCTTTTGATCTTTCTACCAATGTATAATTTCTTTAATCGCTTGGCATCAAATCCAGTTAATAGCATATTATATACAAATAGAAAATCTAGGTTACCTGCTTTAAAATCGGAAACCCAATCCTTGCGGTCTTGTTTGGTGCCTACATCATGTAAAATGACTTGTGCCGAGCTTACTTTGCTTTCCCCTCTCTTTTTACTTCCGTAACTCGCTGGCTCTTCAGCAGCTTGATAATAATAACCCTTTAATTTATTGGCAAACTTATCTTGAAAGATCTCATGCATCATCTTAGCTTGATCTGATGAATCGCAAACTACCATACCACCAATACTATTGTCATCCATAGCTATTCTTGCTTGCTCCATATCTCTAACTATATAGTCTAGCATAGGTTCTACAAACTTGGTATGTGCATAAATAACTTTCTTATCTGCGTCACCTTTTAAAACTTTTAGTTCTTCCAGGACTTCTTTTAAAGCCATTTTGTAATTAGTCGCTATTTCTTCACGAATCAACCGCAGGGTATACCCATCTTTAATAGATAGATTATAGTAATATTTATGAATATAATCTCCAAATAAGGTTTTGGAATTATATTCTTTACCTAACAAAGGCGTACCAGTTAAACCAATTTTCACCGAATGTTTGTCAGCTAATTCCAAATTGGCTAAAAAACTACCTTTTGGGTTATAGCTTCTATGAACCTCATCTAAAAAGAACACACGTTGCAGACTTAAATTGTAGTCGTTATTTTTTATAACATCCGGATCGTCTTTAAACTTCTGAATGTTTACGACCGTAATCTCAGCTTTACCAGAACTGTTGTGAATGACTTTGGTTGATTTAATGTCTTTTGTAAAAGCCTCTTTAGAATCAATTTTATAAACTACTAATCCACGAGCAGTAAACTCTTTAGCGGCCTGTGTTAATAAATCCAATCGGTCTACAATAAAGTAAAACTTAGGGATGATATTCTTCTTTTGATAAAAATCTGTAAGATGTTTTACATTAAAATAAGCCAAAGCTGTTTTTCCTGATCCTTGAGTATGCCATATAATCCCCTTTTTAATACCCTTCTCCAGCTTATTCTCAATCGCTTTAGTTGCAAATAACTGTGGATATCGCATGACATGTTTTTCCAACCCATTTTCTTCTTCTACATAAGCTAATGCATATTGCAGAATAAATTTTAATCGGTCTCTTTCAAATAAAGATGTTGAAATAGAATTGGTGGGTGACTTTGGATTTTTATTAGAGATAAATTCTTGTGAATTTTTAATACTCAATAAATTGGTGTCTTTTAAAACCACGTTTTCTTCTTCCTCAGAAATTGGATTCAAAATCGTATTCAAATCGAATGTTTCTTCTTCTCTAAAGTAATTGAATATAGGTTTATGGTAATTGGTTGTACTATAAAAAGCACCTTCTAACATTTGAGTGTCATCTTCACTATATTTCATGTTGTTAGAAAACACCATGAGTTGCGTAAGATTGATGAACTTTCGAAATTTCTTATTTTGAAAACGCCTTTGCATGCGTTTATGTTCGTCTTGAACACCATTTCTATTATTAGGCTTCTTAACTTCAATAAACACTAAAGGCATTCCATTAATTAAAAGAATGATGTCTGGTCTAAAGGTTTCATCATCCTTTTGATATGGGAGTTCTGTTATAATATGAAAAGAATTATTGTCAAAGTTTTCAAAGTCAATTAATTTAACTCCTGATTGATCAATTAATTTATTATAAAAAGCACGTCCTAAATCTTCGTTTTCTAATGACAATGAAACCTCATCATACACTTTCTTGATATCGTTCTCTGATAATCCAGGATTGATAATGTGAAGTTGTTTATAGAAAAGCTCTGTAAATATGTTGGTGCTTTGATCCCAAGAATTATTTTTTAATGATAGATACTTATATCCCAATTGCATTAAATGTAATATGGAAGGTATTTTAACCCTTGAATCTTCGTTATGAATCATTAATTATTGGTTAATTGAATATTTTTCAAATGATTGACATTAGGGCGAGAATCGAGGTCTAATTTAGTTAAAAGAAGATTAAATCACTGTACAACTATTAAATAAATCTTATGTAGTTTGAAAAAGTGTCATTTTAGGAGTATAAAACGGCAAATGAACAGCTTTTAGAAGTTAGTGATGGCTTTTGGTAGTGCCTTGCAATCACTGTTAATTTCATTGCTCTCATTTTAACCGCCGCGGTTACTTTTTATTTTTTCAATGTAACCGCCACCGTTAGTTCACCGTTTTTAATCGGTTATTCAATTCTTTGGGCAAGCCATTGTAGAGCATCCCTTTGGAACTATAAAGAAGCAATGGGGCTTTATCACATTCTTCCCAAAGATGGAAAGAGCGAACCCGTGCAGATGTAGGCTTTGTCTTTATAGCCTACAATTTCAAACGAATATTAAGTTTGACGTGTAAAAAAGGGTCCCGGGAGATGTATGCAGTTGATTCTTTGTTTATCTGTCTTAATCCGGGCTTGCAAACAACTGATTTATAGAAATATAGTTAGGAATGTTCATATTATTACCACGTTGTAAAGATAACTTTGTGTTTTAGAGATTTATCCTATTAAATCAGTTTATCTTGCGGAAAAAGTCTTCCAAATCGTTATTGTAAATACCTTCCTTTTTAAGTTGCAGGTCGGTTTTTCCTTCTGTCATATCCCAAATCTTTGCTTTTATTTTTTTTGAAAGAAGTAAGGGCAATTTTTTATATAATTGCAGTATCTTTTAAAGTGGCACTGTTTGACCGAAATCAGTGGCATGGTCCCTCCGAAATACCCACCAGAATAGATAATTCATCCAGATTGATTAAAAAGTTTCTCGTAAGCTGGATTCTGGCATCTTTATCTGTGGTCATGTCTTCTGCAAAATATTTGAAAAGGGTAGGGGGACAGAGAAACCTACACCAGGTAGACTTTCCCGAGTTCTGTTGAGAATGTACCAGTACCAGGCATTGCTTATTGAAGTAGTTCTTCTCTATTGAGCATTTAATAGCCCTCACCAGCCATTTTTTAAAATGATAGAGGAAGAGACCAGGTTCTTTTAGAGGCAGATAAGATACCAAGGCTTTGATATGATCTTCGCCGTCCCAATCAGGGATTGATTTGAAATAATATTCAATAGGATTAAATTTACCAATGAATTGAGACCGTAAAAATATTTCTAGTTTGGCAGGAGTTACCTGAATGTTGTATTGGTCTAGTTCTATTAAGAAGGAATCAATATCAAGGATTTCCCATTGATTTTTATTTTTACATGAGATCTGGAACTCTTGTCCCAATTCGTCAAAACGGATATCGTACTTTTCCACCGTGTACTCAAAGATGTAGTCATAAATTGTTTTTTTCTTATGCTCTTTCACTCCGTATAATTTGTTTTGGTTACCTGTCATACCCCTATATTTAAATTATTAGACGAATTTCCTGTTTCTGAAGGTGTAGTCAAGAGCTTCGCTCTTTAACTCACTTTTTGATTTCCGGGCATCTGAAAGCAGCCATTGATCCAGCTTGTCCTTTGAAAAATAGATCATTTTACCACGAGGCTTTGAAAATGGAATTTCACCTTTAGCAGTAAGTTTATAGAGATAACTTCGGGAGATCCCGGTGTATTCACTTGCTTCCTCTAAAGACATTACTGTTTTACCGGCTCTAATCATTTTTTCAATACGATCCAGTTGTTCCATAATTTTTAGTGTATCCATAGTTTAAAATTTTAGGTTTGAAAATGAATGAAATTTCTTTTTTTATTTGAATTCTGGAGCTAAGCTAAGAAGGGAAGGAAGTGAGAATGTATGCTTTAAGTACAGGGTATGTAAAATTAGATACCTTGTATGTAAAAGAAATTTGGAATAGACTAGGGTGAAACTATAGGTGTTATATATAATATCTGAAGTAGCTGAATTTGAACATCTTGTGCTTGGTCCGGATATAGATTTTTATTCTGGATCACAGTATTCTGCAGTTAAAAACATCGGTATTTTACGTTTATTATATTTTGGATATGAAGTAGGTGTAGAAATATTTTCCTGAAAATTGAGAATTCGTTATTATAAAGGTCTTGCCCTCTATATCATTATGCATATAAAAATAGAGAATTGAGGAGAAGTATATGTTCTAACATATAAAAACGTTATATTTGCCGATATTATATTTAAATACATATAATGAAGAATCTAGCACAATTTCTTAAAGAAAAGAGGAAAGAAAATAATCTCACCCAGGAGGAGTTTGCTGAAAGGGCAGGAGTGGCTTTAACTGTGGTGCGAAAAATAGAACAAGGCAAAGAAAACCTGAACCTTGAAAAGGTAAATCAGGTTCTTAAAATGTTTGGTCATGTTCTGGCACCTGTAAGTGAAAAAGATCTTTAAAACAAGAACACTATGCGGCAAGCCAATATATTTTATCGGGATAAGATTGCAGGAGTTCTCACAGAAACAGATGAAAGTGAATATATATATCAATATGATGATTCATACATTGAAGATCATTCGGAGGAATTTATCACCTTCACTATGCCTGTGAGAAAAGAACCTTATGTGGAAAAACGGCTGTTCTCCTTTTTTGAAGGCCTTATTCCGGAAGGATGGTTACTGGACATTGCAGCCAGAAATTGGAAAATAAACAGGAACGATCGCATGGGTTTGCTTTTAGCATGTTGCCAAAATTGCATTGGTGCGGTAAGTGTTCAACCAATAGTTGAAGGAAATGGGGAATAAATGCCTGTATTGCTATAATGAACTGGAAACTTCAGACCCTGATGATTTTCACAAAAGTTGTAGCCTGATTTTTTTCGGTACAGAATATCCACCACAACTTGAGTATTCACTGGATCAAATGGTTGAACTCGCAAAGAATGTGGTAGAGAGAAGAATTGCAGTGCCGGGAGTACAGCCAAAACTATCTTTATCTCTTGTTGGTAGTTCTCTGGCGGAAGAGGAGAATAGGCTTACGGTGGTGGGAGCTCTTGGAGGCAATTATATCCTGAAGCCACCTTCCGGTAACTTTCCTGAAATGCCGCAGAATGAACATGTCACAATGAGAATAGCAGAGGCTTTTGGAATAAGAACTGTCCTCTCAAGTCTCATAAGATTACAGAGCGGTGAACTCGCTTATATTACCAGAAGAGTGGATCGCACTGATTCAAATGAAAAGATCCATATGTTGGATATGTTTCAGATCCTCGAAGCTTTCGATAAATACAAGGGCTCCATGGAAAAAGTAGGGAAGGCCATTGGCACCTATTCCAACAACACCTTACTGGATAAACTTTACTTTTTTGAACTAACGGTTTTCAGTTTTCTTACCGGAAATAATGATATGCACCTGAAAAACTTCTCACTCATCAAAAGAGGAAAGATATGGACATTGTCACCCGCTTATGATTTGCTAAATGTAGCTGTCGTTAATCCCGGGGATGATGAAGAGTTGGCTCTGACTCTGGAGGGCAAAAAGAAAAAACTAAAGAAAGAACATTTTGAACGCTTAGGTGAAAACCTGGAACTGAACAGGAAGCAGATTGATAGCGTTTTCAGGAGATTCATCCAAAATAAAAAACTTGCTATTGCCTGGATCAGGAACTCTTTTCTGTCAAAAGAATATCAGGAAAAGTATATAGCCTTGCTAGAGGAGCGGTATTCTGTATTGATGGTGGAATAAAAATACAATATGAGAATGCCAATGCCCTAACTAAACTTCTGAAAGATTAAATTTAAATCGGAGTGTCGTTTGGAATAGCTACTTCGGGTAGGAGCGTTTTTAATGGTATTATAATTATAAGTTTTACCATCCGGCCTTACTATTAGCTTTGAAGAATTAAAAAAGTTTTTAAGGCTAAGGCTATTCTTGGGAAAGGTTTTGACCAGGAATTCATAAAACTCGCGGCAGCTGGGACCATCCATCTTAAAATAAATTTTAGAATTATGAGAATCCCAATTGTCGGTCAGCACCTTTTTAAAATCCAGCAGGGAAGTCCTTTCTGTGCTTAAGAGATCGTACCGAACCATTTCATTATATAGCTGAACTAATTGTATTTCTGATATAGAAAGATTAAAGTTTTCAGAAGATCTTGGAGCATTGTTTTTTAATTGCGGCTTAAAGGATACCTGAAATTTTTCAGTCCAAGAAAAATAGCAAACCAAGAACGCAAATGAAAAAGTAACTGAAATAATTATCTGAAAGAAAATTCCTTTATTTTCTATGGAATTATGCGAGTAGTACAATAAATGCATAAAGCTCAACCCAAGAAGGTGCAATAGAATCCGGGGTTTTTCGAGCTTACTCTGCCAATTGAAAGGCTCATTCAGGATATAATTTAAAACCCACGGAAGATAATGGATCGCCATTCGGCCATAGACATAAATAAAGGCCACACTTGTTAGGTATGTAAACAGATCAAAGTTCATAATCCATTTCAAGCTCGGGTATCAGGTAAGCCGCTTCTTTTTTCTTTTTATCGACAAGTTTAGCGTAAACCTGCGTGGTTCGTATTTCCTTATGTCCTAAAACTTTTGAAACCGTATAAATGTCCGCTCCATTTTCAAGTAATAGTACAGCGTGAGTATGCCTGGCACTATGGAAGGTAATGTGCTTTGTGATTCCGGCGCGCATACACCACCTAAGGATCTCTGCATTAAAATGAGCTCCGTATTTTAAACCCTGAAATACCCTATCATTTTCCTTTTCCTTTCTTCTTTTACCCAAAAGGTTCCTTGCTTGTTTTGATATATACTGATATTCCTGCCCAGCTGTTTTTTTCTGCTTGAACACCAGTCTGGTTTCATCCTCTTCATCCCGTACCTCAGACCAGGTAAGTTTGTTTACGTCGCTCCATCTAAGCCCTGTAAGGCAACTAAACATAAAGGCAGATTTAAGTATACCATGTTTACATTTGGCTTTGGCCATCGATTGCAACTCCTCCTGTGTTAGATGTTCCCTAGTTGTTTCCCCTTGTGCAAAACCTTTTACAGTAGTAGCAAAATTCCTACGAGTATAACCATCTTCAAAAGCTTGTCTTAAAGAGGCTTTAAATTTATTATAATAAGTGTATTTCGAATTCTGAGATAAAGGATTATTGGATTTAGTTCTTGAGTTTTTATTTAAAAACTTTTTAAATCCCAGAACGAAATCTTCATTAATGTCCTCAAAAGTTATTTTTTTCTTTTTGCAGTAATCTTCTATATGATTTTGGGCAGCATCCCAGTTATCGTAATTCCCCTTACTCTCATATCGTTCTTCTTTCAGTTTATCATAATAGGTGAGGAACAGTAATTTATCCTTTGAACGGTCTTTAATTCCATATTTACCCTGCGCGTATTCAGCCCGGCGTATGGATAAAATTTGTTCAGCTCTTAAGCGTGTTTCCTCATTTTCTTTCTTTTCGGAAGGAGTTTTAGGTGAAATGTATAGGTACTCTCGTAAATACTCGAACTCCCTATTATTTTTAGATTTTCCGTTATGATCAGTAATTTTTCCTTTATAATAATCTATGTAAAGACTATACTTCCCAGTTGTCAATTTCTTTTTTCTAAGATTTATTTTCATATCTAGGTCTTTTATATAAAGATAAGAGAAAAAAGTCAACTAGGTGCACAAAGTGCACCTAGTGTATAAAATTTAACAACGGGGTGCACTTTAGGTGCATAATGGGGTGCACAACAGATTAAAAAGAGAAAATATATAAAATAGTAAAGGGGCTGTAAAGCCCCTGTTTAAAAGAATTTGTATTCATTTGATATCAAATGAATACAAATAAAAGTTACTGTTTATTTTCCAATACAGAAATTCGCAAAGATATTTCCCAGCAATTCATCGTTTGTAACCTCACCTGTGATGAGGCCAAAATGAAACAGAGCCTCGCGAATGTCTATGGCCAACAAGTCCCCTGAGAGATTTGCATTAAGCCCTTCCTGCACCTTATTGATCTCCTCCAGCGCGCTTAAAAGCGCGTTGTAATGCCTCGAATTTGTTACGATGGTGTTATTATTTCTAAGTTCCCCGGTGTTTACAAAGTCCAGTAATTTTTCCTTAAGTTCGTCCACGCCCTCACCGGTTTTTGCAGAAATGGGTAAAAATTGAGTCCCTTCGACTCCGCTCAGGCTGACCTTGAGAATTGCGATTTGCTTTTCGTTTAATAGATCAATTTTATTGGCTATAATCAGAAGTGGTTTTTGGGAAAATCGATTTTTAATTTTTTCTATTTCCAGGATAGTAGTATTTGATATTCCTCCTTCGGGGGTTAGGGGGCTTAGATACACCACCACCTGCGCCTGACTTATTTTCTCAAAGGTTTTCTTTATTCCCATTCCTTCAATCACATCTTCAGTTTCCCGAATTCCCGCAGTATCTATAAATCTAAATCCTATTCCGCCAATAGAGATCTCATCTTCTATGGTATCGCGGGTTGTTCCTGCAATTTCAGAAACGATAGCTCTTTCTTCATTAAGCAGGGCATTGAGCAGGGTAGATTTGCCTACATTGGGTTCTCCTATGATCGCCACCGGAATTCCATTTTTAATGACATTACCGGTAGCAAAAGAATCTATAAGGCGTTTCAAAACCTGCTGTATCCTGCTTACCAGATCCCTGAATTGATCCCGGTTGGCAAATTCAACATCTTCTTCGGCAAAGTCGAGTTCGAGTTCTATGAGGGAGGCAAAATCGAGCAGTTCCTGGCGTAGTCGCTGGATCTCACTGGAAAATCCGCCGCGCATTTGTTGCATTGCAATTTGGTGGGAGGCCTGATTTTCAGAAGAAATAAGATCGGCTACCGCCTCGGCCTGGCTTAAGTCCATCTTTCCGTTTAAGAAGGCCCGAAGGGTAAATTCTCCCGCTTCTGCCGACCGACCTCCTTTTCTTATTAAAAGCTGAATTATTTCCTGCTGTATATAGGGACTGCCGTGACATGAAATTTCTATGGTGTTTTCACCGGTATAGGACTTTGGACCGTGAAATACTGATACCAGCACTTCGTCAATGATTTGTTGCTCATCAATAATATTCCCAAGATGCAGGGTATGAGTAGGTTGCTCCTTAAGTACTTTTTTGCTTTTGGCTTCAAATTGTGAAGAAACAATGGCAATAGATTCAGGCCCCGAAACCCGGATTACGGCAATGGCTCCTGCTCCCGAAGGAGTTGCTAAAGCTACTATAGTATCATTTAATTTCATTTGGCAAATTTACAGTTTTTATTTCTGCAATTACTTCAAGTAAAATGCCGAAAATTCTTAAATCAAACGCTTTATTAGTTATTTCAGAAAAGATTTTCTAATTAATAATTTAAATGAATAAATAATAGTATGAATTTTTTTTGTAACTTTTTAATACATAGTACTACATATAACAAAAGACAATAATTAAACTCATTTTGAGATTAACATCAATCAAAAACTAATGGACCATCAAATACACAACGTCATGAGAGAAGACAAACAATTATTAGTGATCACCCATCTTTCCCAACTATTGGATTTTGTTACCGGTATTGGTGGGTTCATTGTTCCCCTCATAATATGGTTAACTCAAAAAGATCAGGTGGCCGGAATGGATATCCACGGAAAAATGATCCTAAATTTCCAGATTAGTCTTTTTATTTACAGCATAGTAAGTATCCCTTTGATATTTCTTTTTGGATTGGGTATTTTTCTTCTGATAGCTATTGGTCTTCTTGCGCTTATATTACCTATAATAAATGCAATTAAAGTAAGCAACGGAGAACTGCCAGATTATCCATTGTCTATAAAATTTTTGAAATAAATAAGCGAACTATTTGGTATATAGCTGGAATATAAGCGAATTATTTTCAGGAAAACCTCCTGTTAAAGCTGAGTTTCTACGTAGATATAATATGGTATCAACCCTTGATATTCCTTAAATATTGTTTATCTGATTTAGGGTATTGCCAGAGATTATTCTATATTTAGTTAACCTAAATTTTAGATTTTGAATAGATAAAGCTGCACAAAAAACATGAAAATTTGAAAACGGATTTTCTTCAATTAGTTACTAGAATTCGTTCCTGTTTATAAGCTTACATCCAAAACCCGTTTAGAAAGAATTGTTGAAAATCTTTAAAATTTTATAATCAGTACGTATCTTAGAGGAAGACAGCAATTAGCAAAGTCAGCCTTCAGCTCTGCTTGGTTGAAAGGAAATTAATTTAGAAATGGAAAAAAAGAAAGAGAAAGCTCTGAAAAGGCCTAAGGATAAAAAGAATCCAACAAAGTCACCAAAACCATCACAAAAGGGGTTAAACAAATTCCCAATTGTTGGAATTGGCGCTTCTGCAGGAGGACTTGAGGCTCTTGAACTGTTCTTTGGCAATTTAAGGGTAGAATGCGATATGGCATTTGTTGTCGTTCAACATCTTAATCCGGACCGCAAGGGAATGATGCCCGAACTTTTGCAACGAATAACGCCGTTAAAAGTTTATCAGGCAACAGATTGGTTAAAAGTGGAAGCTAATAGTATTTATGTTATACCGCCAAATAAGAGCCTTTCTATTGAGGATGGTATCTTGCATTTATCCAATCCCGTTGAAAAAAGGGGGCTTCGGTTACCTATAGATTTCTTTTTTCGGTCCTTGGCCGAAGACAGGCAGGAAAAAAGTATAGGAGTGATCCTCTCAGGAATGGGATCTGACGGCAGTTTGGGCGTTAAAGCTATTAAAGAAAAAAGCGGTTTGGTATTGGTTCAGGATCCGGAAACGGCAAAATTTGACAATATGCCCCTAAGTGCAATGAAAGCCGTTCAGGCAGATATTGTGGCACCGGCAGAGGAATTACCCAAAAAATTAATCGATTTTAATAATCGTGTTCCGGCAGATGAGGAACTTGATCAAACAAATGGGATCGATAGAAAAAATCTTGATAAAATTATATTTCTTCTTCAGCAACAATCAGGACACGATTTTTCCCATTACAAAGAAAACACCTTATTTCGAAGAATAGATCGGCGAAAGGGGATTCATCGTCTAGATCGCATCGATGCTTATATACGGTTGTTGGAGGAAAATCCGGAAGAGCTTGATATTCTTTTTAAAGAATTGCTAATAGGGGTTACCAGCTTTTTTAGAGATGAACCGGTTTGGGAAAAACTTAAAACCATGGTCCTTCCGGAATTGATGAAAGGAGCCTCTAAAGACCAGGTTTTAAGAGCATGGGTTCCTGCCTGTTCTACGGGCGAGGAAGCATATTCCCTGGCAATTCTTTTTACAGAAGCCATGGAAAAGTTGAGGAAACACAAAAATTTGGTTTTGCAAATTTTTGCTACCGATATTAACCAGGAAGCTATCGAAAAAGCCCGGAAAGGATTTTTCTCCCCTAATGTTTCGGCGGATGTGTCCCCGCAGCGACTCAAAAAATTTTTCAAGTCTGAAACCGATGGTTATCAAATAAATCCCGCAATACGGGATATGGTAGTGTTTGCACCTCAAAATGTTATAAAAGATCCTCCGTTTACAAAACTAGACCTGCTTTTGTGCAGGAATATGCTTATCTATATGGAGCCAGAATTACAGGAAAAACTTATCGTCCTTTTTAATTACAGTTTAAAAACAGATGGAGTAATGATCCTGGGTACTTCAGAAACCCTAGGGAAACATACAGATAGTTTTAAAGAACTGGATTCAAAATTAAAAATATATCAACGCACTTCTACAAATTCAATCCGGGCGCTGGTTAATTTTCCAAGTGCATTTTTTAGAAAAAAAATATTGATTTCAGAAAAAAAGAAAAGCCCGGAGGTGATTGAAAATATTCAAACCCTTACAGATCAGGTTTTGCTGCAGCGTTACGCCCCGGCAAGTGTATTGGTAAATGCAAAAGGGGATATCCTTTATATTACCGGGCGTACCGGGAATTACCTGGAACCGGTGGCCGGAAAAGCAAATTGGAATATTTTTGCGATGGCAAGGGAAAGCCTGCGCTTCGAACTTCCGGCAGCTTTCCAGAAAGCCTCTAAGAATTATGAACCGCTTAAATTAAACCATATTAGAATTGAAACTAACAATAAAATTCTATACGTTAATTTGCTGGTGCAGCGTCTTGATAATCCAGCTGCACTTAAAGATATGATCATTTTGGTGTTTACCGATGTTATTGAAGAGATTGAAAAAAAGGATACAAAGCCATTACCAATAAAAGGAGCATCCGGATCCGGAGAAGAGCAAAATGAGTTTGAAATGGAACTTCAACGGAGTTACGAAGAAATAAAAAATATTCGTGAGCAAATGCAAATCTCTCAGGAAGAGTTACAATCTACCAATGAAGAGTTGCAGTCTACCAACGAAGAATTGCAGTCTACCAATGAGGAACTCACCACCTCCAAGGAAGAAATGCAAAGTATGAATGAAGAGTTGCAAACTGTAAACATTGAACTTAGAAGTAAAGTGAGGGATTATGTACAGGCAGACAGCGATATGAAAAACCTGTTGAACAGTACACAAATCGCTACTCTTTTTCTGGATAAAGATTTGAATATTCGTAGGTATACCAAGGAGGTAACTTCGTTGTTTAAGCTGCGTAAAACCGATATAGGCAGATCGTTCACCGACTTGGTTTCAGACCTGGAATATCCTGAAATTAAAGGTGATGCCCAAAAGGTTTTAGGCACCTTGATATTTGTAGAAAAAGCCATTCAAACCAAAGATGGAAGATGGTTTAATGTAAGGATTATGCCTTACAGGACGAACGACGATCGAATTGACGGATTGGTGATAACTTTTACCAATATAACAAAGGCTAAAAAGCTGGAAATAGAATTAAAAGAAGCTAATGATGAACTTCGGAAAAGTAAAATAAGCTAACAATTTTATTTCTTCAAATAAGAGGGACAAGTAATAACAAATTATTAAATAAGGAATTATGAAACAGAAGGTTAAAGACTTTGGAGTTTCGATCCTGCGCCGCAAGGCGGAGGAATTGCTTAAATATAATACCGAAGTCCCTACTTCCAATCTTTCTGAAGATGAAATTTTAAAACTCATCCATGAAATTGAGGTACATCAAATAGAACTGGAGTTACAAAATGAAGAACTTAAGCTCGCTAAGGAACGGGCATTAGAACTGGCATCTGAAAAATATGCAGAGTTATATGATTTTGCACCATCGGGTTATTTTACACTTTCCAGAGAAGGGGATATTGTTAATTTGAATTTTGCTGCCTCCCAATTGCTTGGTAAAGAACGTATGGGTTTAAAAAACAGCAGGTTTGGCTTTTTTGTATCTGATGATACCAAACCAAATTTCAATCAATTCCTTAAAAATGTTTTTGGGACAAATAAAAAGGAAATTTGTCAGGTAATCCTTATTCCCAGTAATGATTCTCTTTTATATGCCCAACTAACCGGGATTTCTATAAAAGATCATAACCACTGTCTTGTAAACGTAGCCGATATTACAAAGCTTAAAGAGGCAGAAAATGTTATACGCGACCTTTCATTGATAGCTACCCATACGGATAATCAAGTGATGATTGCAGATGTAAATGGAGCGATAGAATATGTAAATGAAGCATTTGAAAAACTCACCGGCTTTACCCTGGAAGAGGTAAAAGGTAAAAAGCCAGGTAGTTTCCTGCAGGGAGCCGAGACTAATCCGGAACACATAGTGGCTATGAGCAAAGGCATGAAAAAAAGAACGGCTTTTTCTCAGGAAATTTTAAATTATACAAGGAATGGTGAAATTTTTTGGGTGTCTACTTCTATCAATCCGGTATTTAATGCCCGGGGCGAACTGGAGAAATTTATTGCGATTGGGCAAAATATCACAGGGCGCAAAGAAGCAGAAACCCAACGGGAATTTGAACGACGGGATAAAGAGGCACTTATCAACAGTACAGACGATTTAATTTGGAGTATTAAGAACGACTTTTCCCTAATTGCTGCCAATAAGGCATTTCTGAACCTTATGAAACAAAAAACCGGCTATTTTTTTAGAAAAGGAGATCATGTTTTACCTGCCGACCTATTTGATCCTGAAAGAAGGAGTTTCTGGCTCAAACAATATGAAAAGGCCCTAAGGGGAAAGCGGTTTCTAATTGATACCGAAATGCAAAAAAACAAATCTTCTGAAAAGAACTACATGGAGATCAATTTTAACCCTATTTACGTAAATAAAAAGGTGGAAGGTGTTGCCTGTTTTGCAAGAGATATTACAGAATTGAAAAAAAATAAAGAAGCCCTTCTGGATTACAATAAAAAACTTCAGACAACTCAAAAAATTTCAAAATTAGGCTATTGGGAGTACAATTTAGAGACGAGGAAATTGTTCTGGTCAGATGAGGTTTATAAGATATGGGAGGCAGATAAAGCAAAGCATAATATTAGTCCGGAGAATTTCCAGGCTACTATTCATCCTTTGGATAAACCAGGTTATGATGAGTATATTAAGGATGCAAATTTGGGTAAGAAGCATTTAGTGATAAAATATAGAATTGTACTTGAAAGCGGTAGGATAAAATGGATCCATGAAACCGGGAATTTAATTACAAACGGGAAAGAAGAGCTTATCCACTATGAAGGTACCGTTCAGGATATTACCGCTCAAAAGGAATATGAAAATCAAATTTTAAATGTAAGCGAGCGACTTCGAAACTTGTCGGCACACCTTCAAACTGTTCAGGAAGAGGAGCGAATCAATATCGCCAGGGAAATCCACGATGAACTTGGCCAGCAGTTAACCGCAATTAAACTTGATGCTTCCTGGTTACAGAACAAATCAAAAAATAATGAAAAGGAAGAAAAGGACCGAATGGACCGCCTTATAAATAACATTAATGCAACAATAAAGAAAGTTCGGAAAATCGCGACGAATTTGCGGCCCGGGATTTTGGATGATCTGGGACTGGAAGCAGCAATTGAATGGCAGAGTGTACGGTTCGAGGAACAAACCGGGATTTCCTGTATATTGAAAACTTCTACCATTTCCGATAATTATGAAAAGACGGTCAATACTGCCGTGTATAGAATTTTTCAGGAAGCACTCACCAATGTAACACGGCACGCAAATGCAACAAAAGTTCTCATTAAACTTTCTGAAAAAAACAGTATTTTAGTATTGGAAGTATTAGACAACGGAAAGGGCTTTGTGGAAATTGAAAAAAACAATCTTACATCATTAGGCATTGCGGGAATGAAAGAACGGGCATTAATGATTAATGGAATATTTTCAATTAAAAAAAGAAAAATGGGCGGTACCAAAGTAAGGCTTGTTATTCGTTTATAAACCTGTGAAAAGTGATAAATACATGAAAGTTTTAATAGCCGATGATCACGCTATTTTGAGAAAAGGATTGATAGAGATCCTCCATGAAAGTTTTCAGTCACTAAAATATTTTGAGGCGTCCAACGGTATCGAGGCGCTTCAAATCACAAGGAAGGAATCCCTGGATTTAATTCTATTGGATATTTCCATGCCGGGAAGAAATGGCCTTGAAACGCTTAAACAAATAAGGGCAGATGGCATCCAGACCCCAATTCTTATTTTAAGCGTACAACCTGAAGATCAATATGCAATTAGGGTATTAAAGGCAGGGGCGTCCGGATATTTAAATAAGGATAGTGCTCCTGAGGAATTGATAAATGCTGTAAATCATATTCTAAATGGCAGAAAATATATTTCACAGGATATTGTAGATAAATTAGCACAATCCCTATCGCACCCTCTGGACCAACCTTTATACTCAAAATTATCGGATAGGGAATTGCAGGTTCTTAAATTTATCGCTTCCGGTAAAACTGTTTCAGAAATTGGTCGGGAAATCTCCTTAACAGTAAATACCATTAGTACCTACCGGGCCAGAATCCTAGAAAAATTAAATTTAAGGAACAATGCAGCGCTCACAAGGTATGCATTAGACAATGGTTTGGTTTAATTTAATCAAAGGTTTTAATTCCCCAGTAACTGTTAGTTCCATACGCTGGAATTCGTCCAAATCCTTAAGGTTTCATTCTTTTACAACCCTCGATTTTATTCCCGGGTAATTGATTTTTCAATGCCTCCATTGATTTTTTTAGCTATTTTTTTTAGTAGTTAGTTTTTGAAAATATCAATTTAGTTAAATCCTTGTAGTTGAAAACATTACAAATCTTTCATAATTTGTCCTATTTTTTATGGCTTATTAAAAGCCTTATTTAGTGGTATAAGATCAATAAGGAGTTTTTGATTTTTAGATATGGAAGTTGAAAACGTGGCTTCCTTCAATTAAAATAAATTTATCCCCACATAAGCTTCCCCCAACTATTTTTTTTAGATCGAAGTCATGTTTTTCCATATTTAATTCCAAATTAACCCCCATATTTTCAAATACTTTGAACATACATTCTTATGAACAGTGAATTTCAATCTAAGTTTAAGCTGTCGTATTTCAAAAAGCACCATAAAAACAATCCCTTACTTTTTGTATCCCAATGTATTTATAAATCAATAAGTTCGGAATTTCTGTAGTCTTTACCGCTACATCAAATTCACAGTTAGTCCTATTTTTTCTTTCATTGTTATGTCTAATATTGAGGGATACTACGTTAATGATTTGATAACTATGGTTTTAAAAATAATAACAGTTGATGATTCTGAAAAAATCACCTCCCACTTCAAGTATATTTTAAAAGATATAGGAAAGTTTAAATGGATGGGCCACGCGTATTCTATCCAGGAGGCAAAAGAATTAATAAAGCTTGAAAAACCTGATGTGGTAATTATTGACATTGAGCTGAAGGAAGAAAATGGGTTCGATTTATTGAAATTCATTAAAAGAATCTATCCCGATGTTGCAGTTTTTATGCTAAGCAATACAACCGATTTTAATGATACCAGAAAAAGTAAACAAATGGGAGCTCATTATTTAATAGATAAATCTTTTGAATTGTATAATATACCCAATTTCTTAATGGCTCTTCAAAGCGCTAAAAATACAAGTCAGAAATTAAATCGGTTTGAGTCTTTCACTTAAAAGGATTTTTATAAAAAGAACAATTAAAAAACAGAAGCAATGGGAAATACTGTAAATCTAAATAATTCTTTTTCTTCAGAAAATGAAAATATCGAGAGATTCGCTTGTTTTCCCTGGTCTGGGATATACACGAGAAGGAACTCTAAAGAAAATGGAGAAAAAAACAGGAATCACACAATTTCAAGTTCAAATAATAACTTGTTGTTAGGGATTTGTTTTATAACCGATATGGATGGATATTTCAAATACATTCATCCTAACTTTTTAAACTTATTCGAAGGGGTTGAAAATAAATTTTTTGAATCCTCTGTTTTGGATAAAGAGGAAACTTCTTTAGGTTCCCCATCCATCCTGAAATACCTGGTGGCAATGATCCAGAAAAGTACACCTCATTCTTTTCTTAGAAACAGGTTTAGTAAATGCATGAATAAATTCAATAAATTACAATGGAATATGGTTTATAACGGGGGCTTGCTATATTTTAGCCTGGCTGAAGTACCCATATCTCCCATTCAGGAGGAATCTACGATAAATGCCGAAAATTCACCTGCACAAATTTTGTCTAAAGACATCAAGAAAATTTATTGGGAAATAGAACATGCCAAAATGTTTCATATGAATCAAATTTCGAATTCTAAAATAATTACAGAATAAGAGTTTTGAAAAACCTTAATGAAAAGGTGCTTATAAAAATGGGAGTTTGGAAACGGAAAATACCTTTTAACCAAAAAAACACCACCCGATATCCGGATGGCGTTTTTTAATTTTTTATTCCCCCTTTGGGGGTTAGGGGGCCTTTAGTTATTCAACATCACCGGCATAACCAGCATTGTGATTTTTTCACCTTCATCAAGTCCGTCTACAGGCGTCAAAATGCCCGCGCGGTTAGGAAGGCTCATTTCCAGCTGAACTTCGTTTGCATTTAGGTTATTCAGCATCTCGGTTAAGAAACGGGAATTAAACCCTATTTGCATATCGTCACCCTGGTAAGAACAGGTAAGGCGTTCCTCCGCTTTGTTGCTGTAATCGATATCTTCAGCAGAAATATTTAATTCGGCTCCGGCAATCTTTAAGCGCACCTGATGGGTGGTTTTATTCGAGAAAATAGAAACTCTTCTTACAGAGCTTAAAAACTGGCTCCGGTCAATAACAAGTTTATTCGGATTTTCTTTTGGGATTACCGCTTCATAATTTGGATATTTTCCGTCTATCAATCTACAGATAAGCGTGGTATCTTCAAAAGTGAATTTGGCGTTGGACTCGTTGTACTCAATAAGCACATCGGTTTCACTTCCTGCCAGGATTCCTTTAAGCAATGTTAAAGGTTTTTTAGGCATAATAAACTCTGAAGCCTGGGAGGCAGAAACATCCTCCCGGGAATATTTTACAAGTTTATGAGCATCGGTAGCTACAAAGGTTAAACCTTCTGTAGAGAACTGGAAGAAAACCCCGCTCATCACAGGTCTAAGGTCATCGTTACCGGAAGCAAAAATGGTTTTGCTTATAGCCGTTGCCAAAACATCTCCCTGGATAATGGTGCTGCTGGCTTCTTTGAGTTCTACAGCTTTTGGGAATTCATCGCCATTGGCATAGGCCAGGGCATATTTTCCGTGATTGGAACTAAGTTCTATAGTGTGATTATCCTCAACAACAAACGTAAGAGGCTGCTCCGGAAAGGTTTTTAGTGTTTCCAAAAGCAAACGCGCAGGAACTGCAATAGCGCCTTCAGAATCCGATTCAACTTTTAATTTGGCAGACATGGTCGTCTCCAAATCGGAAGCAGAAACCCTTAGCTCATCCTGTTTAAGTTCGAATAAAAAATTATCTAAAATAGGCAGTGTGTTATTATTGTTAATAACCCCTCCTAATATTTGTAGCTGTTTCAGCAAGTAAGTACTGGATACAATAAATTTCATGGACGTATCGATTAATTTGAATCAATACAAATATATCCTAATCCTTCAAAAATATAAGTACATATGGAGATATTTTATTAACATGAAAATCAATTCAAACTATTTTATTTTATTGATATTCAGTAAGTTAGTATTTATAGAAAAGTAATAATTGTTGATATTTATTTTAGCGGAAGATATGTAGGTGAAACCACTTAATTTTTTTGATACCGTTTTTTTCTAAAATAATTAAAGCCGAAGGCGGCCATAAGTAATACCAAGACAGGAATGCCAAGATTGATTAACTGCCATTTCTCACGTTCGCTAACTGCCTTTTCGGTATTTAAAAATGCGATGTTTACCTCTTTTGCCCGAATATCTATCAATCCAGAATCGTCTAAAAGGTAGTTCACAGCATTCAGCAAAAATTCTTTATTGCCATAGGTAGTTCCTGAGTAGCGTTCAAATCCTAGTTCTAGCGGTTCCCCTTGTTTTAATTGATTTTTAATCACATCCCCATCTGAAATAACGATCATTTGGGTTGTTGCGCTACTGTCTAATGGTTTTTCGATCTCAAAGGGTTTTATCCTGTTTTTGTAAGCAGATTTAAAGTTGCCTTCCAGTAAAACTGCCAAAGGTTGTTCCCCGGCCGTATAGGAAGATACATCGGGTTTTGAATCCAGCATCGCCAGGCTTATTTCCCTTGGGGTTCCTTCGAGTTTGGAACGGGGTGAGCTGGTTAACAATACCGTTTTGCTAAGATTGCTTTTTAAAATATCGATAGGATTTGCCCAGTCAAATTTTACCGCCTCAAGATTGTTGATAATAGGGTGGGAGTTTGGGCTGGTAGTTAAGGGGCTGTAAAACCAGGGATAGGGCGTGAATTGTGTTTCATTCCCTCTTCCGGTTGCCAGGATTAGCGGTGCCGAATAAATATCATTAACCAAAACCGGGTTTATCCGGATGCCATAGGAAAAGAACATATCTCCCAGGTTTAGATCCCGGGGAATGGCAAATGCGCTACCGCTCACATTGAAAAGGCTATCGGTTTCCATGGCCACATTTTCTAGTAGCCACAGCGCTTTTCCACCTTGCATAAGGTATTGGTCCAGCAGGAATTTCTCCTCTTCAGAATAGGGCTGGGTTGGTTTTGCTTCGATAATCAAATCAAATTCCCGAAGATCATTTAATGTTTTTTGTGGATTTGCGGAGGTAGAGTCCAGGGTAAAAGGCGCAACAAAATAATACTGCTGAATGCTTTGAATAAAATCAGCCAGATTTGCATCGGGGAGCTCTCCGTTCCCGCGCATAACTGCAATTTTCTTTTTTCGTTCCCTAACCAAACGACTTATGGCATCGGCAAATGAATACTCCAGTTGTTGTACAGAATTGTTTACCCGTTCTTCATCTGTCGCCCCCAATGTATTCTTCAGTAAAGGGATTTTAATGGTTTCATCGTTGAAATTTGCAAGCGCCCAGGGGAAAATGAGCATTTCACTGGCCTTTCCATTTTCCATAACGCTTAGGCGTGCGGGGGTCATTCCAAGGGAATAGAATTCTTCGGCAATAGCATTGGCATCATCGCCTTCGGCCAAAGGGTCTATAAAATTGAACCTGATATTGGGATTATAGGAAACTACTTCTTCCAGAAATTGTCTTGTTTCATTTTGAAGTCTTCTAAATTCCGGAGGGAAACTCCCTTTCATAAAAACATCGATGATAAGCGGAGCTTCTACCTTACCTATAATTTCTTTTGCCGCCGGTGAGAGCGTATAGCGGTTATCCTGGGTCAAATCAAACCGTTGATGGTACTGTGATGCGAGCAGGTTTATAAGCACCAGGGAAGCGATGAGAAAAACAAGGTATTTATATTTGAGAAGTTGTTTCAAATCAGTTCTTATTTTTTTGAGAAGCGATCTTGTAATAGGTCAGGAACAGGAATAAACAAACCAAACTTAAAAAATAAATGAGATCCCGGGTATCGACCACACCCCGACTCATGCTTTTATAGTGGTAACTCATTCCCAGGT
This sequence comes from Gillisia limnaea DSM 15749, assembly GCF_000243235.1. Classification (GTDB taxonomy): domain Bacteria; phylum Bacteroidota; class Bacteroidia; order Flavobacteriales; family Flavobacteriaceae; genus Gillisia; species Gillisia limnaea. The sequence continues at coordinate 3,415,363 of NZ_JH594606.1, forward strand.
ATTCTATGCCGTAGGAGGAATCAAAAAGCTGATAATCTGTTAGGCCTTCAAAAGCAAAAAACACAAGAAAACATAAAAATACAGCGATAATAAAAGCGGTGATCTGGTTGGAAGATAAGGCCGATGAAAATATTCCAATAGAGGTATAAGATGCAGCCAGTAGGATCAATCCAAGATAAGAGCCCAGCAATGCTCCCAAATCAAGGTTTCCAACCGGGTCACCTAATTGATAGATAGTGACTACGTATAAAACAGAGGGAATAAGAGCGATTAATGTTAAAAGGAAAGCACCTAAAAATTTCCCCCAAACCAGGTTCCATTTCCCAATGGGTTTTGTGAGCAACAATTCCATGGTTCCCTGTTTGTTTTCTTCTGAAAAACTCTTCATACAGATCGCCGGAATAAGAAAGATAAAGATCCAGGGAGCCAGATTAAAAAACGGACCAAGATCCGCAAAACCGTTATCCAGTATATTATAAGTGCCGCTGAAAACGAATAGAAACAACCCACTTACCACCAAAAATATTCCAACCACCAGATATCCCATAGTGGTTGAGAAAAATGACTGAATTTCTTTTTTTAAAATTGCTGTCAAACTGGATTAAGTTTAAAGTTCAAAGTTTCGGATTTCAAAAAAAAATTATAGCGCAGGCTTTTTATTTTGTGCTTCAGCTATTTTATTAACACTCCAGGCTTCCGGTTTTTGGTTGAAATAGAGCTTGGTATTTGCCCATAACCCCTTAAAAAGATTAGAATTCCTGTAGTTTTCCAGCGCCTCCTCATCTTCCCAGTAACTATACGTAAAAAACTGATTTGTATTGTTTTTATCCCTGTAAAGTTCCAGAAATTGACATCCTTCAAAATTCCTGATCTTAGCTTTATTCGCTTCAAAATTTTCTAAAAAGGCATCTATATTTTCAGGGTTAAAACCCATTTTTACGATTCTAATAAACATTTCATTCAAATTTTATGGTGATAGTATCCCTTAATTCCAATCCAAATAGGGTGGAAGCACTTCCTACAGTACTGGGATTGCTTTTGTAAATGGCTAACTCAATATAATTGGCTGAATTGAAAATAGCCAGTTTTTTACCATCTTCTTCGCGTTTTTCCTTTTCTACCTTAAAGTTAATAGCATCGCTATAGGTTTCAAAAATTTCTGTAAACCTTGCAGTGCGGGCCGTAATGGTATAGGAACGGCCTTTTCCGGTATTGTCAAATAGTTTGCGTGAAATATTGGTAACTACATTCCCGTAGTTGTCAATATACAAAACATGGCCAATGATCTGGTTTTTATCAACATTTAGAGAAGGTTCTACTTCTTTTAAATATTTAAGGTTCTCAATGGTTTTTCCAACCACTTCCAAAGTTCCGCCGCGGGCTAGGTGACAGGCAACCCTTACAAAAACATCCAACACTGGAAAATTTGTTTCAACGGTATTATGAATATTGATCTCTACGATCTTATCGGGTTTTATTTCTGAAGCGATTAAAGAAAGAATGCCATTATTGGCACAAATAAAATAATGTCCATCCAATAAAACTGCAAGATGTTTATTTTCTGGTGTGAGTTCAGAATCAATTCCTATGATATGGATACTGCCTTTAGGGAAACATTTGTAAGCGTTTTTAATTATATAAGAAGCCTCCGTAATATGAAAAGGCGAAACAGAATGCGAAATATCCACAATTCTAACATCTTCTATTTCAGAATAAATAGTTCCTTTAACGGCTCCTACAAAGTGATCTTTCTCCCCAAAATCGGTCGTTAAAGTGATGATGGCCATAGGCGATTATTAATAATTTTTGAGGTTGGTAAGTTGTTATTTTATGTAAGTTTGTACTACAGGCGAAGATAAATTTATTTCCTCCTTTCCTGTCACATTTAATAGAAATTTATACCAATTGGTTAATAACAAAATTAGAATTTGTAGCAGGTTTAAACAAATTTAATATCTTTAAGAAAAGAAAAATTAATTCTAAACCAAACTCCTTTTGAACGAAATCATCATTGAACTTTCCGAAATTAGCCCGCGAGAATTTTTTGGGCAACAAAATGAAAACATAGAACTTCTTAAGAAGTATTTTCCAAAACTAAAGATCGTAGCCAGGGGTAACAGGATTACTGCATATGGGGATGAAGAATTGCTGGAAGAATTTGACCGGCGGTTTAATATGATTCTGGATCATTTTGCCAAATACAATAAGCTGGATGAAAATATGATTGAACGGGTTTTGAGCAGCGACAAAAAGGAGGATTATTCCACCTCTGTACAAAGCGGGGAAATCCTTGTTCATGGGGTAGGAGGTAAAGCTATAAAAGCGCAAACTGCTAATCAGCGCAAGTTGGTGGAATTGATGAGTAAAAATGATATGGTATTTGCCATAGGACCTGCAGGAACAGGAAAAACTTATACCGCAGTTGCCCTTGCGGTTAAAGCATTGAAGGAAAAACAGGTAAAAAGAATTATTTTAACCAGGCCAGCTGTGGAAGCAGGTGAAAATCTGGGGTTTTTACCCGGGGATCTTAAAGAAAAACTGGATCCATATATGCAACCTTTATATGATGCTTTACGGGATATGATCCCTCATGAAAAACTGGAGCTGTATATTGAAAAAGGAGTGATACAAATTGCCCCTTTAGCTTTTATGAGAGGACGTACTTTAGATAACGCCTTTGTTATCCTCGATGAAGGACAAAATACCACGCATTCCCAAATGAAGATGTTCCTTACCAGAATGGGGAAAAGTGCCAAATTTATAATTAATGGGGATCCCGGACAAATAGATTTGCCAAGACGTGTTATTTCAGGTTTAAAAGAGGCTTTGTTGGTTCTTAAAGATGTTGAAGGAATTGGAGTGGTTTACCTGGATGACAAGGATGTGATACGTCACAAGCTTGTGAAAAGTATAATTTCTGCATATAAGGAAATTGAGCACGCAGATTAATATAGACCAATAGCTTCTAAAAAAACTATAAAATTTCAGAAAGAGAAGATTTTTAATTTTCAGACCTACATTTCGATCATTCCTTTAGAGAAACTTATTAGGTAATTAAACCCACTGTATGGATTAAAAATAATATTGAAAAAAATGAAAAATACTATTACAGATACCAATTTTAATTTTCCCGGACAAAAATCGGTATATAAAGGAAAAGTAAGAGAGGTATATGAACTTGAAGACGATGTGCTGGTGATGATAGCAACCGACAGGTTATCTGCTTTTGATGTGGTGATGCCAAAGGGAATCCCGTTTAAGGGACAAATCCTTAACCAGATTGCCACCAAAATGATGGATGAAACCAAAGACATTGTTCCAAACTGGTTAAAGGCAGCTCCGGATCCCAATGTGGCAATAGGAATAAAATGCGAGCCTTTTAAGGTTGAAATGGTTATCCGCGGATATATGTCCGGCCACGCAGCCAGGGAATATAAACTGGGAAAGAGAATATTGTGTGGGGTTCCAATGCCGGAAGGGATGAAGGAGAATGATAAATTCCCGGAACCAATTATCACTCCAGCAACCAAGGCTGAAATGGGGGACCATGATGAAGATATCTCCAGAGAGCATATTTTAAAGCGCGGAATCGTTTCTGAAGCAGATTACAGTATTTTGGAAGATTATACCAGGAAACTATTTAAAAGGGGAACAGAAATCGCAGCCCGGCGAGGATTGATATTAGTGGATACAAAATATGAATTCGGTAAAACCCCGGATGGTAAGATTGTGCTCATCGATGAAATTCATACCCCGGATTCTTCAAGGTATTTTTATGCCGAAGGTTATAAGGAACGTCAGGAAAAGGGAGAAACTCAAAAACAACTTTCCAAGGAGTTTGTAAGACAATGGCTTATAGAAAAAGGTTTTCAAGGATTGGAAGGTCAAAAAGCACCCGTGATGAGCGACGATTATATACATACTGTTTCAGAACGATATATTGAATTATATGAAAATATCACCGGTACACCTTTTGTCAAAGCCGATGTCACAAATATAGAAGACCGGATTGAGAGAAATATAACAGATTATTTAAAGTCACAAGCATAGATACTTTTATTCTTTAAGCTGATAAAAGCGCACATAATCCACATAAAACCGGGCCGGGAAGATAGTATCATCTATTTCTCCGGCCCATTTTCCTCCAAGTGCTAAGTTCAGGACCAAATAAAATGGTTTTCTGAAGATGTTTTTTCTTCCCCACCGGTTCGCATCATCAACCTCAAAATGGTGATACTTAATATCGTCAACAAAGAAATCTATTTGAGCACCGTCCCATTCTATACTATAGGTATGAAACCCATCTTTTGAAGGCGGTAGTAAGAAATTCTGGGATGCCGAATTCATTTTAATATTATCGGTTTCCGGATAATGGATCGTCCCGTGAACCTCTCCAGGGGCCTTACCAACATACTCCATAATGTCTATTTCTCCGCAGGCAGGAAACCCGTCTATATGATGATTTATACCAAGCATCCATATAGCGGGCCAGGTACCTTGACCTTCCGGAAGTTTTGCGCGAACTTCAATACGGCCATATCTAAAATGTTTTTTGTTCAACGTGTTTATTCTGGCGGAGGTATAATCAGCATTGCCATAATCCTCTTTATAAGCTTCAAGGATGAGGTTTCCGTCTTCAATTCTGGCATTTTTGGTTCTTCCTGTGTAAAACTGCGCTTCATTGTTTTTGGCAAAGCCTTTTTCAAAATTCCAAACTTCAGTATTTAATTGTGATCCGTTAAATTCTTCAGACCATTTGAGTTCGTATTTTTGAGAGAAAAGCATCGCGGGAATTAAAAGGAAAATAATAATTTGAAATAAGTTCATCAACCAGAAATTTAAACGATCACGGGTCTAAAATTATACCAATAAAGCAATTTGAGTATTTTTTCTTAAAAAAAAGGATTTTAAACATCCGCTTTTTTTGCTATTCGATTTTGCTTTATATATTTTTAGTGAATGAAAAACATACAAATAAAGACTTTTGCGGAATATAAGAAAGCATATAAAGAAAGTGTTGAAAACCCGGAAGTTTTTTGGGATAAGATTGCAGGAGAATTTCTTTGGAAAAAGAAATGGGATAAAACCCTGGAATGGGATTTTAACAAGCCTGAAATAAAATGGTTTCCGGGAGGAAAACTCAATATTACCGAAAATTGCCTGGATCGTCACCTGGAAACCATTGGTAATAAAACCGCCATCATTTGGGAGCCCAATGATCCTGATGAAGAATCCAGATACATTTCCTACAAGCAATTATTTGTAAAGGTTTCTCATTTCGCCAATGTCTTAAAGAATAATGGAATAAAAAAAGGGGATCGGGTTTGTCTATATATGCCTATGATCCCGGAATTGGCAATTGCAATGCTGGCTTGTGCCAGAATTGGTGCGGTACATTCCATTGTATTTGCAGGTTTTTCAAGTACCGCAATCGCAAACAGGATAAATGATTCTAATTGTAAAATGCTAATTACCGCAAATCAGGTTTATAGAGGCTCAAAACCGGTAAACCTAAAAGAGATTTGTGATGAAGCGCTGGAAAAGACGCCATCTATAGAAACAGTAATTGTCTATCGAAGAACTGTAGAAAATACCCCTATGAAAGCTGGTAGGGATAAATTTTGGTTTGATGAATTGGAAAAAGCTGAAAAAGAATGCCCGGCAGAGGAAATGGATGCAGAGGACCTTCTCTTTATATTGTACACCTCCGGATCTACAGGGAAGCCTAAAGGTATGGTGCATACTACCGGGGGCTATATGGTTGGGACAACTTATACTTTCACCAATGTTTTTCAATACAATGCCGAAACTCCAAAGTCTTCTGATGTATATTGGTGCACTGCAGATATTGGCTGGATTACAGGCCATTCTTATATCATCTATGGTCCCCTTGCAGCAGGAGCAACTACAGTGATGTTTGAGGGAATACCAAGTTTTCCCGATTCTGGCAGATTTTGGGAAATTGTAGAAAAATTAAAAGTCACTCATTTTTATACGGCTCCTACTGCAATAAGATCGCTGGCAAAGCACCCTATAAGTTTTGTTGAAAAACATGACCTTTCTTCCTTAAAAGTTTTAGGATCTGTGGGAGAACCTATTAATGAGGAAGCCTGGCACTGGTATAATGATAATATTGGCAAGGGTAATTGTCCCATTGTAGATACCTGGTGGCAAACCGAAACAGGAGCTATAATGATCTCTCCACTTGCAGGAATTACCCCTACCAGGCCTACTTTTGCAACGCTTCCTTTACCCGGGGTACAACCGGCATTGATGGATGAAAATGGAGAAGAAATAACCAATGTTCATGAGAAAGCTGACGGAAGGCTGGCGATTAAATTTCCATGGCCTTCTATGGCCCGAACAATTTATGGAGATCATGAGCGGTTTAAACAGGTATATTTTTCTGCTTACAAAAACATGTATTTCACAGGAGATGGTGCATATAGGGATGCAACTGGGAATTATAGAATAACCGGCAGGGTGGATGATGTTGTAATTGTTTCTGGTCATAACCTGGGAACTGCTCCAATTGAAAATGCTATAAATGAACATCCTAAAGTAGCAGAAAGTGCAGTGGTTGGGTATCCCCATGATGTCAAAGGAAATGCATTATATGCCTATGTGATCTTGTATGATGATGTTGAACCTTCTGATGGGTTAAAAGAGGAAATAAAAAAGGAGGTTTCAAAAATTATTGGACCCATCGCGAAACCCGATAAAATACAATTCGTAAACAGTCTTCCAAAAACCAGAAGTGGTAAAATAATGAGAAGGATCTTAAGAAAAATCGCTTCTAATGATACTTCAAATTTAGGAGATACGTCCACTTTGTTAAATCCTGAAGTTGTAGACAGTATAATAAAGGATTCTAAAAATATTTAATTATTATTGGGAGGTAGCAAAAAAACACTGTTAAATTAAGTTAATAATTGATAAATAGCATATATTGGTTGTGTGTAACCAATATAACAAATTATGAAAATCCCTCTGGCTTTATTGTTTTTTCTCTTTTTTATTACTTCCTATTCTCAAACCACCATTTCAGGAAATGTTGTAGATAAGGATAATGTTCCTGTTTTAGGCGTAAACGTTTTAGTGCTTGGAACTTCGGTTGGAACAGTTACCGACTTTGATGGTAAATTTAATTTACGGGTAGAACAGACACCTCCTTTTACCATAGAGATTAGTAATGTGGGGTATGAAACCCAAACAGTACGAATTACCTCAGTAAATCAAGAGGTTAATGTTACCATGGTGGAGGGAACCTCCCTGGATGAGATTGTAGTTTCGGCCTCCAGAACTCCCGAGCGTATTTTTGAATCTCCGGTTACCGTAGAGCGTTTCGGATTAAAAGAAATAAGGAATACTACAGCAGCCTCTTTTTATGCGGGGCTTGAAAATTTAAAAGGAGTTGATGTAAATACCAGCAGTTTGACATTTCAATCTGTAAACACCAGGGGATTTGCAACTTTTGCAAACACGCGTTTTGTACAGCTGGTAGACGGGATGGATAATTCCTCTCCGGCATTGAACTTTGTTTTAGGAAACCTTCTTGGGATGACAGAACTGGATGTTCGCAGTATTGAATTACTTCCCGGAGCATCTTCTGCACTATACGGTGCCAATGCTTTTAACGGGATCCTGTTTATGCAAAGTAAAAACCCATTTGATTTCCCGGGGATTAGCGCATATTACAAGCAGGGATTAACCTCACAGGACGCCGCCGGTACCAATCCGTTTTACGATTTGGGAATTAGAGCGGCACATAAATTTTCAGATAAGCTGGCAGCAAAAGTCAATTTCGCCTATTTTCAGGGAACAGATTGGCATGCGGTGAGTGAGGAAGATGTGTTATTACCAGGAAGAGATAGAAGCCACCCAAACTATGACGGTTTGAATATTTACGGAGATGAAGTTTCTACAAACATTCGCGGAGTTGGCCAGGCACTGGTAAGTCTTGGTAGAATTCCTGCAGGAGCAGAGAACCTGCTGCCAAATGCTTCGGTAAGCCGTACCGGATATTTGGAACCTGCATTGACCGATTATAATGCTGAAAGTATTAAGCTTGATGCTGCTATTCATTACCGGCCCTTTGCCGATGATCTGGAAATTAGCTATGTTGGAAAAGCAGGTTGGGGATCTACGATCTACCAGGGTTTAAACCGATATGCCCTTAAAGATTTCTTTTTACAACAGCACAAGATCGAGGTTCAAAATGCGAACTTTTTTGTAAGAGGTTACATTACCGATGAGGATGCAGGGGATTCTTATGATACCCGTTTTACAGCTATTAACATTAACAGGACATGGAAATCAGATCAGCAATGGTTTGGAGAATATGCAGGTGCATTTATCACTAGCACACTACAGGGCGCAGGAACAGAGCAGGCTCATGCCATTGCAAGACAAACTGCAGATACAGGTCGTTTGGAACCTGGATCTACCGAGTTCCAAAATGCATTTAACGAAGTTACCACAGATCCTGACCTGGCAACTGGATCTCAGTTCAAAGATGCTTCACAGCTACGTCATGCAGATGCTAATTATAATTTCACTCATTTAACTGAAGATATAGCCGAAATCCAGGTTGGCGGATCTTACAGACAATATAGATTAAATTCTTTCGGAACAATTTTTACCGATTATGACGGACCAATTTCCTATTCAGAATATGGAATTTATACCCAGCTTCAGAAGAAACTATTAGAGGAAAGGTTAAAGCTTACCGGATCTATTCGTTATGATAAATCTGAACTTTTTGAGGGTAATTTTTCTCCAAGACTATCTTTGGCATATACTGCGGGAGTATCTAGAAGCCACAACTTTAGAGCTTCTGTACAAACAGGTTTTAGATACCCTACCACTCAGGATCTTTTTATTGGCCTTGATGCCGGTAGAGCAATACTTGTAGGATCTGCGGAAGCAAACCTGGACAGGTACGTAAGGACTTTTCCCCTTAGCGGAGCAGGAGCTGCGGTAACCGGAAGCCCAACTGCTACGATTACGGGTAGAGCTGCTTATGAAAATTCTTTTTCATTGAACTCTGTTCAAAGTGGCGCTCCCCAGGCTGCAGATGTTGATATTGTAAAGCCGGAGCAGGTAACTGCTTATGAAGTAGGATACCGTGGCCGTGCAGGTAGATTTATTGTAGATCTTAATGCTTATTATAACGGGTATAAAGATTTTATCTCCAATGAAACCGTTTTGGTACCGTTATATGGTACTGTGGGAGACAACGCCCAATCTTTATTAGCCTTACAGCAAGGAGATTTCAAAGCCTTTCAAACCTATACGAATTCCCCTGCCGATGTGAAATCTTTTGGAGGTTCAATAGGAATAACCACTAAGGTGTTTGGAAACTATGATCTTGACGGGAATTATACGTATGCCGAACAGGATTTTGATCAATCTTCAGCACCCGATTTCAGGACCGCTTTCAACACGCCAAAGCACAAAGTGAAATTCTCTTTTGGGAATACTGAAGTTTATGAAAACCTGGGATTCAATATAAACTACAGGTGGAGTGATGCTTATTTCTGGCAAGCTACTTTTGCTGATGGTAAGGTCCCTTCCTTTTCTGTTTTTGATGCACAGGTTAATTACAAATTGCCTTCTATTAATTCTATGCTCAAGTTGGGAGCAACCAATTTAGGTGGAAAAGAATACTACACTGCTTATGGAACAGGTTTAATAGGCCAGCAATATTATCTTTCATTAACCTTTAACAATTTTTAATCTTATTCTGGAAGTTTAGCAATTGCCGAAACAATTTGAAAATCAAAAAACTTAAACAAATGAAAATATATAATTATAAATGGATACTCCTGCTCCTTGCAGCAATGTTTGTAGGATGTAGTTCAGATGACGACAATGGGAATGTTGTAATTGAGGAAGAGATAACATCGGGAACGGCGGATTTCACTAACTATGTTGCTTTAGGAAACAGTTTAACGGCTGGGTTTACTGATGGAGCTTTATTTATGGCAGGCCAGCAAAATTCCATACCTAGCATTCTGGCTTCTCGTTTTGCTTTGGCCGGAGGTGGAGAATTCACCCAACCTATGATGAATGATAATATTGGAGGCCTTTTGCTTCAAGGCAACGTGATCCAGGAGCCAAGATTGATCTTCAATGGTGCGGCACCTGTGCGGATATCTGCCACCCCAACTACAGAAATAACCAACAAGTTGTCCGGTCCTTTTAATAATATGGGTATTCCAGGAGCTAAAAGCTTCCATTTGCTTGCACCGGGTTATGGAAATGTAGCCGGGGTGGCTACCGGCCAGGCAAATCCATATTTCGTTAGATTTGCCAGCGCACCTGGTACTACCGTTCTGTCAGATGCCCTGGCTCAAGATCCAACTTTTTTCTCCCTTTGGTTAGGTAATAACGATGTGCTTTCTTTCGCAACAAGTGGAGGAGATGGTGTTGACCAAAAAGGGAACTTTGATCCATCTACCTATAACTCGAATGATATTACAGATCCTAACGTTTTTGCTCAAACCTATAGTGGGATCCTAGCAGCATTAATTGCAAACGGTGCAAAAGGAGTTGTTGCAAATATTCCTAACGTGATTAAAATTCCTTACTTTACAACTGTCCCTTTTAAACCTTTAAGTCCGGCTAATCCGGCTTTTGGCGCACAAATCCCCACGCTTAACGCCACTTTTGCAGGTTTAAACCAGGTTTTTGCTGCTTTAGGTGTGCCCGAGCGTTCGATTGTTTTTTCTACAACGGCTGCAAGTGCAGTGGTTATTACGGATGAAAGCCTTACAAATCTTTCTGCCCAAATTGCAGGAGCTCTGCAACAAGGTGGTCTTGATGCAGGCACCGCACAGCTGTTTGGTATGTTATATGGCCAGGCAAGACAGGCAACTGACCAAGATCTTTTGGTATTACCAAGTTCCTCTATTATTGGCCAGTCAAATATGGATGCTTTTAATATGCTGGTGGGGATGGGAGTACCCCAGGCCACGGTAGGACAACTTTCAATTAATGGTGTCACTTTTCCCCTTGCAGACAAGTGGGTATTGATACCATCAGAACAGCAGGCTGTAATCCAGGCTACAACAGCATTTAATCAAACAATAAAAGCTGCTGCTGAAGCCAACGGTTTAGCATTTGTAGATGTAAATGCTGTCCTGAATCAGGTTGCAGATACCGGAGTTAATTTTGATGAATTTTCATTAAATGCAAGGCTTGTTTTTGGAGGAGCATTCTCTTTAGATGGAGTTCATCCTACGGCCAGAGGTTATGCCTTCATTACCAACAAGTTCCTGGAAGCAATAAATACAACTTATGGGGCGAATTTACCTAAAGTAAAAGCAGCAAATTACAATACATTGTATCCTTCTTCCTTTTAAGAATTTATCATAATAGATATGGACCCACTTCTTTAAGGAGTGGGTTTTTTATTTTAATCTAAAGGTTGGGGAAATTATAAGTGGTAAATAAAATTTAGTTCAGGACCAGTATTTTTTCTTTCGGAAGTATTTCATGTAAAATGTTTGATTTCCCAGCCCAAAGAGTCACTTATTGCACCTGTATTTCGTAATCACGAATCATATTTACCTGCTAAGTCTGCGGGTCAATTAGCTTTAAATGGAGTAACATACGCCCTTGAATACAAATGGGTGCTAACTCTGGCAGAACAACAGGAAGTGGTGGAGGCCACAACTACATTTAATCAAAACATCAAATCTGTTAAAGAGGTAAACGGATTTGCTTTTGTAAATGTAAATACAATTCTCAACATCGTGGCTGCCACTCCCGCAGGTTTTTCTTTTGATAAGTTTAATTTAAATGCAAGATTGGTTTTTGGTGGTGCTTTCTCACTAGACGGAATTCATAGAACAGTTAGCGCAAATTCTAACCCCACTTTTTTAAAATAGGTTAGCGCGGATTTCTAATCCGCGCTATCTTTTTTTTTCTTCTTCAGGTTCGTCAAGATTAATTTCATATTCATTTATTAAGTCCAGCATAACTTTTTCTGTACCAGATAAAGTAGCATAGTTCTTGGTATTTTTAGATTTAATCTTTTTAAAATAAGGCTCAATTTTACCGGATTCATAAAGCTGAACAATATGAGGATGAACATAGTATTCCCTGCATACTGTCCTCGTATTTCCTAAACCTTTTGCTGCTGCATCATAAGCCTCCAGAACGGCTTTTTTATTTTCCTTCTCATTTTCCAGATACCCTATCTGATATAGGGTTTCGAAGAAAATTTTGGAAGCAGACCAGGTTCTGAAATCCTTTGCAGAAAAAATATTGCCACTTATTTCCTGTATATATTCATTGATCATGCCGCTATCCACAGATTGCTTATTCCCTTCAGTGTCATAAAACTTGAAAAGTTCCCAACCAGGAATCTCTTCACATTGGTTGACCAGCTTTATAAGTTTTTTGTTTTTTATACTAACCGAATGCTCCTTCCCCTTTTTTCCTACAAATTCAAATTTCATTTTATTTTTAGAGGTTTTAACATGTCGGGCTCTAAGAGTGGATAAACCGTAGGTTTTATTGTTTTTCGCATAGTAGGAATTTCCTATTCTTATATGGGTTTCTTCCATTAAACGTATTACCAGGGCAAGTACCTTTCGCCTGCTCATTTCCGGTTGATCGAGATCTGTATCTACCTTACTCCTGATCCTAGGGAGGGTTTTTCCAAAGACATTCATCTTTAAGAATTTGGTCTGGTTCCGGATCTTTGACCATTGAGGATGATAGATATATTGTTTTCTGTTCTTATCATCTACACCAATTACTTGCAAATGGCTATTTATCAAGGGAGAAATTCGAGTGTTCTTCCAGGCAGGGGGAATCACAATTTTTTTAAAACGCTCCAGTTGTTCAGAATCTTTTATTTTCTCACCCTTAAGAATATAGACATATCCCCGGCCCCTTTTTTGTCTGCTTATGGTAAGTTCACTTTCAGAAAGGTAAACCAGGTTCGCCATTATTGCTGCTTCCGCAGGGTTCTTCATCAGGGATTTTAAAGCATCAGAATCTACTTGCATTTGCTTTTTTTCTAAATATAAATCTTTGAGCGGTAGCTGTCTTATAAAGATTTGTGAAACTTTAAGCATAAAAAAAACGGCTGGAAAATTTTCCAGCCGCTTTAACTCCTTTTGAAGATAGTTTAATCGAAGTAACTAAAAGTTTCTCCTTCTTTTATTTGAAGTAAACTTTCATAAATTAACCGGATAACATTTTCGACATCTGTTTTATGGACCATTTCTACAGTGGTGTGCATATAACGGAGCGGTAAGGAAATAAGTGCAGATGCTACTCCGCCGTTGCTGTAAGCGAAGGCATCCGTGTCTGTTCCGGTGGCTCTGGAAGAAGCGGCACGCTGAAATGGGATTTCATTCTTTTCTGCGGTATCGATCAATAACTCCCTTAATTTATTTTGAATTGCCGGAGCATAGGAAATTACCGGACCTTCGCCAATCTTCGCATACCCATTGGTTTTCTTTTCGATCATCGGGGTAGTGGTATCATGAGTAACATCTGTCACAATGGCTACATTAGGTTTAATGCGCTGGGTGATCATTTCGGCTCCTCTCAAACCTATTTCCTCCTGAACAGAATTTGTGATGTAGAGTCCAAAAGGCAGTTTTTTCTTATTTTCTTTCAGCAGGCGTGCTACCTGAGAGATCATAAAACCTCCCATCCGGTTGTCTAATCCACGGCACACATATTTATTCCCATTCAGAATAAAAAATTCATCGGGATAGGTGATCACGCACCCTACATGTACTCCAAGTTCAAGAACTTCATCTTTATTGCTGCAACCAACATCGATACAAATGTTGTCCATTTTGGGAGGCTGTTCCTTCTCCTTATCGCGGGTATGAATTGCTGGCCATCCAAAAACCCCTTTTACAATCCCTTTTTTGGTGTGAATGTTTACTCTTTTGGAAGCTGCTATTTGATGATCGCTTCCGCCATTCCTTATTACATAGATCAATCCATCATCGGTGATATAATTTACATACCAGGAAATCTCGTCGGCATGACCTTCTATAACTACCTTGAATTTAGCCTTTGGATTTATAATTCCAACGGCTGTTCCATAGGTATCCGTTATAAATTCATCTACGTAAGGCTTTAGATAATCCATCCAAATCTTCTGACCTTCCCATTCATATCCGGTGGGGGAGGCATTGTTGAGATATTTTTCTAAAAATACTATCGATTTTTCATCGAGTAGTTCAACTTTTTTCATTTATGAAAAATTTTAAGTGTGATTTAATAGGTTTTATTCTGAAACAAGAAAAAGCAAGTCTTAGAAATAAGAATTACATTTTAATTTAATCAAAAACATTTTTACGAATTTAAGAAGAATTAAAAGCAGAACAAGGCCAATAATTGTAAATTTGGAATGGTTTTAGTTTATAACAGACAAAATAAAAAATCATATTGCTTTGAGTCGATATTTCACTTATATAATGTTACTTATCTTTTTTAACGTATCCGGTCAGGAAAAAGAGCCTGTACAAGATACTATTGATAAGGAGTATTTCATCGTTTTGGGCGACACCATAATGCGGGAATCCATCAATTTGGATGAAGTGCTGATTTTAAGCAAATTAAAATTCAACTCCGATGATGATAGAAGGCGTTATTTAATTTTAAGGCGAAAAACCAGGAAAGTTTATCCGTACGCCAAACTTGCATCAGAGCGATTGCTTACGCTCAATTCCAGGTTAGATCAAATCAAGTCGAAAAGGGATCAAAAACGATATACCAAGATAGTACAGGATTATATCGAAGAGCAATTTGCTAAAGAACTTAAAAAACTCACGCATACTGAGGGTCAGATTCTGGTGAAACTTATTCATCGGCAAACAGGAATTACCACTTTTGAGTTGATTAAAAATCTGAAGAGCGGATGGCGGGCTTTCTGGTATAATACTACGGCCAGCTTATTTGAAATTTCACTCAAGGAAGAATATCATCCTGAGAGCAATCAGGAAGACTATCTTATAGAGGATATTCTTCAACGGTCTTTCCAGTCAAAGATTCTTGAACCCCAGCCCAGTGCACTAGATTTCAATTTTTCGGAGCTTACCAATAAGTGGACCGCCAGCAACTTAAAATAATTTCGTTATTATATTTTTCCTTCCCCTATGTCTGGGTTGGGTTTGCGCTTAAACTTTAAAAACTTGCGACTCTTTTAGGCTTCGGCTTCTATTCCCTGAGGCAGATTTGGCTTAAAATCCGTTTTCTTCTGAAGGATTTTCTTTGAGTTTTAGAAGTTTTCCTAATCTAATCTCCAGTTGTTCATTGTGTTAAGCGAAGGTTAAATTAATAATAAAAAAAACACCAAATAATGTTTGGTTCAAAGAAATAAAGCGGTGTATATTTGCACCCGCTTAGCAGGGATATCGAAGGGTGCATTTGTTAAGAGAAGTTCATTGAGTGTTGGGATTGCAGTTGAGGCAGGATGGTTTTCATTCTGGTTTAAGGCTAAAAAAAACTTCAAAATAAGTTTGTTGTTTGTCTAAAAAGCGTTGTATATTTGCAGCCGCTTTGGAATTAAGGCGACGTTCATAAGGAGGTTGATTTGATTGCTGTTTTTGGTTTGGATTTCGGGAGAAAAAGGGATCGAAAAAAAACTTAAAAATAAGTTTGGTGGTTAAAGAAAAAGCGTTGTATATTTGCAGCCGCTTACAGAGCAAGCACGTTCACACACACATACTGACAAGAAATCCCGGGTTGGGTACAAATTAGAAGAGGTTCGAGTCCTTTTATTTCAACAAGTACACCGTTATATTTTCCTTTTGGAAAATGCCTGGAAAGGCAGATGGTAAAACGTTCATTGATATATTGAATTGACAGCGCGTTTCAACTCATTCGAGAGGATGAGGAAGAAACCAAAAGAATACGAATTAAGACTAGAAAATAATTTTGAGTTGGCGATGGGTTTTCGGATCTATCGTTATAAAATCGACCTTAGTAATTGTTACATTATTTAAAGATTAACGATGAAGAGTTTGATCCTGGCTCAGGATGAACGCTAGCGGCAGGCTTAACACATGCAAGTCGAGGGGTAACAGGGTGCTTGCACCGCTGACGACCGGCGCACGGGTGCGTAACGCGTATACAATCTACCTTATAGAGGGGAATAGCCCAGAGAAATTTGGATTAATGCCCCATAGTATTATTGAATAGCATTATTTAATAATTAAACATTTATGGCTATAAGATGAGTATGCGTTCTATTAGCTAGATGGTA
>NZ_JH594606.1:3431708-3558876 GCF_000243235.1 Gillisia limnaea DSM 15749
TTAAGGTGGCTATAGCATCGGGGCTCACCTCTTCCCATTCCGAACAGAGAAGTTAAGCCCGTTAGCGCAGATGGTACTGCTGTATTGTGGGAGAGTATGTCGCCGCCCTTTTTTTTTGAAAGACCTTTACTGAAAAGTAAGGGTCTTTTTTTGTTTATACCCGGCACGGTTGCAAATCTGCGCCGACTCAAGCTATCGGGGTTCGCCGCCCCGCCCGTACCTAATGGAACATTTGGGCGGGCTTTTTTTTGAAAGACCTTTACGGAAAAGTAAGGGTCTTTTTTGTTTATACCCGGCACGCATTGCAAATCCGTGCCGACTCAAGCTATGGATCAAATTATATTTATGGGGAGCTAGAAAATTATGC
The DNA here is from genome assembly GCF_000243235.1 of Gillisia limnaea DSM 15749. Taxonomy (GTDB): domain Bacteria; phylum Bacteroidota; class Bacteroidia; order Flavobacteriales; family Flavobacteriaceae; genus Gillisia; species Gillisia limnaea. Next base: position 3,432,076 of record NZ_JH594606.1, read on the forward strand.
ATATAATTTAGTTAGTCTATAGAGGAAGAATTTCACATCTCTGACACCTCTAAACGAAGCTCTGAATTCTTTTATTTTGGCATTAAAAGATTCGGCGGAGGCCTTATCCTCCTGTTTGAATAAGGACCTATTATAAAAAAAGCTGCCCAATAACGGGCAGTTTAATTCTTTAAAATCAATAAATTTATTTTAGGAGGATACCGTTCCCAGTGCATAAAGTTGTTCCATTGTAGGGGTTGTACTTCCTCCTTCTGGTTCCAGTGTAATCCCAAATCCCTCTGAAATGTTTATGTTTTCCAACCGAAATATCTTGTTTACATCACTCTCAAATTTATCTAATAATCCAATACTGCTAGGAGTTAGTGGATCCATCTTTAAAGACCAAACCTGATATACCATTCCTCTGGGAGGAGATGGAAGATCTTTAGCATCTATATAGGTTATATTCTTTTCTTTATCCCAATAAGCCGTTGCATAGGCATCTGGAGCTATTGACTGTCCCTGAAGCGGAACTTCCAGGATGTTTTTGTCTCTTAAAACAAATAAAAGTTCCTGTGTTTTTTGAGCATTATTTCTAGCTTCTGCGATGTCTGTTTCCATTTGGATCTTTTCAGCTTGTAAGGCCTGAACAGATTCCCTTAATTCGCTATTTTCATTGAATAATGTAAATAGCCCAATAAGGAAAAGGATACTGGCGGCCCAACCAATATAGGCGGCCCAGTTAGTACCTTTTTTGGGTAAATCGATCACTTTATGTCTCCTGGATAACTTCTCCTTTAATGACTGTAATAAAAATTCAGGGTCATAGGGTGCTGCAGCACTGGATAAGGTTAGAAGCGCTTTTTCAATTTCTTCAACTTCAACCCTTACTTCAGGATATTCCTTTAAAGTGCGTGATACTTCAGAACTTTCAGATTCAGAGAGTGCTCCATAGACATATAATTCTAATATGCCGGACTCTATATATTTGTTAATATCCATAATTATAGTACGTTAGATCTTAATTTATCTATACAAACCCGGTTTTTGGTTTTAACCGTTCCCAACGGAATGTCAAGTTCCTCAGCTGTTTCTTTTTGGGTGAAGCCTTTGAAAAATAAAAGGTCGATTAATTTCTTGCACATGGGTTCAAGCAGGTCTATATATTTTTGTAATCCAATAGCATCTATTTTTCCAGAGGAATTGCTCTTGGCTTCTAATATATCTACGAAATTATCGCTCTTTAGGTTTAGTTGTTTGTTTTTAAAATCTTTAGATCTTATTTTATCTATGGAAGCATTTCGGGCAATATTGAGTATCCAGGTAAAAAAACGCCCTTTATTTGTATCGTAGGTTGGTGCATTGTTCCATATTTTCAGGAATACATCTTGAAGAACTTCTTCTGAAACCTTCTCGTCGCGAATGATGCTGTAAATTATTCCATAAGTGCTAACAGAATAGAGCTGGTAAATGCGTTCGAAAGCTTTTTCGTTTCCTGACTGAAGTTCTATAATCAATTGGTCTTGTTGCATGAAGTAAGGTGATAACTAGATTATATGAAAAAATTCCCTTGAAAATAATAAAGCAACCTTAGGTTGCTTTATTATTTGAGTGAAAATATAAATAAATTATTTAATTGTTCCACATCCTACCCTTGTTCCGGCGTTACCGGAAGGTTGTGAGGTAAAATCATCTACACCGTCATGAATAACCACTGATTTCCCTATGATATTTTTTGTTTCATCGTCGCAACCTATACACCACTCATTTGTAGTCATAGTAATGGTTCCATTTCCATTTGCATCTACCTTAAAATTTCCAATATCACCTTTATGATATCCTGCAGGATCTCCCCACTTTCCATGTTTTTCAAAGGTTGGATTCCAATGTCCACCTGCAGAGGAACCATCTTCTGCAGAGCAATCTGCATTTTCATGAATATGAATTGCGTGCATTCCTTCGGCCAAACCATCAATTACAGCGGTCATCGTAACTTCTCCATTTTCTTGTGTGAATACCGCATTGCCTGTAAGATTACTACCACTTTTCGGATCTATGGTTAAGGTTACTTTTTTAACTTCTTCTTTGTTCGTTTCCTGAGACATTTCACTTTCAGAAGCCTTTTCTGCATCGTTTTCTTTCTTGTCATTTTTACAACTAACAATAGCTAGTGATGCACATAAAAACAATGTTATACGGATTCGTTTCATAATTTTTCTGATTGGTTTTCAAAATTTAACTGCTCTAAAGTAAAGTGAATATTGGGATTCTCCAAAAAATTAAGGTTTGCTTAACATTGCCGAAGAAAATGGAACTATTATCTTAAAGATTTTATTTCTTGTTTTTGCTCGAAGGATATACATATTTTTGTTAACCAGTGAAACAGATCATGCTTTTTTTAAAGTTGTAATTATTTGAACTTTAGAATGCAAGGTTTTATGAACAGGACATTTATCTGCTATTTGCAGGATACGCTGTTGTTGTTTTTCATCCAAAGCTCCTATTAGGACTATTTCCCTTTCGAATGTATCTATTTTAGCAGATGAGTTTTCACAATTTTCACAATCTTGATTATAGGATTTAAGATGATTGATATGGGTCTCTACTGTTTCAAGTGGCCATTTTTTTCTTCTTGCATACATTTGAATGGTCATAGAAGTACAGGCTGCCAATCCTGCAGCGAGCAGCTGATATGGATCCGGGCCAAAATCATTCCCTCCGGCACTTAAAGGCTCATCGGCAACAAAGTGATGATTTCCAGCTTTAATCCTTGTTGTGAAATTTGACTTTCCAAGATTTGCTGCTACATCATGTTTGGATTCTAAATCATGTAGGACCGGGATTTCCAAATACCTGGTTGCCCAGCTTCCAATTATGTTACCGGCATATTGTGAGTCTTTTTTGTTTGAGAGTAAATGATCTGCTCCCTCCAGGGACACAAAGCTTTTTGGATGTTTCGCGGCAATGTATAATTCTTCGGCATTTTTGACCTCTACGATGTTATCCTGTGGTGAGTGAAGAATAAGAATTGATTTTTTTAGTTTAGGAAGAATTTCCTTTAAATCCTTTTTTTCCAGATCTTCTATGAATTGTTTTTTTATACTGAAGGATCTTCCCCCAATATTTACCACAGCTTTGCCGTTTTTATTTATTTCTTCAATATTGTCCTTTATTAGATGTCTCACATGGGTTATAGAGGAGGGGGCTCCCAGGGTGGCAATTGCCTTTACTTTTGGAAGGCTTTGTGCGGCAAAATAAACTGCTGCGCCACCCAACGAATGTCCAATTAATAGGGTAGGAGACTTGTAGTTGGTTTTAAGGAATTCTTCGGCAGAGAGAAGATCTTCTACATTTCCTGAAAAATTGGAATCTGAAAATTCCCCTTCGCTTTCTCCAAGGCCCGTAAAGTCAAAACGCAAAACACCAAATCCTTTATCGGTTAACGCATCACAAATATTCTTAACCGCAAAAAAATTCTTATTACAGGTAAAGCAATGTGCAAAAATAACAAAATTATGAGGGACCTGATCTATGGGTAATTCCAGTTTTCCATGGAGTTCATAGCCCTCCTTATTTTTAAAAGTAACTTTTTCTGAGCTCATTGCTGAATATTTATTTTAAAGAATTCAATTTTGATGAAATTAAGGAAAATAACGAGATTAATTTCTATTTAAAATAAGAAAAGCTGTAACAGGAAATCCTTTTACAGCTTTAATTTTTATGAAAAATGACCTATTTAAGCTCTCGGATTTGTATGTTTCTGAACCAAACATTGTCATCATGATCCTGAAGGGCTATATGGCCGGTTCTATGTTTCCCGAAATCTTCCCAGTCTCTAAATTTTGAACCTTCTACCATTTTATCCCATTCCTCGCCATGAACCGGAAATTCTGTAATTTTTTCACCATTTAGAGTAACCGATCCTAAATTTGCCTCGTGATCTATTCGGATTATGACATTATTCCATTCTCCTACAGGTTTTGTAACATCTTTAGAAGCAGGAATCATATCATAAAGAGCACCGGCCTGGCGTATTGGACCATTTTGGGCATCTGGATGCTTTTGGTTATCCAATATTTGTATTTCCGGCCCTGTAAGGTACGGTTCATTAAATTTTTCATCTTCCTGAACTCCCCACATTATTCCACTGTTCCCGCCTTCAGAAATTTTCCATTCCAAAGAAAGTTCAAAATTGGTATATTCTTTTTCTGAAATAAGGTTTTCAGACCCGGAGCGTTCTCCTTCAGCAGCAGAAAAAGATATGGCACCATCTTCTACCTTCCATTGCGTAATTTCATCAGAATTATACGCTTTCCACCCATCAAGATTTTCGCCATTAAAAAGCGTGGTTACATCATTTTCATCCTGATCGCTTCTATTTTCAGTTTTCACAGTTTCTTCCTGGTTTTCAGTTTTTTCTTTACAGCTAATGCTTACCAAAGCAACTGCCAGTATTAATAAACTTGTTTTTTTCATAAGTACGTATTTATTGGTTTAGTTAATTCCTAAAATTCTTTTTAATTTTTCTTCATCAATTTCAGTTCCGGCAAAATCATCAAATTTCTTTTGCGTAGCTTCAATGATATTGGATTGGATAAAAGAAGCACCTTCCCTGGCTCCCTGTTCCGGAGATTTTATACAACACTCCCATTCCATAACAGCCCACACGTCACATCCATACTGGGTTAATTTGGAAAAAATAGTTTTAAAATCTACCTGACCATCGCCCGGACTTCGATAACGTCCAGCGCGGTCTATCCAGTCTCCATACCCTCCAAAAGTTCCCTTTTTTCCGGTAGGATTGAATTCTGCATCTTTTACGTGGAACATTTTTATATAATCGTGGTAATGATCAATATATTCAATATAATCCAGCTGTTGAAGTACAAAATGACTTGGATCGTATAATATATTTACCCGTTTATGATTGTTGGTGGCATCTAAAAATCGTTCAAAAGTTACACCGTCATGAAGATCTTCTCCAGGATGTACCTCATAGCACAGATCGACTCCCTGCTCATCAAATTCATTTAAAATTGGCATCCATCGTTTAGCTAATTCCTGAAAACCCATTTCTACCAAACCTTCCGGGCGTTGAGGCCAGGGATGTGCGGTGTGCCATAATAAAGAACCGCTAAAGGTTCCATGAACATCTAAGTCTAGATGTCTGCTGGCTTTGGCTGCGCTTTTTAATTGAGCAACTGCCCATTCAGTTCTTTTTTTAGGATTGTTTTTATAAGCTTCAGGAGCAAAATTGTCAAACATAATATCATATGCAGGATGTACGGCAACCAGTTGGCCCTGTAAATGCGTACTAAGCTCTGTTATCTCCAGACCGTATGATTGAATTTTTCCTTTTAGTTCATCGCAATAATCCTTGCTTTCTCCGGCTTTAGTTAGATCTATAAGGGAAGTTTCCCAGGTGGGAATCTGGATACCTTTATAGCCAAGATCTGCCGCCCATTGACATAAGCCTTCTAAAGAATTAAAAGGAGGTTTGTTGTCCATAAACTGCGCTAAAAATACTGCAGGTCCTTTTATAGTTTTCATCTTGTATTTACTTTAAATTTTATTCATCAATTTTCACCCACACATTTCCTTGCTGGTGAGAAGCTACAGCTTTTTCTATAAAATTCACGCCTCGTATCCCATCTTTCATAGTTGGAAATTCAGCAGGGTGATATTTTTCTTTTTTAATAGCTCTGGCAACTCCTTTATAAATATTACCCATAGAATCAAAAATCCCTTCGGGATGACCCGGTGGTAATTTGGTGCCGTCCAGGGATAACTCGCTATTGTATGAATGTCCGGGTTTTAATACACGTAAGGGCTCGCCTTCCTGAAGTAAATACAAGTAATTTGGATTTTCCTGTTCCCATTTAAGACCGGCTTTTTCTCCATATATACTTACGGTGAAATTATTTTCTTCCCCGGTAGCGATCTGGCTGGTCCTGATAACACCTTTTACAAATTCTGAAAATCTCAATAAAATTGTTCCGTCAATATCCATCACGTTATCCTTATAAAGGTAATTAAGATCTGCCAAAACTTCTTTTATTTCAAGACCACTTACGTATTCAATCATATCGAATGCGTGTGTCCCTATATCTCCAACACAGCAACTTATTCCTGATTTTTCAGGATTTAAGCGCCAGGTATTAGCACGTTTTTCGGCATCATGAATTATTGGGTTAATCCAACCCTGATAGTATTGGACATCTATCTTCTGAACTTTACCTATGGCTCCGTTCGAGATCATTTCCCTCATTTGACGTATCATAGGATACCCGGTATAGGTATAGGTTACTGCAAATACCGTTTTGGATTTTTCCAGAAGGGTTTCCAAAATTCTGGCTTCCTCAAGAGTTGTAGTAAGGGGCTTTTCACAAATTATGTTATACCCGTTTTCTAAAAGTAATTTCGCCATTGGGAAATGAAGAAAGTTCGGGGTTAAAATAGAAACCACCTGCATTCTTTCCTCTCTGGGTAAAGCAGATTCAGCTTTTATAAGAGCGTCGAGATCTTTGTATATCCTATCGGTTCTAATGCCTATTTTTTCTGCAAATGCAATGCTTTCGCTAAGTTCCGGATTAAAAACCCCACCTACAAGTTCATATTGATCATACATTGTCGAGGCAACCCTGTGTAATATCCCTATAAGGGAATCGCCGCCGCCGCCAAGTATGCCTAATTTTATTTTGGTACTCATTAAATATAGTTTTAAAAATTAAATTTTCTCTATCACTTTTTTATCAAGCTTTTCATTTTTGAAGAAAATAGCAAATAAGATCATCACTACAAAAGCAAACCCAGCAGGAACTATCCATATTTGTTCCCAATCGTGACTTCCGTCTGCATTTAAATATAGATCGCTTATCAATCCTGCTACATAAAAACCAATGAGCATTCCCACTCCGTATGTTGCTAAGGTTATTAAGCCCTGAGCAGCGCTTTTAATTTTTGGACCTGCTTTAGAGTCTGTATAAATTTGTCCTGCCACAAAGAAGAAATCGTAACAAATACCATGAAGGGCTATTCCAATAATGAGCATGTAGACTAATTCTCCTGCATTTCCATATGCGAATAATAAATATCTCAAAGCCCAGGCCAGCATTCCTGCTAGCAGCGTGATTTTGAATCCGAATTTCTTAAAGAAAAACGGTAATAAAAGGAGGAAAAGGACTTCAGAAATTTGGCCAATAGTCATCATTGCCGTTGGGTCTTCCATTCCAACTTCCGATAAAAATGGGTTTGCATTCTGATAATAAAAGGCCAATGGGATACAGATTAAAACAGAAGCAATAAAAAACATCAGAAAATTTCTTCCTTTTAACAATGCAAGTGCTTCCAAACCTAAAATATCTGAAAGTGTAACTTTTTCTCCTTTACTGCTGGGAGGGGTTTTTGGTAAGGTGAAACTAAATAATCCCAAAACTGCAGATGCTATAGCAACCATTAAAAAGGTATTCCTCAACATTCCTTCTGCTCTAGCTTCCGGAGCATCCCAGGCAAATACAAGGCTTATAACTAAGCCTGCAATAATCCATCCCAGGGTTCCAAATACCCGTATGCCTGAGAATTGTTTTTCGGGATCGTTCATTTGGAAGAAGGAAATAGAATTTACCAATGCTAAAGTTGGCATATAAAGAATCATATATCCTAAAATATAAGGGTAGAAGGTGCCAAAGTCTTCAGAGGTGTACATCATAAATAATAAGACAGCTCCGGCTAAATGAAGGAATCCAAGAATGCGTTCTGCATTAAAAAATTTGTCTGCAATAAGGCCGATAATGAAAGGAGCTATTATTGCTCCCCAGGATTGCGTAGAGAAAGCCATGGCGGTTTGAGTTCCGGTCGCTTCAAGATTATTTCCTAAAAAAGTTCCTAATGTAACAAACCAACCTCCCCAAATAAAAAATTCAAGGAACATCATTGCTGAAAGCTGAAAGCGTACTAAATTTTTCATAGACTAGTTAAGTTTACTTCCTTCAGCAATTAATAATTCTTTAGTGGCCATGATACCTTCTTCTGCAGTGAGTTCTTCACCTTCGTATTCAATCCCAATAAAACCGGTATAGCCTGCATCTTTTACTATTTTCAGCATTTTACCATAATCTATGGTTGTTTCCTGTCCGGATTCATCAAAAGCATAGGATTTTGCACTTACTGCTTTAGCGTGCGGCATCATTTCTTCTACTCCCTGGTATTTAGGGTACTCTTCAATACAAGCTGCATCCCATCTTTCTCCTCCTTCACGTTGAAGACAAAAATTCCCAAAATCTGGCAGAGTTCCACAATTTGCTAGATTTACTCCTTCTATTACTTCCACCAATAAAGCTGCATTAGAAGAAAGATATCCATGATTTTCAACTAATACGTTTATATTTTTTCCTGAAGCATATTCTGCTAATTTTCTAAGTCCGTCTATGGAGTTGGCTTTCCATTCTTCAGCATTATCACTTCCAAATAAATTTACCCTGATGGAATGAGCTCCTAAGAACTGAGCGGCATCCACCCATTTTTTATGATTTTCAACAGCCTTGTTTCTCGCTGCCTCATCTGAAATAGCAAGATCTCCCTCACCATCTATCATAATCAAAACATTTTCAACATTAAATCGTTCGCTTCTGGCTTTTAAGGTATCCAAAACAGTTGAAAGGTTTGTTTTTTCAACTTCTGAAGTATAAAGTCCACTAACATATTCAATTCCTGAAAAACCCATCTCTTGTGCTTTTTGAGCAAAATTCATAGGATCCATTTCACCTTCAATAATTGGTTTGCTAAGGGACCACTGAGCCAAAGAAACTTCGAAAAACAATTCCTGATTTTCGGTTTGGCTTTCGGTAGTTTCAATAGTTTCCTTTGCTTCCTGATTGTTTTTACATGAGGTCAAGCTTGCCATAAAAAATAAAGCAAGCAAGAATAATTGAGTAATCTTAGGGGATTTTTGTGTCATGAATTTTTGTTTAAAGATTTTTATTTTGTTTGTACCTTTAAGAATCTTAAAAGTATACTTTTTTTCAAAGATGTAAAAAAATAAACATAATTTGATATATTTGGCAATATACCTTAAATGATAAATTAATTAATCCCAGAACTGTGAGTAAAATGTATGAAAATGAAACCTATGATGCAATTGTAGTAGGTACAGGAATTAGTGGTGGTTGGGCCGCAAAAGAACTTTGTGAAAAAGGATTTAAAACCCTTGTTTTAGAAAGAGGACGTATGGTAAAACATATCGAAGATTATCCAACGATGAATGATGATCCCTGGGATTATAAATTTAAAGGGCAGGTTCCCAGAGAAGAGGCTAAAAATCAGTTAAAACAAGCTAGAACCGGATATACTGTAAACGAAGCCAGTAAACATTGGTTTGTAGATGACCTTAAACACCCTTATAATGAAACGAAACGATTTGACTGGATGCGTGGATATCACGTTGGAGGAAGATCTATAATGTGGGGGAGGCATAGTTACAGATTAAGCGACCTGGATTTTGAGGCGAATAAAAAAGATGGTATCGCTGTAGACTGGCCGGTACGATATAAAGATGTTGCCCCTTGGTATGATTATGTAGAATCCTTTGTTGGGATTAGTGGTGAGAATCTGGGACTATCCCAATTACCCGATGGAAAATTCCTTCCTCCAATGGAATTGAATTGCGTAGAGGATCATCTTAAAAAGAGTATGGCTCAAAATTTCACGGACAGAGTTCTTACTGCAGGACGTGTAGCACATATTACCAATAATGACAAATTTGAAGGACGGGCTCCTTGCCAATACAGGAATCGTTGTATACGAGGATGTCCTTACGGTGCATATTTTAGCAGTAATTCATCAACCTTACCTGCTGCCGAGCGCACAGGAAATATGACCTTACGCCCAAATTCAATTGTAAGTGAAGTCATTTATGATCCTGAAACCAAAAAAGCAACAGGCGTAAAGGTAATTGATGTGGACTCTAAGGAAGTTATTGAGTACAAAGCAAATGTTATTTTCTTATGTGCTTCTGCCATTGCATCAACCAGTATTTTGATGCAATCTAAATCAGACAGATTTCCTAACGGGATGGGGAATGATAGTGGAGAACTGGGACATAATGTTATGGATCATCACTTTAAGGCAGGAGCTTCAGGTAAATATGACGGTTTTGAAGATCAATACTATAAAGGAAGAAAACCCAATGGAATTTACCTTCCACGTTTCAGAAATCTTTCTGAAAATGAAAATCTTGATTTTATACGCGGATACGGATATCAGGGTGGCGCAAGTCGCGGAGACTGGGCAGCTGATATAGCTGAAGCCGGATATGGTAAGGAATTAAAAGAAGCAATTGTTAAACCAGGAGGTTGGACCATGGGATTGATGGGATTTGGAGAAACTTTACCTTACCATGAAAATAAAATGACGTTGGATTATGATAAGCTGGATGAATGGGGATTGCCCACAGTAACTTTTGATGCAGAATTCAAGGAGAATGAATTGAAGATGCGAAAAGATATGGTAGATCAGGCAGTTGCAATGTTGGAAAAGGCTGGTTTTAAAGATGTGCAGGGATATGATGATATAGGAGCGCCAGGTTTAGGAATCCACGAGATGGGAACAGCCAGAATGGGGAGGGACCCCAAGACTTCTGTTTTAAACGGAAATAATCAGGTTCACGATGTACCAAATGTGTATGTTACCGATGGTTCCTTTATGACCTCTGCTGCATGTCAAAACCCTTCGCTCACTTATATGGCAATGACAGCAAGAGCGGCAGATCACGCTGAAAAGAATTTTAAAAAATCTAAAGCTTAATTTTTATAATTATGAATAGAAGACAAGCATTAAAAAACTTCGGTTTGGGTGCCGGAATACTAATAGTAGGACCAAGTACACTTAGCCTTTTACAAAGCTGTAAAAGCGAACCTAAAAGCGATTGGGAACCTGTTTTTTTAACGGCATCTAACGGCTTTATACTAAAGCAAATACTGGACGTAATAATTCCTGAGACGGATACTCCCGGAGCAAATGATTTGAATATAGCTGAATTTATTGATTCCTATATGGCCCAGGTGGCACCCAGTGAAAGACAGGATAAATTTAACAACAGCGCAAATGCTTTTGCCGCTGCATTTAAATCTGAATTTGATAAAGAACCAGAAAAGGGAAGTGCAGAAGAATACGAACAAATAGTAAAGAAATACTTAAAAGCTTCTCCTGAAGAACAAGAAATTTATTTAAAACGGCAAACGGAGACACAGGATCCTTTAGATAAAGATCCTTCAGAGAATTTGGATTTTGGTCCCGGAGCTTATTCTTATTTAAGTGAAGTTAGGGGAATGGCTATATGGGCTTGGAAAGCAAGTGAAGAAATAGGTGAAAATGTGCTTTGGTATGATCCGGTTCCGGGTCAATATATCGCATGTGGTCCGGTTTCTGAACTTGGAAATGGCAAGGCGATGGCTTTATAACATATTTGTTTTTACATATAATTTTAAAGGAACTGGGAACTGCCTCAGTTCCTTTTTTTTTAGTAAAAAAGTTCCCAGATAAGGTACCTGTTTTGGATATTTATGAAGAAAAAAAAACTGAAAAAGCTTAAAAATGCGGTTTTTTAACTTTTTATGACATATTATTCACATTGAAATTCTTGAATTAATTGATTTTTCGCCTTTTTTTAGACAAGTTTTCGGCTAAATTTCCTTTTTTTTCATTTGCTTTTTAAGCTAAATAGATCGGGAAATTGTTCTTTTATTAAATATATTATTATAAAAGACTATATTTAATGAAAACCTACCATAAATATAACGAATCATCACAAAGGAAGTGAAATCTACACTACAACGATTTCGTAATTATATCGTTGTAGTGCTTCGCGTTTAGCAAATATTTACATAAATTTAACTTTGATTAATATATCGTTTGAAAACTCAACTAAAACTTTAACTTATGAAGCAAATTATTTTTAGAAACATGCTTTTTGTATGCGCTTTCCTCCTAGTTGGAATGGCACAGGCACAAACAGTATCGGGAACCGTTTCGGATCCGAACGGTCCTTTACCGGGCGCTAACGTGGCTGTAAAAGGAACCAATATTGGTGCCATTTCAGATTTTGACGGAGAATATACTTTAGAAAATGTACCATCGGATGCTGTTCTAGTATTTAGTTTCGTGGGATACATTTCTCAGGAAGTACCTGTCAATGGTAGAAATACTATCAATATAACATTAAATGAAGATGCATCAAGTCTTGACGAGGTCGTTGTTATAGGATATGGAACTCAATCTATAAAGGATGCAACGGGAGCAGTTTCAGTAGTAACGGCAGATGAATTTAACCAAGGGGTTATTTCTTCCCCTGAACAATTGATCCAGGGAAAATCTGCCGGGGTACAAATCACACAATCAAGTGGTGAGCCAGGAGCAGGTATTCAGGTTAGAATTCGTGGTACTGCTTCAGTACGTTCAAATAACAATCCACTATTTGTGGTAGATGGAGTTCCGTTAGCCGGAGATGATACCTCAGCCGGTGGAGCAGATGTAGGTGCAGGATCCAGTTCTGCGAGAAATCCATTGAACTTTTTAAATCCAAATGATATTGAGAGCATAAGTATTTTAAAAGATGCTTCTGCAACTGCGATATATGGTTCCCGAGGAGCGAATGGAGTGGTTATTATCACTACAAAAAGTGGTAGGGCTGGTGCTGGTGGAGTATTTGAATTCTCTTCCAGTGTTAGTTATTCTACTCCTGCTGAAAGGTTTGATCTCTTAAACAGAGAAGAATATTTAAGTGCTGTAACTCAGTATGGAGGAGATGCCGATGCATTAGATTTTGGATCTGATACAGACTGGCAGGATGAAGTGCTAAGAAATACATTTTCACATAACCAATCTTTAGCCTATTCTAATAATTATGGTTCGGGAAATGTAAGGGCTTCCTTTTCTTACGGAGATCAATTAGGAATTGTAGAAAATTCTGAACAGGAAAGAATCACCGGAAGATTGAATTTAACTCAGCGATTTTTTGATGATAAATTAAAAATGGACTTTAATGGTACTATTTCCAGGGTTAATGACCTTGCACCATTAATAAGTAACAACTCAGGATCAACCGGGGATTTGTTGGGAGCATCTTACTTCGCAAATCCAACCTGGCCAACCGATGTAGATTTTACTACAGGTGGAGGTGGTGAGTTAATTCCTTCTCAAGTATTGGCTTATTACCAAGACCTTGCTCATACAGACAGATATCTTGCAAATATTTCTGCTGAATATTCTATCTTGCCAAATTTACAGGCGAAAGCAACACTTGGTTTTGACGAATCCAGTTCAGAAAAGAGTCAATCTCTTTCAGGTTTAATTACCGGAGTTACCAATGGTACTCCAGGTAATGGAAGGGGTTCTTTTGGAGAACTTTACACAAAAAACACGTTGTTCGATTTAACACTGAATTACAATAAGGAATTTGAAAATTCTAAATTTGAGGCATTGGTTGGTTACTCTTACCAGTCATTCCTTAGAAAAGGTAAGACAGTAGCTGGTTTTGGTTTCAATACTACAAACCTTGATGAAATGGCTTCTCAGCTTATCAATTCTTCCAATATTATTGAAAATGGTATTGATGGGCCTTATCAACAATATGGATATGATGCAGATGGTTTATTCGTTAACCGTTTGTTTCCTGAGTTTATTACAGATATGTTAACGGCTCCGGGGAATGTACCTCTTCAAGCGGTTAGTGGAGATCTTTTCAATTTTACAGATGAATTACAATCCTTTTTTGGGAGACTTAATTATACCATCGCTGATAAATACTTATTCACGGCTACTTTAAGAGTTGACGGTTCTTCACGTTTTGGTCCAAATAACAGTTATGGTTATTTCCCTTCCGGTGCTTTTGCCTGGAAAATTGATCAGGAAGATTTTCTTTCAACAAGTGAGAATATTTCTACTTTAAAGTTAAGACTGGGATACGGTATCACCGGTAGTCAGGATGGATTAGGATATGGTAACTTTACATTTAGAGAGCGTTATTCTGGAATTGGTATTGATAACGGTGGAAATATTAACGTACCTGGAACCCAGGTGGTATCTTTCCCTAACCCGGATCTTAAATGGGAAGAAACTTCTCAGGCAAACCTAGGATTAGACTTCGGATTTCTTGCAGATCGTTTAAACGGAACCTTGGATCTTTATTATAAGAACACTACAGATCTTCTTTTAAGAAAAGAAGTAGCACAACCTACTCCACAGGATTTCGCATTTGAAAACCTGGATGCTTCGGTTGTAAACCAGGGGGTAGAATTTGCGCTGAACTATGATATTATTCAGGGTGAAGGCTTAAGCTGGAATTTTGGTTTCAACATAGCATACAATGAGAATGAAGTTAAGGATTTTGATGGGTTAATTCAAACCGGTGCAATTAACGGAAATGGGCTATCTAATGCGTATGCTCAATTGCTTGCAGGAGGAAGACCTTTATTTTCTTATTACCTGAGAGAATTTGGTGGGTTTGATGAAGATGGTTTCACAATCTATCCAGAAGGTGACGTTCAAAAATTTGTAGGTAAGAGTGCCTTACCTACCTATAATGCTGGTTTATCCACTTACTTAACTTACGGGAACTTTGACTTTAATGCATTTTTAGCAGGTCAGTTTGGACAGTACGTTTACAATAACACCGCAAATGCTTTCTTTACAGCTGGGATTATAGGTGTTGGTAAAAACGTAACCAAGGATGTGATTACCAGTGGAGAATCTCCAGCCAATGCTGCCGATGTATCTACAAGGTTCCTTGAAAAAGCAGACTTTGTAAGATTGCAAAATGTTTCAGTTGGATATAATGTTCCATTAAAGGAAGATGGGGCCGTAAATTCTTTCAGAATTTCCCTAACTGGTCAAAATCTGTTTGTGATTACAGGATATTCCGGATTGGATCCTGAGGTTAACGTACCTAAATCTCTTAACGATATTCCATCTTTGGGAATTGATTATACAACTTACCCAAGACCAAGGACCATTACATTAGGAGTAAATGCAACATTCTAAAAAAACATATACTATGAAAACAATAAAATATTACAAAATTATTATGGGCCTTTTCCTTGTAGGTTCATTGGGTTGTACAGACCTGGAAATTGAGGAAACCGATTCCAGATTCGGAAATTTATCCGGAGAGTTTACAGGAGTTGATCCAGAATCAAGCATCACCGACCTTTATAACAGCTTAAGAGATCAGCTTGCAACGCAGGAAAACCTTTATGCTCTCAGTGAGGTTACTTCAGATGAAATGGTAGTTCCAACAAGAGGAACAGATTGGGGTGATAATGGTTTATGGAGAACCTTACATACGCAAACCTGGGATGCTAATCATAACTTTGTGAGAGGAACCTGGAATAGCTTTAACCGAATGATTTTTAATTCAACTGCTATTATAGATAGTAGAAGTAATCCTTCTCCTGAACAGGCAGCACAAGCTAAGTTTATAAGAGCCTTTGCAATGTTTGTTTTAACAGATCTTTATGGACAGGTACCTTTTAGAGCACCGGATGAAGGTCCGGATGTTAATCCAATGGTTATGTCCAGAGAAGAAGCTTTAGCTTTTATCGAAACAGACCTTAATGAAGCTCTTGCTGTTTTGCCAACTGGTGGTCCAAGCCCAGAACTAAACAGGCCAACCAAGGCAGCGGTACGTTATTTACAAGCAAAAATCCTTTTAAACAAGCATATTTATCTTGGTTCCGCAACGCCTAATGCATCTGATATGACAGCTGTTATTGATTTGGTTGATGCAATTCAGGCAGATGGCTTTGATCTTCAGGCGGGATATTTTGATCTTTTTACAGATTCAGTAGATTCTGAAACAATTTTCTTTACGACATCTGGTGTTGGTGCGAAAATTTGGAATGGGTTACACTACAAACAAAACACTCCCGACAATACCGGTGGTGGGTGGAATGGATTTGCAACTTTATCGGAATTCTACGATCTTTTTGAAGGAGACTCTCAGGTTAATGTACCAGGTTCCGGGCAAGAAGAAAGAAGAGGTTTTGTACCTACAGACGGTTCTCATTTTGGGATTGGTTATGGGTTTCTTATCAACCAACAGTATGACGAAACTGGTGCAGCGATGACAGACAGATCTGGAAATCCGTTGGTTTTTACCCGTGAATTTCCAAGTTTGATCGTTAATAATGAAGTAACAGGAATTAGATTAATAAAATTCCATCCTGAAAACGGAGCCTTTGCAAACCATACCGTATTATTCCGTTATGCAGATGCGCACCTTATGAAAGCGGAAGCGATTTTGAGAGGTGGATCTTCAGGCGATGATGCACTCGCAATGGTTAATGAATTAAGAGTTTTGAGAGAAGCAGAGCCATTAGCTTCCTTAACTGAAGAAGCGCTTCTTGCTGAGCGTGGACGAGAATTGTATATGGAATATTGGAGAAGAATGGATCTTATTCGTTTCGGTAAATTTACTGAAGAGTGGGGTTACAAAGATGCTAGTGAGGACTTTAGAGTGCTCTTTCCTATTCCTACAACCGCAGTAATCACAAATCCTAATCTTACACAGAATACTGGATATTAAACATTAATTTTATAACAATAAAAGAGACCAGCTAAAAAATATTTAGCTGGTCTTTTTTTATTTTAATTTTTATAAATAAGTTATGGTTTCCTGAAAATAAATCCGGTATTATGAATATTCTCAATCTTAATCAATGGTTCCTTTACAAGATATTTTCTTAATCGGGAAACAAATACATTTAGACTTCTTCGTGTAAAATAATCATTTGTCCCCCAAATGTTTTTCAATAATTCCTTATGTGTACAAATTTCATTTGGTTTCAAAACGAAATATCTTAACAACTCATTTTCCCTGGAAGTTAAGGATACCTTGGATTTTCCATATTCCAAAGTTTGCATGTATGGTTTATAAGAATATTTTCCAAGATG
Organism: Gillisia limnaea DSM 15749; assembly: GCF_000243235.1. GTDB lineage: Bacteria > Bacteroidota > Bacteroidia > Flavobacteriales > Flavobacteriaceae > Gillisia > Gillisia limnaea. The sequence goes on from NZ_JH594606.1 coordinate 3,448,999, forward strand.
GATCTCTTCTTTATCTGAAATTTCTATTTCCTGATGAGAAAGGTTTTTCAACAAAATATTAATCCGTATTACAAGCTCTTCCTCATCTATTGGTTTTTTAAGATAATCTTCCGCACCTTTAGAAAATCCTTTCAAAACATCAATTTTAAGAGATTTTGCGCTAAGAAATATGAATGGAATTTCCGGATAAATAAGTTTCATCTTTTCAGCCAATGTAAAACCATCCATTTCTGGCATCATAACATCCAGCACGGCAAGATCAAATTTTTCCTTTTCCAATTTTTGTATAGCTAGGTTTCCATTTTTTGCCCAGGTTATACCAAATCCCTTTAGTTGGAGATATTCTGTAAGCAAATATCCTAATGAATCATCATCTTCAACCAGTAGAATGTTCTTTTTGTTTTCCATAGTACTGTAAAGGTATTTTGAATTATAAACAATCACCATTTTTTAGTCATTAATTAAGCTATTGTATCATTTTTTGCTAATTACTCGCTTAGAATCTAGTGCATAATAGAATACTATCTTTTCTTAATCTTTCCTAGTGTTAATTAATCTTTCATTAATACTTTTTAATTAGTCTTTGCTCCTGACTCTTCAATATTGTACTATTTTAGACTGGTATTTCTAAAAAAACGAATACCTCTCTAATGTAGTTAAGAAAATATTAAAATGTCTTTCTCATCCCATTTAAAACTTATAATTTCGAAGTTGTAATTATTTTTATCTACATCAGAGTTAAGTCAGACAATGCTTTTACCTTCAGTCCCAAAAAATTAATATCAGTTATATTATTTAAAACCAATGAATTTGAAATTACCTCGAAATATTTTCACATTTTCTCTTCTTGTTTCACTATTTGCTTCCTGTGAATCCAATAAAAAAGAATCAAAGGAAGAATTAGTTGTGGAGGACAAAAACACTTTATTTACCCTTATGTCTCCCGAGGAAACCGGGTTAGATTTTATTAATGAAGTCGTAAACCAGAAGGATTTTAATATTTTTAAATACAGGAATTTTTATAATGGGGGTGGTGTTGCAATTGGAGATATTAATAATGATGGGCTTCCTGATATATATCTAACGGCTAATATGGGGCCTAATAAATTATTTTTAAATAAGGGAGATTTTGAATTTGAAGATATTACTGAAAAGGCAGGGGTAGCCGGTAATAAGCCATGGGCTACCGGGGTGAATATGGTGGATATCAATAATGATGGTTTACTTGATATATATGTGAGTAACGCGGGAAATATGCAAGGGAATAATCACGATAATGATCTTTATATTAATAATGGTGATCTTACCTTTACCGAAAGTGCAGAAAAATATAATTTGGCTAAAACCGGATTTAGTACACACGCAACTTTTTTTGATTATGACCTGGATGGAGACCTGGATGTGTACATATTAAACAACAGTAATATTCCAGTGAGCAGTCTGGGATATGCAGAACAAAGAGATGTAAGAGCGCAGGACTGGGAAGGGGTTCCTGAAATTTTTAGGGGAGTTGGTGATATGCTTTTGCGAAACGATAACGGAAAATTTGTAGATGTTAGTGAAGAGGCAAATATTTACGGAAGTTTAATCGGTTTTGGACTTGGCGTTGTAATTAGCGATATCAACAACGATCTTTATCCGGATATTTACGTGTCAAACGACTTTTATGAGCGGGATTACCTATATATCAATAATCAGGATGGAACCTTTACGGAGGATATTATGAACTGGACCTCGCATTTAAGTCTTTCGGCGATGGGAGTTGATATGGCCGATATTAATAATGATGGAAATATTGATATTTTTATTACAGACATGCTTCCGGAAGAAGATTCCAGGGTAAAATCTGTGATGGAATTTGAAGGTTATAATATCTTCAAATTAAAACAAAGCAAAGGGTTCTCTCAACAATACATTCAAAATACGCTTCAACTTAATAACGGGAACAATTCCTTTTCTGAAATCGCTTATTTCAGTGGAGTGTCCGGTACAGATTGGAGTTGGGCAGGATTGCTTTTTGATATGGATAATGATGGGTTTAGAGATATTTTTGTAACCAACGGAATTAATCATGATCTCACAGACATTGATTTTATAAACTTTTTCGCCAATGAAATAATGCAAAAAATGGCATTAACAGGTAAAAAAGAAGCCATCGATTCCATAATTAATAAAATGCCGATTACTCCCATTCCCAATTATGCATACAAAAATCAAGGCAATTTAAAGTTTAAAAATTTGGCAAAAGAGTGGGGGCTTGGAACTCCAGGATTTTCAAATGGAATTGCGTATGGAGATTTGGATAACGATGGAGATCTGGATATGGTGGTTAACAATGTTAATATGCAATCTTTCCTTTATAGAAATAATGCTGAAAAGTTTACAGAGAACAATTATCTTAAGATAAAACTGGAAGGCAGTGAAAAAAATAGATTTGCTATTGGAAGTGTTGTAAAGCTCTATTATAACAATTCGGTTATATTGCAGGAACTCCAACCTTCCCGGGGTTTTCAGTCCTCTATGGATTATGTTTTGACCATAGGCCTGGGAACCTCAGATAAAATTGATTCTCTTAGGGTAATCTGGCCAGATAAAAGCACTCAACTACTTACAGGTGTGAAAGTAAATCAACAGCTTGAATTAAGCCAGAAGGATGCTACTACAAATCAATATAAAATTCCGAGGCCATCAAATGAACCTTCCTTACTTCAGGAAATACAGGTAAAACAAGCAATTGCTCACGAAGAGAATACTTACAATGATTTTGATTACGAAGGACTTATTTTTAAAAAGATTTCCCAGGAAGGACCTAGTCTTTCTGTAGCTGATATCAACGGAAATGGGAATGAAGATATTTTTATAGGCGGGGGGAAAATGCAACCCGGAATTATTTACCTCAATTCCGGAAATGGAAATTTGAAAATTACTTCTCAAAAAGCGTTAGAAGCCGATGCCGGTTTTGAAGATACTGCTTCTGCATTTTTCGATGCCAATGGTGATGGCCATTTGGATTTAATAGTTGGTTCCGGGGGAAATCAGGTAGGAGAGGGAAAAACGTATGCTGCCAGGCTTTATTTAAACGATGGGAAAGGAAATTTCACCAGGTCATTGGTTGAATTACCGTCAACCTTTCACAATATTTCTGTGATCGCCCCTTATGACTTCGATGGAGATGGTGATATAGATATCTTTATTGGTTCACGGAGTGTGGTTGGCACCTACGGGATAGATCCGGACCATTTATTTTTGGAAAATAATGGGGATGGAACTTTTACAAATTCTACCGAACGCGTGGGATATGATCTTAAAAATGCCGGCATGATTACAGATGCAATCTGGGCAGATATTGATAAAGACGGAATAAAAGACCTTATAACTGTTTCTGACTGGGGCTCGCCTATACTATTTAAAAATACAGGACGCAGACTTTCAAGACTTAAAACCGATTTGGATGAATTAACGGGATGGTGGAATACCATTGAAGTTGCAGATTTGGATGGAGATGGAAATAATGATCTAATATTGGGAAACAGTGGGACTAATACGGCTTATAAAACTTCCGAAACGAATCCTATGAAAATTTGGATCAATGACTTTGATAATAACGGGACAATAGAGCAAATCGTCACAAGGAATCTTGGTGGAAGGGATATGCCAATACACATGAAAAAGGAATTGACAACCCAATTATCATCCTTAAGAAAGCAAAACCTTAAAGCAGCCGATTATGCCAGGCGTTCTATTCAGGAGTTATTTCCGGCAGATGTTATCGATAATTCAATTGTAAAAGAGTCGGTGATGGGAGAAACGATCATTGCTGTAAATTTAGGAAACGGAAAATTTGAGACTAAAATTTTGCCGTCAAGGGTTCAGTTGTCCTGTGTTTGTGGGATTACCTGCACAGATGTTAATGGAGACGGAATCTTAGATCTTATAATGGGAGGTAATAATTTCGAATTTAAACCTCAGTTCTCACGTCTCGATGCCAGCTACGGTAATGTTTTGCTTGGAGCGGGGAATATGGAATTTACCTGGCAGGATTACACTAAGAGTGGATTTGTTGTAAAAGATGAAATCAAGCATTTGAAGAAATTTCGAGATAAAAACGGAGACAGCTATATCATCACAGCTATTAACAATCAAAAACCTAAGGTATTTAAATTAAATGCAAAGTAAATATTTCATCATTGTATTGATTTCTCTGCTATATAGTTGCGGAGAGAAGGAAAGTTATTTATTTGAGGATCTACCAGCCAATAAATCTGGAATTTCATTTGCCAATATTCTTACTGAATCTGAAGATCAGAATATATTGGATTACATGTATTTCTACAATGGGGGTGGGGTTTCTATTGGAGATATCAACAATGACGGATTACCGGATATTTTCTTTTCTGGAAATCAGGTTAAGAATAAATTGTATTTGAATAAAGGCAATCTTGAATTTGAAGATATTTCAGAAAAAGCTAATATTACCGGAAACAGTACCTGGAATACAGGGGTAACCATGGCCGATGTTAATGGAGATGGCCTCCTGGATATTTATGTATGCGCGGTGGTTGGAATTAACGGTTTTAATGGTCATAATGAATTATTTATCAATAACGGAGATGGAACCTTTACAGAAAGCGCTAAACAATATGGGTTAGATTTCGAATCTTTCAGTTCTTCTGCTGTTTTTTTTGATTATGATCTGGATGGTGATCTGGATTTATATTTATTGAATCATGCAATCCACACGCAGGAATCCTATGGACGAGCCGATTTGAGAAATATGCGTACATATGCTACCGGAGATAAACTTTTGAGAAATGACGGAGGTTCATTTACCGATGTGAGTGAAGAAGCGGGAATTTTTGGAGGAGTTAATGGGTATGGGCTTGGCATTTCTGTTGCAGATTTCAATCAGGATGGCTGGCCGGATATCTATGTAGGGAACGATTTCCACGAAGATGATTATTATTACATCAATAATCAAGACGGGACCTTTACAGAAAGTTTAAAGGAATACTTTGGACACACAAGTAAATTCTCTATGGGAAATGATGTTGCAGATTTAAACCACGATGGCTACCCGGATATTATTACGCTAGATATGCTTGCTGAAGATGAAAAGGTTTTAAAAGCTTCAGAAGGAGATGAAAATACACAAATGTTAGAGATGAGAACTGAGCGTTTCGGGTACCATTATCAATATCCGCGAAATATGCTTCAGATTAATCAAAACGGGCAATTCTTTTCTGAAATCGGGCTGCTTAGCGGAATTGAAGCAACTGACTGGAGTTGGGGCGCATTATTTGCAGATTATAATCTGGACGGGGAACAGGATCTTTTTATCTCCAACGGAATTCCTAAACGACCCAACGATTTAGACTATATTAAGTTTCTTTCCAATGACCAGATCCGAAAAAAAATTAATAACACGAACCTTGTAGATAAGGAAGCATTGGCCTTAATGCCTTCCGGAAATGTTCATAATTTTATTTTTAAAGGGGGAAGAGATTTAAAATTTGAGGATAAGTCCGGGAAATGGATCCGGAAGGACACAATAATTTCTACCGGAGTAGCATACGGGGATTTGGATAATGATGGTGATCTTGATATTGTTACCAATAATATTAATGGGTCGGCAACCTTATATATCAATAAATCAAAAAACAGGAATTATCTTAAACTGAATTTTAAATATAAAAAACAGAATGTATTTGGGTTTGGTACTAAAGTTTTTTCATATTCAAATGGAACCTTACAGTTTAAAGAACTTTTTCCCTATAAAGGCTTTCAGTCCTCTTCAGAGCCAATTATTCATTTTGGTTACGGAACTGTCTCTAAGGTTGACTCCCTTGTAATTGTTTGGCCGGATAAATCCTATGAAACTTTAAGAAACATTCGTGTAAATCAAACTTTGGTTATTACACCAGGTATGAGTGAAGGAATTTATGAATTCAGCCCAGAAAAAAAATCACGGGTATTATTTGAAAAGATAAAAGGTAATTTAGGAATAGATTATACCCATAAGGAGGATAATTATTTAGATTTTAATGCGCAGAAACTTATTCCTTATAAAATTTCCGATCGTGGTCCGGCGACTGCCGTTGGGGATTTAAATTCGAATGGAAAAAGTGATATTTACTTTGGAAGTTCAAAATTTTTCCCTTCTGCAATTTATGAACAAAACGACACTTCCTTTGTATTGAAAAGCCCTGCGGCCATAGTTAAAGATTCTGTAAATGAAGATGTATCTGCAGTGATTGGAGATTTTAATAATAGTGGTGAAAACGATCTGGTAATTGGTACTGCCGGTGGTAATTTTTACGGCAAGGCCAAACCTTTGCTAGATAAATTTTTCCTTAAAAAGGATTCGTTATTTATAGAGAGTACGCTTCCGGTTATGTATGAAAATTCTTCAGTAATTCGGGCAAATGATTTTGATAAGGATGGTGATCTCGATTTATTTATTGGAAGCAATGCCGTTTCTTATGATTTTGGAAACATACCAACGTCTTATTTATTGACTAATTCTAACGGGAATTTTTCTGTTGTGAATAACGATGAACTTTCAAAAACAGGAATGGTTACAGATGCCGTCTGGACAGATTTTGACAATGATGGATGGGATGACCTTATTGTTGTGGGTGAATGGATGTCACCAACTTTTTTTAAGAATAATAAGGGGAAACTCGAGAAAATTTCGGTTTCATCATCTAAATTAAACGGCCTTTGGCAGGCAATAATTCCATTTGATATTGATAATGACGGTGATATTGATTATATTTTAGGAAACTGGGGAACAAATACCAGGTTTGAGGCATCGGAAAAATTTCCATTACGTATGTATTATGATGATTTTGATACCAATGGCTCAACAGAAACTATTCTTGCTTCTAATAAAAACGGAGAATATTACACGCTGGAAGGCCTGGATGAACTTTCTGGTCAAATGAGTTCTTTAATGCGAAAGAAGTTTACCCACTACAAATCATTCGCAGGAAAAACGGTGGAAGAGGTATTTTCCCGGGATTTATTAAATAAGGCAAAATTATTGGAAGTGCATGTTTTGGAATCCGGTTATTTAAAAAATGAAAATGGTTCTTTTACTTTTGTTCCTTTTGATTCCAGTTTACAGGTTTCTCCTTTAACGGCTTTCGTTGAATACGATTTTGATAATGATGGTAAAAAAGATATCCTTGCTGCTGGAAACTACTTCGGAGTTAAACCTTATCACGGAAGATTTGATTCGTTTCCTGGAGCACTAATTAAAAATGAAAAAGAAATTATATCCGGACATCTTTTAGGATTAAATCTTCAAAATAAATCTGTTCGGCATTTGAATATTATTGAAGTCAATAATCAAAAATATTTGCTGGTTACTATAAATAATGGTAAGGCAGAAGTATACGGCTTAAAAAACTATAAAAAATCAATTGATAATGAATCGATTTAAATTCACATTGTTTTTTGCTACGTTGATACTGTTTTCTTGTAATAAGGAGGAGCAATATGCAGAGGTATCGGCAGAGGAATTGCACGCATCCGTAGATCAGGTGACCAATATCATGGTTCACGATATATTTTCACCTCCGGTTGCAAGTAGAATATATGCATATGCCAATGTCGCTGCATATGAAATCGTAGCCCAGTCCAGTTCAAATTACAATTCGCTTGCGGGCCAGTTAAATGGACTGGATTCTATTCCGAAACCAAAGCGAACATCTCATTTAAATTACAGGATGTCCGCGCTTATTGCACATATTGAAATAAGCCAATATCTTATTTTCTCTGAAGATAAGATGATTCAATATAAGGATAGCTTATATTCAAATTGGAAGAAAACGAATTCACAAGAATTTGAAAGCTCTATGGCCTATGCAACAGAAGTTGTTGACCACATAAAATCCTGGATGGATAAAGATAATTATAAACAAACCCGCACCATGCCTAAATTTACAGTGCAAAGCGATAATCCGGAAAGATGGCAACCAACGCCACCTTCCTATATGGATGGGATTGAGCCTCATTGGGACAAGATTCGACCTTTTATAATGGATACTGCAAGTCAATTTCGCCCAATACCACCTCCGGAGTTTTCAATGGAAAAAGGCAGCAAATTTCACGATGAATTAATGGAGGTATATACCATAAAAAATAAAATGGTTGAAGATGGGGATGAGAGTGAAGAATTACAAATCGCTCAATTCTGGGATTGTAATCCCTATGTTTCTGTAACCCGGGGACATCTTATGTTTGCAACTAAAAAAATCACCCCTGGTGGTCACTGGATGGGAATTACTAAAATAGCCAGTAAGAAAGCCGCCGCCGATTTTGAAGAATCTGTTTATGCCTATACAAAAACCTCTCTTGCAATTGCAGATGGTTTTATAAGCTGTTGGGAGGAAAAATACAGAAGTAATCTTGTACGTCCGGAAACGCTCATCACAAAATATATAGATGAAAATTGGGCACCCGTGTTACAAACTCCACCTTTTCCTGAATATTCCAGCGGACATTCGGTTATTTCCGGTGCTGCTGCTAAAGCTCTTACACACATTTTTGGCGAAAACTTTAGTTTTAGCGATGATACAGAAGTTATTTATGGATTGCCGGTTAGAGAATTCCAGTCATTTAACCACGCCGCCCAGGAGGCGGCTATGAGTAGGATGTACGGTGGAATTCATTATCGTTCGGCTGTTGAGGTAGGAATGGACCAGGGGGCAAAACTAGGAGATTACCTGGTAAATACCCTTAAAATGAAAAATTCTAAAGATCCAATTGCTGCTAATTAAACGTATGAAAAAATTAACTGTAGTTTTTTTAAGTCTGGTTGTCATTGGATTAAGTTGGTTTCTGTTTATTAAGGAATTTGATCACCAGTTTAGATTTAAAACTAAATATGGATCTGGGGCTGTGTATCATGAAATTCTTAATATTGATAAATTCAGTGCAGATGATCCTAATTCTAATGTTCAAACTCTGGAAAAAGAGCCTTTTAAGAATGTAGTGCAGCAGGTTGATCTTCACAATGGAAATCATCTTATTCTCGATTGGAATTTTGATTTTGTAAACGATTCTGTAACTCAGGTAACGGTGAATACTTTAGATAAAAAAAATAGTCTACAGCACCGGTTGGAGATCTTAAATCCGTTCGCCAGAAGTGAGAAAATAGCGATACTTAAAACAAATTTGAATGCCATTAATACTAAAATTAACACGCATCAAAATTATTACAAAATCACTTTAAAAGATACCGCTTCCAATCCGGCATTTAATTGTGCCTGTATCACTTCCACCACGACAATTGAAAAAAAGGCAACAGCGATGATGGCTACAATAGACAAATTGGAGGAATTTATTGAAAGTTATGAGCTTAAACTCGAAGGGTATCCAATGTTAAAAGTAACTTCCTGGAATCTGGAAACCAATGAGATCACCTTCGATTTTTGTTTTCCAATAAACACCAAAAAAGGTCTTACCGCCGTTGAACCAATCCGATTAAAGCGAATAGATTCAAAACCATCTTTAGAAGCTGTTTTTAACGGTAATTACAGATTATCTCACTTAACTTGGCTGGATCTATTGGAAAAAGCAAAAAGAGAAAACATCGCAGTTGAAAATCTTCCGCTGGAAATATTTTATAGCAACCCAAGGATGGGAGGGGAGGCCATGGAATGGAAAGCGGTAGTCTTTATGCCACTGAAAAAATAAACAACACTCAATAAATTTTCTTCGGAACTGCAATGGTTAGCTTATTGGGCAGTATTTCGGCATGAATCAATTCCTTTTTTCCTAAATATTCTCCATCAATTTGGAAGGCAACAGGAGTAGCACAGCTTATTTTTGCCTCTTTTGTACTTATTGTTTCCATGAATTCCGGGTCATATTCAACTTCATTTCCAAGGGTTTTTAATATTTTGATAATATCAAAGTGCTTGAAGATTAAAACCTCGAAGAACCCATCATCAATTTTCCCTTTGGGATTCACGTGGGCCCCGGTTCCGTAAGAATTGGCATTTGCAATGGCTAAAAGAATTCCCTCTTTTTTGAATGTCTGGTTGTTTGCTTTAATCTCAAACTGAAATGGATATTCGCTCTCAAATAATGTTGGAATAGAATGTAATACGTATCCAAGTTTACCCCTTATAGTGGATCCTGCATATTTACCAATGAGTTCTGCATTAATTCCAAAATCCGCCATATGCAAACAATATTCATCATTGATCAAAATTATATCTATCTTTTGAAATGTGTTGCCCAAAGCAATATGAATTTGCTCCTCTATATTTATAGGTAAATTAAGATTAGACGCTAAGCCATTTGCAGATCCTGCGGGAATAATTCCAACCGGAATGTCTTCACCTTTCAATGCTTCGGCGGTTAATTTTATAGTTCCATCTCCTCCGGCAATCAAAATTCGGCAAGGTTTCAATTCCTGAATGCGTTTTTCAAGGTTAAGCAAATCTCCTTCTTTAGTTGTTTGAAAAATATATAAGCGTGCATCTATTTTTTCGACTTCTAATTTTATTTGCTGAATGAGATTGGCTTTATCCAAAGCTCCCGAAATTGGGTTAACTACCAATAAAACATTTTTAATACCCGACATAGTTTCAATTTGTTTCCAAAATTAATTAATTTGGTTCATCATAAGAGTTAATAAAACGCAAATAGGATGAAATATGATCTAAAATTATATAGAGGGTATGCAAACGGGAATCAATTGGTTGTTTTTGGTCACGTTTTTGAATCCTGGGCCCCGGATAAATATAGATCAGATCGAAAAGGAATTCGACACGCTTTTTCCATAATTCATATGTTTAGAATAAAACCGCTTAAAAATATTGCAATAACCCTAAAGTTTAAAAACCAGGAAGTTACCACCAAAACCCTTGATGATGGTTATTTTAGATTTGATATTCCATTTTTTGAGCCATTGGAAAGCGGTTGGCATACCTACTGTGTTTCTTATGAAGTCAATACCGTAGGTATCATTCAACAAGGCGAAATCCTGAAGCCTTTCGAGAGTAAACTTGGGATAATTTCAGATATTGATGATACCTTTCTTATTTCCCACAGCAACAATTTCCTAAAAAAATTGTACGTAATGCTTTTAAAAAATATTGAAAAAAGGAAGATATTTGATGATGTAGTAAAGCATTATAAGCATTTGAGTTCCGCAGGGCAGGAAAATGAAACCGGCTCTAATTCCTTTTTCTATGTTTCCAGCAGCGAATGGAATCTGTATGGTTTCATCAATGATTTTGTTGAAATTCACGAGCTCCCTAAGGCAGTCGTGAAACTTAAAAAAATTAAAACAGGAATTTCAGATTTTCTTTTTACCGGTAGAGGAAACCACGATCATAAATTTGAAAAGATAAAAGATATTATTTCCTTTTACCCAAACCTGCAGTATATACTTTTAGGAGACGATTCCCAACAAGATGCCTTTATCTATGAACGCATCTGTAAAATTTTCCCAAAAAATATAAAAGCTGTATACCTTCGCCAAACGGGGAGAAAAAGGAAAGTCAATATTCATAAGACGCTTGAAAATATAAAAAGTTTAAAAGTGGAAACCTGTTATTTTAAACACAGTGAGAAAGCGATTGCACACTCCATAAAAATTGGGATCACTTAATGGAATGTTTATTTAGAATGCTCAATTTGTGATTCGAAGCTTTATATTTGTTTCCTTTTCCTACGATAATTTTTTTAAAACCGAATCAATTGAAGCTATTAGATTTCATTAAATCTCAGGTAGATTTTCCTGAGAAATCCATTCAAAATACATTAAGGCTACTTTCCAATGATGCTACAATTCCATTTATAGCCCGATATAGAAAAGAGTTAACGGGGAACCTTGATGAAGTTGAGATAGAGCATATTTCAGATTTGCTCGGGAATTTTAAAGAACTAGAGAAACGTAAGTCAACTATTTTAAAGGCTATTGAAGAGCAAAAGGCATTGACAAAGGCGTTGAAAATGGCAATTGAAAAAGCGGCTACACTTGCCGTTTTAGAAGACCTTTATCTTCCATTTAAAAAGACCCGTAAAACAAAGGCAGATGCTGCCAGGGAAAAAGGTCTTGAACCTTTTGCTAAAATACTGATGTCTCAAAAGGAAGGAAATATTGAACTTATAGCAATGCGGTTTATAACCGCTCAGGTAAAGTCGGTTGAGGAAGCTATTGAGGGCGCTAAAAATATCATTGCTGAATGGGTTAATGAGAATCAACTTGTAAGGGATGCTATCAGAAAGCTTTATCAGCGTCAGGCAGTTATTCGTACAAAAGTTGTAAAAACTGAAGAGAAAACCGAAAAAGCTCAAAAATTTCAGCAATATTTTGATTGGGAAGAACCTTTAAAAAAAACACCATCACATAGATTTCTTGCGATGTTTCGTGCCTATAGTGAAGGGATTTTGCGACTAAAAATCGAGGTGGACACTATTCAGTCTTTAGATCTAATTTCAGGGATAATCCTTAAAAGTGGCGCTAATAACAGCAAAAAATATATAAGGGAAGCCATTGAAGATTCCTATAAACGTTTATTAAAACCGTCCTTTTCTACCGAATTTTTATCGGAAGCTAAAGCCAAAGCAGATAAAGATGCAATTCTTGTATTTGCCAACAACCTGGAGCAATTGCTGCTTTCACCACCCCTGGGTGGGAAACGCATACTTGCCATAGATCCCGGTTTTAAATCTGGTTGTAAAGTGGTGTGTCTGGATGAAAACGGGCAACTAGTGCATAATGAGAACATTTATCCGCATCCGCCACAAAAAGAACTTGAAATTGCAGGGCGAAAGATAGATTCTCTTGTAAAGGCTTATAATATTGAAGCGATTTCTATTGGAAATGGAACTGCCTCCCGTGAAACCGAGGAGTTTATCAGGAAAATACCAGGTTTGAAGGAACTTTCTGTTTTTGTGGTAAATGAAGCAGGGGCCTCCATTTATTCTGCTTCAAAAATTGCAAGAGAAGAATTTCCTTCGTTCGATATTACCGTTCGTGGCGCCGTTTCTATTGGGAGAAGATTAAGTGATCCCCTGGCAGAATTGGTAAAAATAGACCCGAAGTCGATAGGAGTAGGGCAGTATCAGCACGAGGTAGATCAAGCTAAACTCAAAGATAAGCTGGATAATGTGGTGACGAGTTGTGTAAATAGAATAGGCATAAATGTAAATACGGCAAGTAAAGAATTGCTTTCTTATGTTTCTGGGATAGGGCCCGGATTAGCCGGTAATATTATAGATTATCGAAAAGAAAACGGAAATCTTAAATCCAGAAAGGAATTGCTTAAGATACCTCGCTTAGGGGCAAAGGCTTATGAACAATCTGCAGCATTTTTAAGGATCAAAAACCCTAAAAATGTTTTGGATGATTCTGCAGTTCACCCTGAAAGTTATCATATAGTAGAAGAAATTGCAAAGGATCAACGCCTTAAGATTTCTGAACTTATCGGAAATAAGGAAGTACTTAAAAAAATACCTTTAGAAAAATATATACAAGTTGATCTTGGCTTGCCAACCTTAACCGATATTATAAAGGAACTGGAAAAACCCGGAGTTGATCCACGAAAAATAAAAACCGAGTTCAAATTTGATCCTTCGGTGAAAAATATAACCGATTTAAATCCCGGTATGAAATTACCGGGAATAGTAAACAATATCACCAATTTTGGGTGTTTTGTAGATATTGGGATCAAAGAAAGTGGCCTTATACATATTTCAAAACTTGCAAGTGGGTTCATAAGTGATGTGAATTCGGTTGTAAAGTTAGGACAGGAATTAACTATTACTGTTGTTGAAGTGGATGAAGTAAGAAAACGTATTCAGTTATCGCTACTGGATTGATCTTAGAATTTTATTTCCTTAAAATCTGATCGCTAAATCGTATTCTTTCAAAATTTGCTGTGATATTTGTATTCTGGATGAATTCTTATGGAATCAATAAAAAATCAGCGAATTTCTTTGAGCTTGTATTTTTTTATGGCAGGCTTTGGCTTTGCTACCTGGGCATCACGTATTCCAACAATAAAAATGTATTTCGATCTCAATGAGGCTCAGCTGGGGAACCTGCTTCTTGCTATGCCAATTAGTTCCTTGCTGGGACTTCCTATTTCCGGCTGGCTTGTTTCCAGGTTTGATAGCCGTTTTCCGTTACAAATCTCCTTTATTTTATTTGTAATATCCCTGGCCCTTATTGGAATGGCCGATAGTTTGCCGGCAATGATCTTTGGAATTTGCCTGTTTTCCTTTTGCATGAGAATTCTAAATATTTCTATGAATACCCAATCCCTAACGCTTCAAAAATCTATTGATAAAAAGATTATAGGTTCTTTTCATGGCCTATGGAGTACGGGAGGCTTGGGGGGTGTAGGATTTGCTACCCTAATGATCAAACTGAATGTTTCAATGGATACCCATTTAATTATTGTCGCTGTATTTTCTTTGTTGACTTCTTTCTTTGTATACCGTTTTTTACTGAAAAAAGACAGAGCTATGCAGGGCAATAAATTGATACTGGGCAAACCGGATAAATTTATACTCTATTTAGGAATACTGATTTTCTTTGCCGCCGTATGTGAGGGAGGAATGTTCGATTGGAGCGGTGTTTATTTTAAGGAAGTGGTCAAAGAGGATCTATTTACTTTGGGCTACTTTATTTTCATGGCATTTATGGCACTTTCAAGATTTTTTTCCGACAAGATCATTGAAAGAATAGGGATGAAAAGAATGTATGTGATAAGTTCCTCATTTATATCTGCCGGAATGTTGCTTATGATTATTTTTCCCTATTTCTGGCCGGCAATACTAGGTTTTAGTCTGGTTGGAATTGGGGTAGCGGCTATTATACCAATGACATTTTCTCTGGCGGGAACTTCAAAAAAATATTCAGCTGGAATGGCTATTTCTATAATTGCCACTTACGGCATCATTGGAATGTTATTAGGGCCACCACTTATTGGATATCTTGCCCATTTATTTAATTTAAGGGTATCGTTCATTTTGTTATTATTTTCAGGATTAATGCTTATCCCTATTTCTCAGCTTTTCTTCCGGCAAATAGAAAAGGAGAAGTAGTATTAATCAACTACTTGATATTTCCTGTTTACCTTAGAGCCTTTTTCCATTCTTTAATTCTCTGCAAAGTTTCTATGGTTAACTTTATCGGTAATAACATACTTGTCATCATGATTTAGATTCAAAAGACCCAGGCAGTTTAAGCGGTTACTGAAATGGATTTATAAATGCAGAATAATAGAAATACAGGAGTTTCTTTCAAAAAATTTCTATGTGAAACAAAAAATCGGGAAACCTTTCAGTTTCCCTTTGTGATAATTTATTTTTTTCTTCGGTAATTACTATCGTCGAAATCTTTTTTGTTATAGAAGTCTTCGTTATCATCATCTTTTGAACTTTTCCTTTTGTCTAAAGAACTATCTGTTGTTTTTCTTTCAGTATCCTCGTCAAAATCACTCTTTTTTCCTGACGTGGAGCCGGATTTTGATTTTGAATTCCCAAGATCTGAATCTCCTCTGTTTTCTTGAGCAAAATCTGTTCTTTTATTACCAGAATGATTATCATCATTATTGACTTTTTCATGTCCGCTTCTGCTTTCTTTGGTTTGTCCAACTGTGGAACCGGAACGAGAAACATCTGAATCTCCCAAATCAGTTCCCTTGCGGTTACTTCTACCTGCAGCGTTGTCCCCGGTAAGTTTTGTTTCCCTGTCTCCCTCACTATCCCGATCTTTTGTCGCGGTATTTCTTTCTCCGTCTTTGTCGCGGTCGTTGGTGATTGTATTGCGGTCTCCAGAAGTTCTGTTTGGATCACTGGAATAATTTGTATCCCGATCATAAGATTCTAAAACAACTACTTCGTATTCCCTGTTTACATTAGAACCTTTCTCCATTCTTTTAGTCTCGGCAAAGGTTCTATGATTGACTTTGTCTGTATATACAAACTTGTCATCTTCATTTAACTTTACAAGACCGACGGGAATTATAATATGGTTTTCACCATCTTTATTTATAAAATCATGAACTCCTTCGCTCGCAGAAGATTTGTATGGATCGTGGCCAGCTTCAATTATGCTCTTGTCCACTTCTACATCCAGATAAACAACGCGCTCTGTTTGCTTATTTACAAGGAGATTGTCCACTTTTCCTATTACACGGTTGTCAACATCTTTCACTTTCCAGCCCCGAACATCCGGATCATCGCTTGAAACTTTATAATCTGAAAGTTCATTGAGGTAGAACAAATGTTTGTCTCTATTTCTGTTATTATTATTCTCGTTATTACTTGCCATAATTTCTCTATTTTTTTAATTAGCTCATTTTCATTTTCTGTAATACATCTCCAGCCTCTTTATAAAAAGAATTCATTGCATCTTTTTGATCAAGAGTAGGAGTTGAAGGCTGAATATTTTGTACTGCCGTTCTTACTTCCTGAACATCTTGTGAGATATTCGGAAATTTCTCATTCTGAATCCTATCCATAAGGCTAACTATTTTCATTCCCACATTCTTAATAGAATTTGCATGATCGAGAGATTGAGGATCTTCTTTGATATCCCTTACATCACTCTTTAGTTCCTGCATTTCAACATCCGTATTGATGTTCGCTTCTTCTGCTCTGTTTTCAAGGGCATTTACAAGAAGGATCAAAGCCTCACTACTATATTTATGGTCTATACCCATTTTTTCCGTATCACCAATATGAGCAACATATTTCGAAACGCTGTCATCACCAGAGAGATTATCATCTTCCCACGTAGCAGTATCCATTTCGGAATAGTCCTCTTCAGGTTCTGAAGTTATGATCTGTTCTGTATTATCATCAACATCATCAACATCATCGGTATCATTATCTGCTAAAACAAAGTACAGGATTACCGCCAGTATTATTAACCCAAGGAGGATCCAAGGCCAAACGGGTTTTTTCTTTTCAATTTTAAGTTCTGCCATAATTTTTTGGTTTTTGATTAGTAAATATTTCAGAACTCAAATTACAATAAGTGTTCGCCCATTTCTATTAAGGTTTGGCTAAATTGTTGTTAATTTATAATTAAATAATAATTTGTTGATAAAGTTGGTGATTCGATTGTATTTTTCAAAATATTAGGCTATTCATATAAAATTTTGGGATTTATATTTAATAGATTTTTAATCGGTGGGCGATTTATGAGAAGTGTAGTAGGTTACTGAAGTAGTATATAAATGCAGAATACCAGTAATACGGGAGTTTCTATTGCTATATAAAAAACAAAAAATCCGGAAACTGGAAGGTTTCCGGATTTTCATATTTATGTTTTAAGGATTTATTCTTCTTTATATTTTTCAAACCAGGCAAGAATGGCCGCAACTTTAGCCATTAAATTGCTGGGGGTACTCGCTATACCATGCGATGCTCCCGGAATTCTTACCATGGCAGTCTCTACACCTTCAATTTTCAATGCTGCATAAAACTGCTCAGATTCAGCAATTGGTGTCCTATAGTCTTCTTCTCCCGTTAATAGCATGGTAGGAGTTGTTACATTGGCAACATAGGTTAAAGGAGATCTTTTTAAATAACTTTCAGGATCTTCCCAGGGCTTTTTGCCGAACCAGTACTTATAAAAATACCCCGGATTATCGGCATACAAAACGAAACTATACCAGTTAATAACCGGTTTGGCCACTACGGCTGCACGGAAACGATCCGTTTTTCCAACTATCCAGGCTGTCAAAACTCCACCTCCGCTACCACCTGTCACAAAAAGATTTTCAGGATCTACATATCCTTTTGCAATAAGAGCGTCTACTCCAGACATCAAATCATCATAATCATTATTCGGATAATCATGATGGATCAAATTCCCGAACTCCTCGCCATAACCAGAACTTCCTCTGGGATTGGTATAAAACACAACATATCCCGCGGCTGCCATCAACTGTATTTCTGCCGCAAAAACATTACCGTAACTGGCAAAGGGGCCACCATGGATCTCAAGGATCATCGGATATTTTTTGGAAGGATCGAAGTCGGGAGGAGTAACTATCCATCCCTGTATCTCTCTTTGATCAAAAGATGATTTCCACTTGATCTCTTCTACATTCCCTAAATTTTTAAATGAAAAAAGGTCTTCATTGACATTGGTTAAAACCCTTGTGTTTCCTTTACTTCCTACAGCGAGATCTGCAGGCATTGCCTTTTTTCCTGAAGTAAATGCGTAATTACCATTTTGGGCGACGCTAAAAGATGCTGCATTATAGGGTCTTCCCTGGGAGAGCCCACCCAGATCTGCAGTTAAATCGGTTACATTTCCTGAAAGATCCATTTTTGCCAGTTTAGTGCTTCCCTGGTCATCATAGTAAAAGTAAATTTCCTTACCACTCTTTCCCCACTGGATTCCATTGATATCTCTGTCAAATTTAGAAGAGATAAGTTGTTTTCCGGTTCCATCTGTATTCATTACATAAAGCTTACTTAACTGATAACCCTGTAATTTATCATCAAATCCTACATAAGCCAGCTTCTTTCCATCAGGAGAAACAACAGGATTAGCATCCGGTCCTTGTCTTTCTGTAAGTGCTGTAACATTCCCTGATGGAATATCCATCTTATAGATTTCAGAATTCAATGGATCCAGTTCCCTGTCTTCCTGCATATTTGCTGAAAAATACAATGTGTTTCCATCCTTTCCATAAACCGGGCTTTCATAGTCAAATTCAGAATTTGTTAATTGACGTGGAGTTCCACCATCGGTTGAGAGTACAAAAATCTGAGAATTTCCGGTTTTCAGATATCCTGCCCCATCACCACGATAATTCATTTCGGTAATGTATTTCGGGCCTTCATTCCATTTTGCTCCTTCGGGTTTCTTCGGAAGTTTTATTATCGAAGCTTTTTCTGATGGAACAAATTTTGTGAACACAATTTTTTCTCCATCTGGGCTCCACGAAATAGCTCCGGGAGACTCCTGGGCATCACTAAGAACCATCTTCTGGTTAGTATCCATCCACATTAAATAGAGCTTCATTCCTCCATCCGTATTAGATCTAAAAAGGAGCTTGCTGCCGTCCGGAGACCAGATAGGGTTGAAATCCCTGCTGTTTCCTGTCGTTAAAGGCCGGTTTCTTGTTCCATCAAAATTGGCAATCCAAAGGTTAGACAAATTTTTATCTGTCATAATATCTTTGAAGTTCCGAACGTAAATTACTTGCTTTCCATCAGGTGAAATTTGAGGGTCTGAAACATATTCAAGATCATAGATATCTATCAGTTCAAGATTAGACTTGTTTTGGGCTACCAAACTCTGGCTGACTATTAAAAGCAGAATTATAAATCTTTTCATAGGGTTTTGTTTAATCAAATATTGGTTTCTATAGAAGCTTCGGCAACCGTTCCCAGGCAGCATTATGGGCTTTTTTATTGGCTTCACCGCCGTCGGGTTGATGGCCACTTCTCATAAATGCATGTCCAGCTCCCTCATAGATCTCATAATCAAAGGGATTATTGGCAGCCTTCATATATTTTTGGGTTTGTTCGATAGTAGCATTCACTCTGTTATCATCACCACCATAATAGCCATAGACCGGTTTTGTAATTTTTGCCAGCGCATCCGCATCATCCGGAGCAGTTCCATAAAATACATGAGCCGAAGTTATATCCTGATTGTTAGTAGCATATCTAAAGGTTTGGGAGCCACCCCAACAAAATCCTACGACCGCAACTTCTCCGGTAGAAGCTGCATCATTTTTTATATAATTATAGGCGGCATCAAGATCTGCTGATACCTGGTCCGGATCTAAAGCATAAATAGCATCTCTTGCAGCATCTGGATTTTCAAAATCTGTTGTGCGTCTTTTTCCTTCCTGAGTATTAGATATAAGATCTGGAGCAATTACCAGGTAGCCTTTTTCTGCAAGTTTATCTGCAAACAACCTGGCCCAATCATTCAGTCCGCGATTTTCGTGAATAACGATAACAGATTTTGTTTTCTCATCTGTTTCAGGATATACTACGAATGCCTGATATTCCCTATCGCCGTGAGAAAGGGTTACCCATTCGTGATGCCTTGGGGAATCTGAAAGCTCCTCGACTTCAGTTTTTTCCTGTAAAGTATCTAAAGTTATTTTAGAAGATTCTGCTGTTTCAGACTGTTCTTTATTGTTCTTATTTCCACAAGAGAGTATTATTATACCCGATAGGAGGTATACGATGGATTTTAATGACTTTTTCATCTTTTTATTTTATTGTTTTCGCCTACATAAATAACATCTATATATTCATTTCTTATATTAAAAGATTTTCTGAAAGAAGTTTCATCTGTAGATTTTTATTGTCCTTAAGCGGTCATTTTGATAGCGCTTTATCAAGATTTTTGAAAAGGAAATCAAATCAAATCAACACTATTATCTAAAGGTGCCTGAAGGAAAAACCACTACACTTCCGTGCCCATTTTTTGCAACAGAAGCAACTCCAAAATAAAAATTATCAATCACGATCCCTTCAAGGGTAAATTCGTTTACATCTCCCACGAATCTTGAATACTGCCACTGAGGAGCGGTAGTATCTCTCCAGTAAATTTTGTATCCGGCTATATCTCCATCTACTTTTTCCCATTGTAATTTCGTAGACGGTTCTACAATTCCTCCAATTTCAACTTGTTTAGGAGCTGGGGGCGCCCAGGCAAGACTTGCCATGTTAATAGCATTTACAGCGGTTAATTTGGCAGCATAATCAAAATTCACGTGTTCTACTACATCCCCATATTTAATTCCATTTTCCGTTCTAATATCCTGATGTTGCTGTGTATAATTTTCATGGGCTTCCATGATTCTAATTCCGGCATATCCCAAATCATTAAAAGGGCGATGGTGGCCTCCACGGCCAAACCTGTCCAGCCTGTAGATCATCATAGGATTCATTTCTGGCATATAAATTTCAGTGGTTTTATGAACATATCTTGCAAGTTGCCGGGAAATACCATCAACCTCTCCGCCATAAAATCTTCTCATATTTCTTTCCTGTTCGGTTTCAGTAGGAGGGACAGGTTCAGAAAAAATTCTGAAAGTTCTGTTGTCGATAACACCATCCACACCTTCAATATTTCCAATCATATCATTATTAAAGATCCCTATAATCTCCCAGTTATTCTTTTTCGCATATTCAGCGAGCCCTTTTCCTCCAAATAATCCTTGTTCTTCTCCGGAAAGGCCTACATATATAATACTGTTTTCAAACTTATAATTAGATAATACTCTTGCTGCTTCTATAGTTCCGGCCATACCACTGGCGTTGTCATTTGCGCCGGGAGCATCATCGGTAAAGTTCATCGTATCTGAATTTCGGGAATCTATATCCCCACTCATTATGATGTAGCGGTTTGGATATTTAGTGCCCTTTTGAATTGCGATAACGTTTACAACCCAGGCTTCTTTGGGAATTCTATTTCCGTCTTCAGGTGTAACAAAATCCTTTTGGTAAAATACATTCAGGCAATTGTTACATTTAGTAGAGACCTGATCAAATTCAGATTTGATCCATCTTCTGGCGGCTCCAATTCCACGGGTTGTAGAAACGGTATCGCTAAAGGTATTTCTTGTGCCGAAACCTGCAAGCTTGCGAATATCATTTTCCAATCTTTCTGCAGAAACCTTTTCTATGATGTCATAAATACGGGAATCTGTTTGCTGTGAATTCCCTGTTTGGGGAATAAAAAATAATACTAGAAAAAGTGTGCTAAATGCGGATAATTTCAAATTCATTATATAAAATTTCAGATTAGAAGTTCCTAATTTACTGAAAGATTTATTAAACTCGAAAATTTGAAGAAAACAAAATTATAAACATAAAAAAACCCCGAAATTTTCGGGGCTTTAAAAAATATGAAAAATGAATCTAACGAGATTTCATTTCATGAATTTCGGCTTTAGCCTGATTCATTTTTTCTTCAGCTTTATTATCGCTAAAATTTGCTTTTCCCTTAGCTTTTAATGCTTCTGTCTTTTCATTGAGACTATCAGCAAATTCATTGAATTTTCCTTTTGCGTCTTTTAAGTAGTTATCACTAGTTTCAGTGATTTTTTTACGGGTATCAGCACCTTTCTTTGGGGCAAACAATAATCCTAGCGCTGCTCCTATAGCTGCACCTGATATTAAACCTGTTAACAATTTTCCTGCTTTCATAATTATGTTTTTATTTATTTGGTTCGTTAAAATACGTACGTGTAAAACTAGTTCAATTTATCGTGTTAACAGATTTTGGTTAGTTAAGTTTGGTATAATTTTACAGCTGTTTTATTAATGTTTTTAACAATTTTTTTTCTTAAAAATTTAAACTACTCCTTGAGTGTTACTTAGTGTACTCTGGAGAATTGTAAAAGTAAATCGCGAACCTTGTTTGTATCTTCAACATAATAGGATGCAGCTGTTTTTTTGACTCCTACCTTTACCGTTATCGCATTTTCCGGTAACTCCTGGAACAAGAACTCATCTGTCCAGTCATCCCCAATTGCGAAAATAAAATCATAATCTTTTTTTAGTAGAACTTTTCCTGCGGCCTTCCCTTTATTAACTCCGCTGCTTTTAATCTCAAGCACTTTATTGCCTTCCAGGACGCTTAATCCGTGGTTTGAAATGAGTTCCTTTAAAACATTGGAAAGTTCATTTGCTCTTATTTCTCCCAGCTCAGGATCGGCTTTTCTATAATGCCATGCAAGGGAATAATTTTTTTCTTCTAAAAATGTCCCAGGTGTTCTATCGCAAAAAGTTTCCACTACAGGCCTTACATTCTTCATCCAATTGTTGTGTACTTTTTCATTCAATTGCCACTCCTTCCCCGTTTTTCGTACCCAAACTCCATGTTCCGCAATTAATTCCACCGGTAGGGCTTTCCACCATGTCCCAAGGGTTTCTTTATCCCGGCCGCTTATAAGAACTACTTTAGTATTTTTTATTTTAGAAACTTTTTTTATTAAATCAAGCAGTTGTTCATCCGGCTTTGCCAGGTTGGGTTTGTCTTCAAAGCCCACAAGTGTACCGTCATAATCCAGGAAGAGGATCCTATTTTTTGCATTTTTAAAGCTGGTCAGGATTTTTTCCTGGATTTCTTGTGAAATATGAATGGCTTTAAATGAAGGTTGATTCTCTTTTGTTTTATCGAGCGCTTTCATGAAATCGGTTGCCCATCGAACTACGTTATATCGCTTTAATCGTTTTTGAAGCAATGTATTTCTTCTAATTTGTTCCTCTTTAGGCATTTTAATGGCCTGTAAAATTGCATCTGCTATTTGTTCGAAATTGTTTGGATTGATGATGAGGGCTTCATTCATTTCGTGCGAAGCACCTGCCATTTCACTTAAAATCAATACTCCAGTTTGATTGGTTCTTGTTGCGATATATTCTTTGGCAACCAAATTCATTCCGTCCCTTATTGGAGTTAAGAGTGCGATATTACAAGAAGTATAAAGATCAATCAAATTTTCAAAAGGCATCGACCGGAAAAAATACCATATTGGGATCCAGCTTACGGTTGCAAACTTTCCATTGATTCTTCCCACCAGTTCATCTATTTCTTTTTTTAAAAGTTGGTATTGAGGTACATCCGACCGGGAAGGGACAGCAAGCATGACCAGTCGTACCTTCCCAATATATTCGGGATATTTTTCCAGGAAATATTCAAAAGCCCTAATTCTGTTTGCAATTCCCTTGGTGTAATCCAGGCGATCTATACTTAGAATTAGTTGAGAATCTGGTGATTTTTTTCTATGAAAATTTAGTCTTTGCTGAAGTTCAGTTTCCTGGTCCTCACTAATTTCATGATGTTTTAAAGCCGTTTGTTCAAATTTCTCATAATCAATTCCCATGGGAAAGGAATCCACTTTTACTACCCTGTTGGCGAGTGTTACTTCATTAAACTCTACCGGCCGTCTAAGGATACGTCTTACCGAACTCAAAAAATGCCTTTCATAGTCGTAGGTGTGAAACCCGATAAGATCGGCGCCAAGCATTCCGTTTAGGATTTCTTCCCTCCATGGCATAGTTCTGAATACCTCATAGGAAGGAAAAGGAATATGATTAAAAAATCCTATAGTTGCATTAGGGCGTTGCTCACGTATCATATTGGGAACTAATAATAATTGATAATCATGAACCCAAATCTTATCTCCTTCTTCGTAATGTTCAATTACAGAGTCAGCATATTTTTGATTTACCTTTTTATACATTTCCCATTGCCAGGATTCCCATTCGGTATATTCTGTAAAATAATGAAACAGTGGCCAGATGCTTCTGTTGCTGAAGCCATAATAAAAACCATCCATTTCTTCAGCTGTAAAACTAACAGTGATACAGGCATCCTCTCTGGCCCTGACTTTAATTTCCGCCTTTAAATTTACAGGAATCTCTTCTTCTGTTAAACCGCTCCAACCTATCCAAATACTGTCGCCTTCCCTATGAAATGATTTTAAACCTGTAGCAAGTCCTCCCACACTTGGAGTAACCTGAAGTTTTTCTTTTGTAATATTTATTTGGAGTGGTAATCTATTGGATAAAATGATGGTTTTGCTCATAACTATTTTTATTCTGGGTATTACAGGAAATCATATTTCTTAAATTTCCGAAATTGTATTTACTTTGCCATCCTTTTAAAAGAACTTTAAGAATAAATGAAGAATTTAGATTACGGAATTATTGGAAATTGTAAAAGTGCCGCACTTGTATCGAAAACCGGCTCTATAGATTGGTGTTGCTTACCTCATTTTGATTCTGCAGGCGTATTTGCCAAGTTGCTGGATGAGAAAATAGGAGGTAGTTTCTCTGTGGATGTAACTGATGATTACAAGATAACTCAGGAATATTTATGGCAAACCAATATAGTAAGCACGGTTTATGATAACGGGGAGCATTCCTTTCAGCTAATAGATTTTATGCCGCGTTATATGCGGGAAGATAGTTCATATTATGCTCCGCCAGATATTATCAGGTTTTTTCGTCTCCTTAAAGGGAAACCTGTTTTAAAAGTCAAATATGATCCAAGGCTTGAATTTTCCAGCGAAAAAACATATTCTGACAATAAAGGAGCTTACATCAAGAGCTATACTAAGGATGGAAGGTATGATTCGCTATTCCTTTACTCCAGTTTCGATCTTGAAAACGTTTTGAATTACACAGAAATTACCCTTGAAGAAAATGCATACCTGCTTTTGGGTTATCACGAGAAATTGATCTCCCAGAACCTGGATCGATCTTATTTGAAATTTCAGAGAACCAAAATGTACTGGATGAACTGGAGTGAAAAAACCACTAAATACACGCAATATAATACTGAAATATTAAGAAGTGCTTTGGTTTTAAAGGCACTAAGTTTTGAGAAATCCGGAGCGGTTTTAGCAGCTGTAACGACTTCACTTCCTGAAACTATAGGAGAAGAGAGAAATTGGGATTACAGGTTTTGCTGGATAAGGGATGCTTCTATGGTTATAAAAGTGATGGCAGGATTGGGACATACAAAATCGGCCAGCGATTTTCTTCAGTTTATCATCAACTTAATTCCTCATAAAGATGAAAAAATACAGATCATGTATGGTATCAATGGGGAAAAGGATCTCACAGAGCATATACTAACCCATTTGGAAGGCTATCAGGGATCAAAGCCGGTAAGGATTGGAAATGCTGCCTATATTCAAAAGCAGAATGATATTTATGGTATTTTGATGGAGGTGATCTATCAACAATTTATTCAATTTGAAACTTCGCTGGAGAACAGTGAGGAATTATGGACAATTGTTCGCGGAATTGTAAAAATAGTGGAAGATCACTGGATGAACCCCGATAAGGGAATTTGGGAACTTCGAACAGAAGACAGGCACTTTGTTTTTTCTAAGTTATTATGTTGGGTTGCAGTAGACCGGGCCATTAAAATAGGGGAGATTCTTAGAAAAGGAATTAATGATGAAAGCTGGATTGCACTTCGCAAAGAAATCCATGATGATATTTATAAGAACGGATGGAATGATGAGGTTGGGGCTTACACCCAATCTTATGGATCCAAGGATCTGGATGCTTCAACTTTGTTAATGGAGCAGTATGGTTTTATAAACGCCCGGGATCCAAGGTTTATAAGTACAGTTAAAGCTACAGAAAAGGAATTATGCAGAGATGGATTAATGTACCGGTATAAAAATCAGGATGATTTTGGAAAACCAACATCTTCTTTTACAATATGCACCTTCTGGTTTATAGACAGCTTGTTTAAAATTGGCGAGAGAAAAAGGGCAAAGGAAATGTTTGATCAGCTTTTGTCATACAGCAATCACCTTGGCCTTTTTAGTGAAGATATTGATTTCGAGACAAAGCGTTTGTTAGGTAATTTTCCGCAAGCTTATTCCCATTTGGCATTAATTGAAACAGCGGCTAATTTTTCTCGTGGTTTATTACCTGAAGAAGAACTTTGGACAAATAATTAAGAATTTTCTTTGGAAGGATCTGAAACAGAAATTCGGGTTTTTGGCAAGCTTTCAGGATAATTTTCTTTTAAAAATACCAGTAGATTTTCACGAATAAAGACGCGTAAATCCCAGGCAGTACCAGAATCTTTAGCACTCATGAGAGCACGTATTTCCACGGCTTTTTTAGTGGCCTTGGTTACCTGAAGCACATTGACTTTTTTATCCCAAAGGGGAGAACTTTCAAGTAATCTTGTGAGTTCTCCCCTTAATGCTTCAAAGGAGACCTCATAATCTGTATATATGAAAACCGTTCCAAGTATATCAGCCGACTGGCGGGTCCAGTTCTGGAAAGTATTTTCAATAAAATAGGTGGAAGGTACTACGAGGCGGCGTTGATCCCATATTTTCACCACCACATACGTAAGATTGATCTCCTCTATTCGTCCCCATTCTCCATCTACAATTACAACATCATCCATCCTTATGGGTTGCGTTATAGCGATTTGAATTCCTGCCAGGAGGGTGCCAATTGCCTTTTGTGCAGAAAAACCAATGATTATTCCCGCAATCCCTGCCGATGTTAATACACTTACCCCTATAGAACGAATACTATCAAAGCTCATAAGTGCAATTCCCACGGCCATTATCACTATTATGAAAATAATGATCCGTTCCAGGATCATAAATTGGGTATATATTTTCCGGGCACTTAAATTATCTTCCCTTGTTACATCGTAGTTTAGCAAAATTCGGGATTTCGCAATTTTCAGGGCGATTATACTAAACCATGCAATACTAAGGATAAATCCTATTGTGCTAAGGCTTCCCAAAATCTCATAGGTGTAATCAAACCGGAAGAATTTACCTAAAATTGCAAATTTAATTAAAAGGGAAGCAAGAAATACCAGCAAAGGGACCCCAATGCGATTCGCAAGATTCGCCGGAAGAATATTTTTGGGATCCTTACCTAATTTCTTAAGAATTTGGAAGATTATAATAAAGATTACCAAAAGGGTTACTATTCCACCCAAAAAATATTGAAGGACTTCAGGATCAATCGCATTCATATTTCTGAAGATTTTTTGTTCAAAAATTAAAGCTATTAAAAAATCACGTAGTATTCGATGTATATTTTGAAAAAAGGCAGGATGGTTTCATAAAAGAAGGGATTTCCAAAAATCCTTATTTCCCAGATTCTCCGAAACCGAAGTTATCTGGGGAATTAAAATTCTTTTTAGAAATCCCCTAAATTAAAATCTCAATAAAGAGAAAAGCCTAGAAACAGTACTTATTTTCTGAAGTCAGTTTTTCTGCAATAGTATTTCTTAAAGCTACTACATTGGGTTGATTTTGATATTTGGTAAATCGTTTAAGCCCCATTAACATCATTCGTTGTTCATCACCTTCAGCAAAAGAAACAATTCCTTCTTTAGCTTTTTGAGTGATCTTATCTACAGCATTATACAAATAAAGTTGAGACATTGCAATTTGTTCTTTTTGAGTGTCCTCTCCAAGTCGGTTTGCATTCTTCTCGGTCCGTAAAATAGTGCTTTCTGCCATATAAATCTCAATTAAAATATCTGCAGAGGCTAATAGTAACTGTTGATGTTCTTCAAGTTCTGCACCAAATTTTTGAACGGCACTTCCGGCAACCATGAGAAATATTTTTTTCAAATTTTTAAGGATCTCTTTTTCTTCAGCAAACAATTCAGAATAATCTGGTTTGTCCATAGATGGAATACCTGTTAGTTCCTGACCTACTGCTGTGGCCGGGCCTAAAAGATCTACGTGTCCTTTCATCGCCTTTTTAACGAGCATTCCTACAGCGAGCATTCTGTTTATTTCATTGGTACCTTCATAAATACGTGGTATCCTGGCATCTCTCCAGGCAGATTCCATAGGAGCATCGGCAGAAAAGCCCATACCTCCAAAAATTTGAATTCCTTCATCACTGCAATGCTGAATATCTTCTGAACAGGCAACTTTTAAAATAGAACATTCAATAGCATACTCTTCCACACTTTTAAGTTCGGCTTCAGAATGGGAATTTCCTTCTTCAACTCTTAAAGCTATCCTGTCTTCAATATTTTTGGAAGCACGATAAACGGCAGATTCCCCCGCATATGCAGCGGTGGCCATTTCGGCTAATTTTAATTTGATAGCTCCAAATTTTGCGATAGCCGTATTGAACTGTACGCGTTCATTGGCATATTTCACAGATCCATCAATAACCCTTCTTTGTGCATCTAAACAAGCTCCAGCCAGTTTAATGCGCCCAATATTTAAAACATTCATAGCGATCTTGAATCCATCACCTCTTTCAGCAAGCAAATTTTCTACAGGAACTTTTGTTTCATTAAAAAACACCTGACGTGTAGATGAGGAGTGTATCCCTAGTTTCTTTTCTTCTTCGCCAAGGCTAATTCCGTTAGGATTCTCTTTGTCATACTCCACTATAAAACCTGTGATGTATTTATCGTCTTCAATTCTGGCAAAAACTATAAACGTACCTGCAAATCCAGCATTGGAGATCCACATTTTTTGTCCGGTTATGCTATAGTATTTTCCATCTTCAGAAAGTACTGCTTTTGTCTTCCCGGAATTCGCATCACTTCCCGCTCCGGGCTCAGTAAGGCAATAGGCTCCAAAAACTTCCCCTGTTGCCAGTTTTGGGACATATTTTTTCTTCTGCTCCTCGGTTCCATAAAGGGTAATAGGCATTGTTCCAATTCCTGTATGTGCCCCAAATGCAGTGGCAATAGATCCTGTTGCTCCCGAAATATAGTCACAAACCAACATGGTAGATACAAATCCCATTCCCAGTCCGTCATATTCTTCCGGTACTGAAACTCCAAGAAAACCAAGTTCTCCTGCTTTTTCCATGATCTCTTGAGTAAGAGCATAATTTTTTTTCTCAAACTCTTCTTTCTTCGGCCAGACTTCGCGGTCTATAAATTCCATAACCGAATCTTTCATCATCTCTTGCTCCTCATTAAAATCTTCAGGAGTAAAAATATCTTCAGCTTTGGTTTCTTTTACCAGGAACTGTCCGCCACGGATCAATTGTGTTTTTTGTGTTTCTGTGCTCATTCTTATTTAGATATTAGATTTGAGACGTTAGATTTAAGAAATCAAAATCTCATTATATTTATATTATGTTTGTTTTTTTTCAAAAAGTAAAATATTAGAAAAACTATCTTTTTCAATTGGCATGATCCTGAAATCTCAATTCTAATATCTCATTTCTCACGTCTTAATTAAAAAACTCATAAACCCCGGCTGCTCCTTGTCCTGTTCCTACGCACATAGTAACCATAGCGTATTTATTTTTAAGGTCACGTTTTCGCATTTCATCAAAAATTTGGACTGAAAGTTTAGCTCCGGTGCACCCAAGAGGATGTCCCATTGCAATGGCACCACCGTTTACATTTACCAGGCTTTGATCCAAACCTAATTCCCGCATCACCGCAAGGGACTGGGAAGCAAATGCTTCATTTAATTCTATAAGTGCAATATCATCTTGTTTTAATCCTGCTTGTTTTAAAGCTTTCGGAATTGCGTAAACCGGTCCTATTCCCATAATCCTTGGTTCAACTCCTACCGGGGC
Source organism: Gillisia limnaea DSM 15749 (assembly GCF_000243235.1). GTDB lineage: Bacteria > Bacteroidota > Bacteroidia > Flavobacteriales > Flavobacteriaceae > Gillisia > Gillisia limnaea. Next base: position 3,479,038 of record NZ_JH594606.1, read on the forward strand.
GTAACTTACCAGTCTTGCAATTGGTTCCAGATTGAGTTCTTTGACCATTTCCTCACTCATCACCATCACAAATGCAGCACCGTCACTCATTTGCGAGGAATTCCCAGCGGTTACGCTTCCACCTTCGGCAAATACAGGTCGAAGTGTACCCAGAACTTCTTTAGAAGTATCGGCACGGGGTCCTTCATCTGTATTTATGGTATAAGATCTGGTTTGTTTTTTACCGTTTTCATCAACGTAGGTTTGATCTATATTAATTGGAACTATCTGTTCTTTAAAACGGTTTGTTTCCTGTGCTTTTAAGGCCTTTTTATGGGAATTAAAAGCAAATTCATCCTGATCTTCCCTGCTGACATTATATTTATTGGCAACAGCTTCTGCAGTAAGTCCCATTCCCCAATAATAATCTTCATTTCCTTCTTTGGCAAGCTTATAATCCGGTACAGGTTTATAACCTCCCATAGGAATATAACTCATGCTTTCTGCTCCTCCGGCGATTATACAGTCTGCCATTCCGCTTTGGATCTTAGCAGATGCAATCGCGATAGTTTCCAATCCAGAAGCGCAATATCTGTTCACGGTCATTCCCGGAACATCTTCAATCTTTAATCCCATAAGAGAGATAAACCGACCTACATTCAGTCCTTGTTCTGCCTCTGGCATGGCATTTCCAACGATCACGTCATCAATGCGTTTTTTATCAAAATCCGGCAGTTGCTCCATCATATAATTGATGGTTTCTGCCGCCATTTCATCGGGTCTTTTGAATCTGAACACTCCGCGGGGAGCTTTTCCCACAGCTGTTCTATATGCTTTTACGATGTATGCTGTTCTTGTCATTGTATGTTGTATTTTGTATAGTGTATATTGAAATTCATTGTTTGTTGTATAGTGTATATTGAACTTTGTTATTGCTTATAATGTAGATTGTAATTTGATTATCATATTCTGAATATAATGAACTTCCTCTTCTAATTTTTGAAAATCAATAGCATTAATATAATCGATATTTTTGCAAATAATTAATTGTGTTTCAAATTCAAATGCAGAGCCAAGAGCTATTCCTAGGAAATTAGAGAAATCCTTATTTGATTTTCTGCCACAACCTTCAGCTATATTTGAAGGAACAGAAACTGCAGACCTGCGAATTTGTGATGTTAGGCCGTAAATTTCTTCTTTTGGAAAAGTCATACTTTTTAAATAAGTATCTGTCACTAAATCAATAGCTTTCTGCCATACTTTCAACTCTTTAAAATAGTTCATCTTAGTTCATTATACATTCTACACTATACAATCAATTCCGTAATGGTTTCCCTTTCTTGATCATATGCTCCAGTCTTTCCAGAGTTTTTCGTTCCCCTGTAAGGGAAAGAAAAGCTTCTCTTTCTAGATCCAGCAAATATTGTTCGCTTACATAGGAAGCTTCTGAAAGATCTCCCCCGGCCATTACATAAGCCAGTTTGTTGGCGATTTTCTTATCGTGTTCACTTATATATTTTCCGGCGAACATTTGATCTGTTCCTACTAAAAAGGCACCCAGTGCTTGTTTTCCAAGAACTTTAATATCTGTTCGCATTATAGGTTTGGTGTATCCATTTTCAGCGATTAGCAATGCATGCTTTTTAGCGATTGCCAATTGTCTATCTGGATTCACAACTACAATATCTTTTCCTTTTTGAAGGATATTCAGGTCGTAGGCTTCATATGCTGAAGTTGATACCTTTGCCATACCTATCGTGAGGAAATGGGCTCTCAAACGGTTTAATTCCACATCATCCTTATGAAAAGTATCTGCAGCCCTTAAGGTCATTTCCTTGGAACCACCTCCTCCGGGAATAACACCAACGCCAAATTCCACAAGGCCTATATAGGTTTCAGCCGCGGCTACTACCATATCTGCGTGCATGGAAAGTTCACAACCTCCGCCAAGGGTCATCGCATGTGGAGCGGCTACAGTTGGGATGGATGAATAACGCATTCGCATCATAGTATCCTGGAAATATTTAATAGCTGCATTAAGCTCGTCATACTCCTGTTCTACAGCCATCATAAAGATCATCCCGATATTGGCCCCTACAGAGAAGTTTTGTCCGTTATTAGCAACTACAAGTCCCTGATAATCTCTTTCAGCGATGTCCAGTGCTTTATTCAAGCCATCTAGGACATCACCTCCAATGGAATTCATTTTACTCCGGAATTCCACGTTTAAGATCCCGTCGCCAAGATCTTCCACAACAACACCGCTGTTCTTAAATACCTGTTTCGATTCCCGAATGTTATCCAGAATTATAAAGGCATCCTGTCCGGGTACTTTTAACTGTTCTTTTTTAGGAATATCATAATAATACGTATTGGCATTTTTTACCGTATAGAAGCTTTTTTCATCTTTTTCAAGCATTTCATTTACCCACGGAGCAGGTTTGAAACCTTCTTCCTTCATCATTTCTATACCCTTCTCAACTCCTATGGCATCCCATATTTGAAAAGGCCCGTGTTCCCATCCAAAACCGGCTTTCATCGCATCATCTATCTTATAAAGCTCATCGGTTATTTCCGGAATTCTATTGGAAACGTACGCAAATAATGCCGACAAATTTTTTCTGTAAAACTCTCCGGCTTTGTCCTTGCCATTGATAAGAACTTTAAAACGATCTTCAACCTTTTCGATGGTTTTGGTTTGTTCCAGCGTAGCGAAATTCGCTTTTTTCCCTGAACGGTATTCCATCGTATTTAGATCCAGCGACTGAATTTCGCTGGAACCATCTTTATTCTTTATTTTTTTATAAAAACCTTGTCCGCTTTTACTTCCAAACCATTCATTCTCTACCATAGTGCCTATAAAGTCCGGCAGGGCAAATAAGTCGTGTTGCTCATCTGCAGGGACACCTTTATGTAACCCATTGGCAACGTGTACCAACGTATCAAGACCTACGACATCAACGGTTCGAAAAGTGGCAGATTTAGGCCTTCCTATCACTGGACCGGTAAGCTTGTCTACTTCTTCAATTGTAAGATCCATTTCTTTCACCATATGAAAGAGGCTCATAATGCTAAAAATACCAACCCTGTTTCCAATAAAAGCCGGAGTATCTTTTGCTACCACAGAAGTTTTTCCAAGAAATTTCTCGCCGTATTCATTCAGGAATGCCAGAACTTCTTCTGAGGTATCAGGTCCCGGAATAATTTCGAATAATCTTAAATATCGTGGCGGATTGAAAAAGTGAGTTCCGCAGAAATGTTTTTTGAAATCCTCACTCCGGCCTTCATTCATTTGCTGAATTGGAATTCCGGAAGTATTGGAAGAAATAAGAGTTCCTTTTTTTCGATGTTTTTCCAAATCATCAAAAACTTTCTTTTTAATGTCCAGGCGTTCAACCACCACTTCAATGATCCAGTCTGCTTCTGAAATTTTTGAAATATCATCCTGAAGATTCCCGGTTTCAATTCTTTTAGCAAAATCCTGATGATAGATAGGGGAGGGCTTAGATTTTAAAGAAGCCTGTAAAGAGTCATTTACCAGTCTGTTCCTTACTTGTTTATCTTCCAGCGTTAATCCTTTTTTCTTTTCCTGATCATTTAGTTCCCTTGGGATGATATCCAGAAGCAATACCTCCACGCCAATATTGGCAAAATGGCAGGCTATACCGCTTCCCATGATCCCGGAACCAATGATTGCAACTTTGTTGATTCTTCGTTTCATAGAGTAAGTTTTATTATAATTTTTAATATGAATTTCTTACCGCCAAATAATTTGGAGGAATTAGATGTATTTGCTTTTTATTTTAAACTCGGATCGTAGATTTTTTTTTCAACAATCAGATCTGTGATGGTTTTTGCTACTTTTATAAATGTTTTGAGATCTTTTTCCGGCACTGAGCTCTTAACTACCTCATCAAACCTTAGAACTACGCCTTTGGAATATTCCCTCATCTCTTGCCCGAAAGGCGTTAAATAAAGCAACACACTTCTACCATCCTTTGGATTTTTCCTGCGAACAATAAGTCCTTTTTCCTCCATAGATTTTAGAATACGGGATAAGCTTGTTGCTTCCATTCCCATTTTTGGACCTAAAGAAGTGGAGGGGGTGCCCTTTTCCGGATCGATACTTAAAAGCGCGAAACCGGTTGCCATCGTGCTACCAGCTTTACCAGCTTCCTCATTATACATTTTTGATACGGCCATCCAGGTGGCTCGCAAAACATAATCGATGGTTTTTTCCTTCATTCCCAATAATGATTAAGCTCAAAGTTAAGAAAAAATACTATGCGCGCATAATAAAATGAGGTGATTTTTTTATTAATAGAAAAGAATACTTCTAAAATTACATTAAAGCCATAAAAAAACTCCTCAAAATGTGAGGAGTTTAACAGGTATTGAAAGTATATGATGCGAATTCCTAATGCTCGTAAATTGTATTATAAAGATTTTTGTATAATTCTTTTATATTTCTACGCTTTAACTTCATGGTAGGAGTAAGATGCTCACCTTCAATACTCCATACTTCTGGAGTTAGTTCAAATTTCTTCACTTTTTCCCAATGTCCAAATTTTTGATTATAAAAATCTACTTCATCCTGAATCCTTGTTATTACTTCAGGGTTTTTGATCATTTCTTCTTTGGTGGTTCCAATATCAATATTTTTTCGCTTTGCCCATTCTTCCACAAATTCAAAATTTGGCTGAATAAATGCGGCAGGCATTTTTTCACCCTCGCCAATAACCATGATCTGCTCGATGAAACGAGATTGTTTCATGATATTTTCAATAAGCTGTGGGGCTACATATTTCCCTCCGGAAGTTTTAAACATTTCCTTCTTTCTGTCGGTAATCCTTAAAAAATCCTCGCTGTCAACTTCTCCAATATCTCCTGTATGGAACCATCCATCTTCATCGATAGCTTCATTGGTTTTATCTGGTTCTTTATAATAACCCAACATTAAATTAGGTCCTTTGGTAAGTATCTCGCCATCCTCAGCAATTTTGACTTGTACCTTATCGATCACTTTTCCAACGCTTCCTATTTTGAACCCATGATTTCTTTGATCATTAACTGCAATTACCGGGGAAGTTTCGGTTAGTCCATAACCTTCCATAACCGGTATCTCTGCAGCGGCAAAAACTCTCGCCAATCTTGGTTGTAACGCAGCACTTCCGGAAACTATTAATTCTATATTTCCACCTAAACCTTCTTTCCATTTGGAAAAAATGATCTTTCTTGCAATGTTTAATCTTGTTTCATACCACCAGCCATTTGCACCATAAGGCTCAAATTCCAAACCGAGTTCTACAGCCCAATAAAATAATTTTTGCTTAATCCCTCCCAGGGCAGAACCTTTGGCGATAATCTTATCATAGACTTTCTCTAATAGTCTTGGAACGGCGGTTATTACATGTGGTTTAACTTCCTTAAGATTATCACTTATCTTTTCAATAGATTCAGCAAAATAGATAGATACACTATAATACTGGTATAGATAAAGGATCATTCTTTCAAAAATATGGCAAATTGGTAAGAAACTTAAAGCTGTATAAGTTCCAAACTCAAAAGGGACTCTTGAAGCGCTTCCTAAAACATTGCTCACAATATTATTGTGTGATAACATTACCCCTTTTGGTCTCCCGGTAGTTCCGGAAGTATATATTAAAGTAGCCAGATCATCTGGTTGAACTGCCTTTTTCAGCTTTTCGACTTCATCCTGATTGCTTTTATCTTCTCCTAATGCAAGTACTTCTTTCCAGTTTTTACAACCTTCAATTTCATCAAAACAATAAACTTCCTTTAGTTTGGTACGTTCTTTAATAGCATTTACTTTTTCCAGAACTTCCAAATCTGAAACAAAACAATAGATTGCTTCACTATGATTTAGTACATATTCATAATCTTCTTCTGAAATTGTAGGATATATAGGAACATCCTGAGCGCCTAACTGAAGGATCCCAATGTCCATAATATTCCATTCTGTTCGGTTTGAAGAGGATATCAGAGCTATTTTATCATTGGGTTTTACTCCAAGCCGAAGCAATCCCCGGCTAATAGTATTTGCCTTGTCTACATATTGTTGTGTTGACAAGGTTTCCCAGGTACCATTATATTTAGTTCCTAATGCCTTTTCCAGGGGATGATTTTCCAATTGATAATATGGAAAATCAAACAGTCTTTTTATTTCGATCATTTGTTTGTGAATGTTTTTATGGGATATTCCTTGCAAAATAGGAAATTAAAGGTCTATTTCAAATCTATTTTATAAAAAAAGAGGGGATATTTTCATATCCCCTCAATTAAATTTGAAATAACCTCAAACTCTATTTTTGTTCTAACCACTTTCTGGCATTCACAAATGCTTCCATCCAGGGAGAAACTTCATCTTTTCGGCCTTTTGGATAATGTGCCCAATTCCATTGAAATGTAGACCTTTCCAAATGCGGCATTGTCACAAGGTGTCTCCCAGTTGTATCGGTCATCATCGCTATATTGTAATGCGATCCGTTAGGATTTGCAGGATAGCCGGTATAGCCATATTTTCCAACGATATTGTACTTGCTTTCTTCATAAGGTAAGCTAAACCTTCCTTCTCCGTGCGCTGCCCATATACCAAGTTTACTTCCGGAAAGACTTGAAAGCATTACAGAATTGTTAGCCTGAATTTCTACCGAAGTAAAATTACATTCAAACTTATGTGATTTGTTGTAAAGCATTTTTGGTTTTTGGGAATCTTCAGGATTTATTAGACCCAATTCTATAAATAACTGGCATCCGTTACAAACTCCCAAAGACAGCGTGTCCTCGCGCTTAAAGAAGTTCTCAAGCGCCTTACCGGCTTTTTCATTGTATAAAAATCCGCCGGCCCATCCTTTTGCACTTCCCAGCACATCAGAATTTGAAAAGCCTCCTACTGCTGCAATAAATTTAATATCTTCTAAAGTTTCCCTTCCGGTTATCAGGTCGGTCATATGAACATCCTTTACATCAAATCCTGCGAGATACATCGCTCGGGCCATTTCACGTTCGCTATTGGAGCCTTTTTCCCTTATTATGGCAGCTTTAATCCTTGGTTTATCTCCATTAATTAAAGGAAGTTTTCCATCAAAATCCTTCGGAAAAACAAATTTTAGCGGCTGGTTTTTGTAATTGCTGAAACGTTGTGTGGCCATATCGATCCCACTTTGTTTTTGGTCCAGCAAAAACGAAGTTTCATACCAAGTATCCCGAAGATTTGGAATGTCAAATTCAAAGTTTTGATTTCCGTTTTTAATAGTTACCAGCCTTCCTTCAGCAGGAGCACCTATCTTAAAAAAGGCTATATTCTCATCATGTAATAATTTTTCTACGGAATCATCTTTGGCCTGGAATACAATTCCGCAGTTCTCGTTGAAAAGCAACTTTATAGAATCTTTTTCATTTAATGCTGAAAGATCCAGGTGAGCGCCCAGGTTTACTTCAGCAAAACACATTTCCAGAAGCGTAGTGATCAATCCTCCGGAAGCAACATCATGGCCGGCAAGAATGAGATCACTCTTTATCAAACCCTGCACAGTATTAAAAATGTTGGCAAATTGAGCATCGTCCTTAATTGTTGGAACTTCATTACCAACTTTATTTAAAATTTGCGCGAAAGAAGAACCTCCAAGTTTAAAGGAGTCCTGAGATAAATTAATATAATAGATCGAACCTCCGTTTTTTTGAAGTACAGGCTCAACTACCTTAGTAATATCATCACAATGTCCGGCTGCAGAAATTATTACAGTTCCTGGGGATAAAACATCTCCATCTTTATATTTTTGTTTCATGGAAAGTGAATCCTTTCCTGTTGGAACATTTATTCCCAAAGCGATCGCAAAATCTGAAACTCCCTGGACGGCTTCATATAACCTGGCATCTTCGCCTTCGTTATTACAGGGCCACATCCAGTTTGCAGAAAGTGAAACCGACTTTAATCCTTTTTCCAGCGGTGCCCAGATTATATTGGAAAGTGCTTCTCCAATGGAATTTTTTGATCCTGCAACCGGATCTACCAAAGCAGAAATAGGGGAGTGGCCTATTGAAGTTGCCACACCTTCTTTCCCGTTGTAATCCAAAGCCATCACGCCACAATTATTTAAAGGCAATTGCAATGGGCCTGCGGTTTGTTGTTTTGCCACTTTTCCGGTAACACAACGGTCTACCTTATTGGTGAGCCAATCCTTACAGCCAACAGATTCCAATTTTAGAACCTGATCTAAGTATTCATATATTTTATCTGAAGAATATTGAACCTCTTCATAGTTTCTTTGAATGTTTTTATCGGTCATGACCGTTTTGGGAGAGCTCCCAAACATATCGGCCAGGGATAGATCCATAGGTTTTTCACCGTTACTTTTCCGCTGAAATACAAAATTATGGTCTTCGGTTACCTCTCCTACATCGTACATAGGAGTTCGTTCCCTTTCCGAGATCCTTTTCAGGATATCCATATCTTTTTCAGCAATAATAAGTCCCATTCTTTCCTGAGATTCATTCCCGATAATCTCCTTGGCTGAAAGGGTAGGATCTCCTACAGGCAATTTATCCAGATCAATGTTTCCGCCTGTTTCTTCCACAAGTTCACTAAGGCAGTTTAAATGTCCGCCAGCACCGTGATCATGAATTGAAATTATTGGGTTATGATCGCGCTCTACCATACCGCGAATTGCATTTGCAGTTCGCTTTTGCATTTCGGGATTGGCACGTTGTACCGCATTAAGTTCAATACCGCTGCTAAATTCTCCTGTATCTGCAGAGGAAACGGCAGCTCCACCCATTCCAATCCTGTAATTATCACCTCCCAGGACTACAATTTTATCTCCCTTTTTTGGAACTTCTTTTATAGCCTGATCAGCTTTTCCATATCCAATTCCACCTGCAAGCATAATGACTTTATCATAAGCCATGATCCGTTCGTGTTCAGAATGTTCGAACGTAAGTACAGAACCAGTAATTAAAGGTTGCCCAAATTTATTTCCAAAATCCGAGGCTCCGTTTGAGGCTTTTATCAAAATATCCATCGGGGTTTGATAGAGCCAGTCTCGTTCCTTTACCTTATCTTCCCAGGAACGATTTTTTTGAAGCCTTGAGTAAGAAGTCATGTAAACTGCGGTCCCGGCTAATGGCAGTGAACCTTTTCCACCGGCCAGCCTGTCCCGAATCTCACCACCACTACCTGTTGCAGCACCGTTAAAGGGCTCTACGGTTGTAGGAAAATTATGGGTTTCAGCTTTAATGGATATTACCGAATCAAAATCCTTTGTTTGATAAAAATCTGGAACATCTGCCGATTTAGGAGCAAACTGCTCAATCCGCGGTCCTTTTATAAAAGCTACATTATCTTTATATGCAGAAACTATTTCATTTGGGTTTTCTTCGGAAGTTTTTCTGATGAGTTTGAATAAGGTAGAAGGTTTTTCTTTTCCATCTATTACAAACGTTCCGTTGAATATCTTATGGCGACAATGTTCAGAATTCACCTGTGAAAAGCCAAATACTTCAGAATCTGTAAGTTTTCTTTCCAGTTTTTTTGCGAGACTTTCCAGGTATTCAACTTCATCTAAATTCAAAGACAGTCCTTCCTGCTTGTTAAATGCTGCGATATCTTTTATTTCCAGCACCGGGGTTGGTTCTATATCAACTGAAAATATCTCCTGATCCAGACCTTCATATTTCTGAGAGATCATAGGATCATAGTCTTTAAAATTTGAATCCACCTTCATGAATTCTTCTATTCGAATAATTCCTTTTATCCCCATGGTTTGGGTGATTTCCACGGCATTGGTACTCCAGGGAGAAACCATTGCGGCACGGGGACCAATAAAAAAATCTGCCAGTGCAGATTTATTGAGGTGTTGAGCGTCTCCAAAAAGCCAGTCTAATTTTGAAATATCCTGGGCTGAAAGTGAGGAATGCGTTAACACGGCGTAAACCTTGGTGGTTTGAGTTCCGAAGAATAGGATCATTCTGCTTGGTTTTGTATTGTTTTGAGAAAGGTCAAATTTAAGATATTTTTGTAAGAATAATGGCGGAATCCAATCTGAAAATTTAGCTGAAAAGTTACTTTTTTTTCAGGCTTTAAAAAATCAGGAACCTCCGGTCCAGACCATGAGATATGAAATGGAAAACAATTTTAATTTTTTGAGGCAATTCCGCCTGCATGAAATTTATTTTGGGCAGGCCCCAGGGAATTATAAAACTCGCTAGGGATTAAACTCAAACCAATTTTAAAAAGACCAATCAAAAAAATTGACGTTTTTAGTATTTTCCCAAATCGTCTATGTTATCCATTTCTAAAACTTCCCAGTTGTCTATATCAAACAGGGTGGAAGGTTCATCAATTGATTTTTTTCGAAGGAGCGTTTTATCCCTGGCAAAATAGTCGGAATTATCAATGGTTCCTATTACATCTATTAAAATTTCATTTTTAAAAAGTCCAATTGGATCATTTCCGTTAAAATCCATGGGAGCTCCTGTTTTTAGCAGGTCTGATTGCTGAATAATTTTAGAAATATCAGAACTTTCATTCGCTATAACATACACTTCATTATGGGAGATGGAGCCGGATAAAGGAAGATCACTCATCCAATTGCCACTGCCATTCGTTTGTTTTTTGATTGAATATCCTCCGGTTTCAAGATTGATACTTGCTCCTGTTAAATTGACTATTTCCAAAGCTTTATTAAATGAACTTCCTTCAATATATTCTGAAAAAAACAGTTCCTTTGAAAAGGTTTCAACCTCAGCAGGAATAGGTTCCGTATTATCTGAAGAGCATCCAACAACCAGCATAAATAGAAAGGCTTTGATGATTCCGGGCGTTTTCATAAGTAGATATTTATTGTTTTTAAACGTTCTCCCGAGCTATCGGGAGCAATTCGCATTTCTTCAGTGGTGTTTATACAGGGTTTCCGTCATCCACATTTCAGAAATAAAGGATTTATAGTTAAGTTACTTCTAATTAATGATTTATCCTATCGGTAAAAAAAAACACCGCCAGTATTTAGCTGGCAGTGTTATGAATCTTATAAAAATTTATGTCAAAAGCTATTTCTCTGTATTCTCCAGCATTGCCATATAGAATCCATCGTAGCCGGTTACCGAAGAAAGGAGTTTTTTATCTTTGATCAGTTTGAAATTTTTACCTGCTTCTCTTGCAAGGAATTTTTCAACCTGTTCCTGATTTTCAGAAGGCAAAACAGAACAAGTAGCATACACCATTTTTCCGCCAGGTTTTAGAATTCGTGAATAGGTGTCTAGAATTTCCGCCTGAGTTTTTTTAATGTTTTCAATAAATTCTGGCTGTAATTTCCATTTGGCATCCGGATTACGGCTTAAAACTCCCAGACCGCTACAAGGTGCATCAATAAGAACCCTGTCTGCCGTACCATATAGTTTTTTCACGACTTTAGTGGTGTCAATTGCCCGGGGATCAATATTATGAACTCCGGCACGTTTTGCCCGGCGTTTTAATTCCTTCAGTTTGTTTTCGTAAATATCGGTTGCGATAATTTGTCCTTTATTTTCCATAATGGCGGCGATGTGCAATGTTTTCCCACCGGCACCGGCACAAGTATCCACCACTCTCATCCCTGGTTCTACCTCAAGAAAATGGGCTACCAGTTGTGAGTTCGCATCCTGAACTTCAAAATAACCTTTTTTAAAGGCTTCGGTTTTAAATACATTCGTGCGTTCTTCCAATTGCAGCGCATCGGGATAACCCTTAACAGGTTCTGCTATGACCTGCTCATCTTTTAAAATACTTCTTAAATTATCCCTGGAGATATTTAAGGTATTTACTCTTAAAACAACCGGAGCCTGTTCATTTAGGGCATGAATTTCTTTTTCCCATATTTTTTCACCCAATTCTTTGACTCCCATCTCATCCATCCAGTCTGGAATAGATTCCCTGTATTTTCTGATTTTGCTTAATTCATCAAATTTCCCTTTTATTCTCCTGCTTGGAGTGGGCTCGATTTGTTTCCAGTCTGGTAATGTAATTCCGCGTAAAGTGGCCCAAACAGCGAATAATCTGAAAAGATTTTCACGGGAATATGGTGCTTTAACTTCGGCAATTTCTGAATATAAACGTTTCCATCGTACGATATCATAAGTGGTTTCAGCTATAAAACTGCGATCCCTTGAACCCCAGCGCTTATCGCGTTTGAGAGCTTTCTCGATCATTTTATCGGCATATTTCCCTTCGTTGAATATTTCAGAAAGGGCATCAACCGTTGCAAATACTAAATTTCTGTGTAAGCGCATAGTTATATTTTAAAGTTGCAAAGGTACATTTTTTTGCATCGGAAAAATTTATCTTTGAACCAATTCTTATTATCCTATAATCACTAAAAATAAACTCGTCATCTATGAAAATTATATATCTACTTTCCATATTACTTATAGCCGGTTGCGTTTCAAAGGAAACAAAGGAATCCCGGAAAGCTTATACCGAAGTTGAGATTCAAACTATTCTGGAAGACGATTCTTTAAGCGTTAGAGCTATTGAAATTATGGGCAGCGATCTTGCATTTGCTGCTAATAATGGGATTTATGGGATCTATAACTCCAATCCAGGGGAGTGGAATACCAACATCCAGGAGTATGATTCTATTCGTCCGGAATTTAGGGCGGTGGCCAGTACCTCTTCAGATTTTTTTATGCTGAGCATTGGAAATCCTGCATTATTATTTAAAACCGGGGATACGGGTTCCATGGAGTTGGTTTTTAAGGAGGGAAATGAAAAGGTATTTTACGATGCTATGACTTTCTGGAATGATAAGGAAGGAATCGCAATGGGAGATCCAATAGATGGCTGTTTATCCATAATCATTACTAGAGATGGTGGAAAAAACTGGAACAAAATTCAGTGTAATGTCCTCCCCCCGTTTATTAAAGGTGAAGCGGCTTTTGCTGCCAGCAATTCAAATATTGCGGTACAAGGAGATCATACCTGGATACTTTCCGGAGGAATGAGATCGCGGGTTTTTTACTCACCGGATAAGGGAAATAACTGGGAGGTTTTTGAAACCCCTTTAATTCAGGGAACACGAACTTCAGGAGGCTATAGTATTGATTTTTATGATGTCACTAACGGAATCATAATAGGAGGGGATTATACTGCACCTCAATTAAACAAAGCCAATAAAGCAATTACCACAGATGGCGGTAAAACCTGGCAATTGGTTGCCGATGGGAAAGATCCCGGTTATAAAAGCAGTGTGCGCTATGTGCCCGGAGGACAAGCTAATGAAATTGTGGCCGTTGGATTTACCGGGATTTCCTATTCTAACAATAAAGGAGAAACCTGGCAAAAACTATCTGATGAGGGCTTTTTTACCATCCGGTTTTTAAATGATTCCACAGCTTATGCGGCCGGGAAAAGCAGAATAGCTAAACTGAAATTTAAATAATTGGTGGCAATAAAGAACATCACTAAAAAAAAGAATTCCGGATGAAAATCATCCGGAATTCACAACAACTAACCAAAAAACTAACCATAAACTCTTTTGCTATTCGTTTTTTTCTGCGGACTTTCTCTCCCTGTATTCGCGGATCAGTTTTTTATTAAAATCTGATTCAATTTTATGCAGTTTTATTATTTCCTTGGCCGAAAAGAACTGTTTTAGATCGGAAAATAATTCTTTTTTAATTTCATACTCTTCTCTTTCTACGGTTAAATATTCTTTCAGCATTTCTTCAGCTTCAGCTTCAGAAATTTTATCAATATTATCCAGGTTCATATCTATATCCTCGCGGCGGTGAAGATCCCTTCTTTGGCATTCGTACCCATTGTAAATAGGCCAAAATTTTTGCGCGGTTTGAGGATTCATGTTGAGTTCCTGTGTGAAATAGGCAACCTTCATGGTTTTTATTTGTTCCCTGTGGTCTTCCTTGCTGGTCTTTTGAGCATTTGTACTTAAGGCAACAAAAAGAAAACTTAAAAGTAAAATTATGTTTTTCATCTGTTTCTATTATTTTTTTGATGACTCCCGATAGCTATCTTGAGTAACCTTCATATAATTATTTCGCTGTGTGAGAAATTTTTTCTAATGGATTTTTCATAATTATATCATTTGTTCTCACATAGGTTAGGGGAGTATTTCCAATTTCTTTCATTTACTCCAGTATAACGGCAGGATCTTCAATATTTTCATTTAAATATTCGAAAACTGCATCATCGCTTAAATTTGACCTAGTTATATTATCAAAAACAAAATCTTCTTCATAAATGATCGACGAAATTTCGTTGTAATTGAAATCTATATTCCCTGAGTCCATATATTCTTCAATCGCCGACAATTCAATAGAATCAAATGAATTTTCCTGTTGTACAGGTTTGAAAAGTAGGGTTGAAATTAACCCAACGAATATAGCGGCAACTGCAGCAGAATAATAGAATTTTCTTCTCCTGTACAAGGGAATAACTTTTCCTTTGGATTCAGAATTTGCTATTCTTGCATGGATCTCACCTTCTAAAGTTTCAAAATAATCTAACGGAACTTTAAAGCCGGAACTCTTCTCCATGGTTTTCATCATATCTTTTTCCACGCAAGAAGCTAAAATTTTAGATTCAAAATCCTCAAAATAGTTTTCGGGGACTTTAAAGCCTGATTTGGGATTATATTTAAACTTATTCTTTTCCATTTGTTACTTTGACTTATTTTTTTAAGAATGGTTTAATCCTTCTTTAAAAATTCTTCAATTTTTTTTGTGGCTATGTGGTAAGATGCTTTTAAAGCTCCTTCGCTGGTTTCCAGTATTTTTGCCATCTCACGATATTTTAATTCCTCGAAGTATTTCATATTAAAAACCTGTTGTTGTTTTTGCGGAAGCGTAGCAATGGCCCGGTGCAATTTTAGCTGAATTTCATTTCCTTCAAAATATACGTCACTTTCTAAATTATCGATAAGATGGCTTTGCAGTTCTGTAGAATCAATTTGTAATCTTTTAGCTTTTAGATTGAGAAAAGTTATGGTTTCATTCGTGGCGATGCGGTACATCCAGGAGTAAAGTTGACTTTCTCCTTTGAATTTCTCAATATTCCGGTAGATTTTGATAAAGGTATTCTGTAAAATATCATCCGTGTCCTCGTGATCTTTGGCCATATTCCGGATATGCCAATACAGCCGTTCCTTGTAGCAGGTAAGAAGGTCTTTAAAAGCCTCGTTTCTGGTAGTGGGGTTTTTTAAATTCTCAAGTAATAAGGAGTCCTCCTTTTTCAATGATTGAGTTTAAAATTAAGTTGTTAAAGTTATTGAAAAGTTTAATGCAATACCCAGAATTACTCTTTCAATTTTGTAGGAATTTTGTAGGAATTAAAGGTACTCAATAAGACGAAATACATAAAAACAGGATAAAAAGCATTTTTATTTTGGTAAAACCAATTTTAATAGTATATTTGATCATCAGAAATGATTTAATCTTTTTTTGCCCCAAGTAATTAAAATTGAATCGGCCATTTTTTCATCGCCCCCCACGATGAAAAATGTTTTAAAAATGGATGGACCTACTTCATCCATTTTTTTCTTTTAAATTAAAAACCTCCCGGATCTTAAAGACCTGGGAGGTTTTTTTATTTCTATCATTAGGGTTAGGGATACCTTGCTCGTTGAGTTCGGTACGGGAGATTACATCGAAATTCTTGATGTCAAATTCTTTTTACAAAACCAGTGAGGTTTCTCCCGTAATTGATTTGAAGTTTTTAATCAAAAGATTGCATTTCAACAAGCTTTCTATAAGTTCCATTATAGGTAAGTAAAGTCTCATGTTTTCCCTGCTCAACAATTTCTCCCCTATGCATTACTACGATCATATCGGCATTCTGAATTGTGGAGAGCCGGTGTGCAATTACTATGGAAGTTCTGTTCTTCATCATATTTTCCAGCGCCTTTTGTACCAGTTTTTCACTTTCAGTATCCAGTGCTGATGTGGCCTCATCCAAAATCATAATTGGTGGATTTTTAAGCACTGCCCGGGCTATAGAAA
Source organism: Gillisia limnaea DSM 15749 (assembly GCF_000243235.1). GTDB lineage: Bacteria > Bacteroidota > Bacteroidia > Flavobacteriales > Flavobacteriaceae > Gillisia > Gillisia limnaea. The sequence continues at coordinate 3,495,025 of NZ_JH594606.1, forward strand.
GTCGTTGTTTCTGGCCACCGCTTAGTTTATTTCCACTGTCTCCTATATTGGTTTCCATTCCTTTGGGAAGATCTTTTACAAATTCCCATGCATTCGCAATTTTTAAAGCATCTATAATCTCGTCATTTGTGGCAGTTACTTTCCCCAGGGAAACATTGTTTTTGATAGTATCGTTAAACAAAATAGAATCCTGAGTGACTAATCCCATCAAACTTCTAAGGGAATGTTTGGTGATTTGCCTAATATCTGTTCCGTCTATTTTAATTGTTCCTTCATTTACATCATAAAACCTGGTAACCAAATTTGCAATAGTAGATTTTCCACTTCCGGATTGTCCTACAAGGGCAACCGTGCTTCCTTTTGGAACGGTAAGGCTAAAGTTTTTTAGTACGAATTCATCTTCATATTTGAAACTGATATTTTCAATTACTACTTCCTTCTCGAAATCTTTGACAATAATGGCATCTTTAGCATCTGTAAGGTTAGAAGGGGTTTCCAATACTTCTATGATCCTCTCTGCTGCTGCATTCCCTTTTTTAACACTGTAGGTTGCTTTTGAGATCTGCTTTGCTGGGGTAAGTATATTGTAAGCCAATCCTAAAAAAGCAATAAAAGCTGCAGCGTTTAAAGTACCCTCTACCAGGACCATATTCCCTCCAAACCATAAAATTATAACAATTACAAAAATCCCAAGGAATTCACTTGCAGGGGAGGCCAGGTTTTGGCGGTTAATCAGGCTGTTTAGGATAGTGTTAAGCTTATTTGTAGAATCCTGGAATTTTTCCTGGAACCTGCCCTCTGCGTTAAACCCCTTAATTATCTTTAAACTTGAAAGGGTTTCTTCAACAATGGATAAGAAATGCCCGTTTTCTTCCTGAGCTTTTCTGGATTGGGATTTTAGCTTCTTTCCTATTACAGATATTATAAACCCTGAAATCGGTAAAAATATGAATACAAAAATGGTGAGTTTTGCACTTATCATTAACATTGCAATAATGGTAAAAATAATGGTCAACGGCTCACGCACAATAAGCTCCAGAATAGATAAAAACGAAGTTTGAACTTCGTTAACATCTGCAGTAATCCTGGAGATAGTATCTCCTTTTTTCTTTTCAGAAAAATAAGAGATCGGTAATTCAAGGATCTTTTTGTAGACCGCATCACGCACATCCCGCAGAACACCATTCCGGAGAAAAGTGATAAAGAATGCGGCCAGATAACCGAATAGGTTTTTTAGAAAAAACAATGAAACTACAATTGCGCAAATGAAGATAAGGGCAGAGACTTCATCTTCAGCCACCCGCTGGCTTACATTATAATTAAAATAATCTACTGTAAAATCTTTAATTCCGGTGATACCTTCCCACTCGGGTTTTTCAGCTACACGTTTACTTTTATCGAATAAAATGTTGATTACAGGAATTAGTGCAATAAAAGAAAGGGTGCTAAACAGTGCATAAAATATATTGCAAATAATATTAAGTACAGCAAAACGCTTGTAAGGCCTTGCGTACTGAAGGATTTTTCTGAAATATGTCATTTAGTTTTAATTAATCCAGGTGTAGATCAGCTTTTATTTTTACTATTTTTCCCTTCAATTGCTCACTGGCATCTTCAAATTCTTCAATTGATTTTAATTCGCTGTTTACACTGATGTAGAATTTGATCTTAGGTTCTGTTCCACTTGGGCGTGCTGCGATTTTTGTGCCTTCTTCCGTATAATAGATCAGCACATTGGATTTAGGAATATCCAGGGTGTGTTTGGTATGGTCCTGAAGATTTTTTGCTTCAGAAGATTGATAATCTTCGATCAATACAATTTTTTCCCCGTTGATTTCAGAAAGTGGATTTTCTCTTAAATCTACCATCATTTGTTTTATCTGGGATTCCCCGTCCATTCCTTTTTTCACCAATGAAATAAGTTCTTCCCGGTACAACCCATATTCAGTATAAAGTTCAAGAAGTTTTTTGTAAAATGAACTTCCTTCGGCCCCCATCTGGGCCGCGATCTCGCAGGCAAGTAGGGTAGCGGTTGCTGCATCTTTATCTCTTACAAAATCACCAACCATATATCCAAAACTTTCTTCACCACCTCCAACAAAATCCAATTCCGGATGGTCCTTGATCAATTTAGCGATCCATTTAAAACCGGTGAGAACTTCGTGGTACTGGGCACCAGAATTTTCGGTAATATTTTTAAGCATGGGGGTAGAAACAATCGTAGAGGCCACGAAGGAGTTTTTATTCAATTTCCCTTCTTTTTTCCATTGCTCCAGTAAAAACCAGGTCATCACAACCATGGTCTGGTTACCATTAAGTAGTATCAGGTTGTTGTTAAGGTCTCTTACGGCAATCCCAAGGCGATCGCCATCGGGATCGGTTCCAATTACGATATCTGCATCTTTTTCTTCAGCAAGGTCCATCGCCATTTTCAGGGCTTCAGGTTCTTCAGGATTGGGTGATTTTACCGTGGGAAAGTTTCCATCCGGCTCATCCTGTTCCTTCACGGTGAAAACGTTCTTGTAACCTGCTTTGGCCAGTACTTGAGGATTAACAGTAGAGGAAGTTCCATGAAGCGAAGTGAAAACGATCTTTAGATTATCTTTTGCAGAGGAAGAAGTATCAAAACTTCCATTCTTAACTGAAGCTTCAATAAAAGCATTATCCACTTTTTCATCTATAACTTCAATCAGATCTTTGTTTGCTTCAAATTTGATCTCATTATATTCAAGTTTTTCTATTTCCTGAATTATCATATTGTCCTGAGGTGGCACCAATTGTCCGCCATCCTGCCAGTAAACCTTATAACCATTATATTCCGGGGGATTGTGACTGGCAGTAAGGACGATTCCGCAGTGGCAATCCAAATATTTTACCGCAAAAGAAAGTTCAGGAGTAGAACGCAGATCTGAAAATAAAAAAACCTTGATTCCATTTGCAGAAAACACATTAGCCACTATTTGAGCCAATTGCCTGCTATTTTTGCGGCAATCGTACGCGATCACAACTTTTAGATCTTCTCCCTTAAATTCCTGTTTAAGTATGTTTGAAATTCCCTGGGTGTTTTTCCCGAGGGTGTATTTATTGATCCTGTTTGGTCCAACTCCCATAATATCGCGCATTCCCCCAGTACCAAAAGAAGTGTTCTTATAAAAACTCTCTTCCAGTTCTATTGGGTTGTTATCTATAAGGTATTGAACTCTTTCACGTGTTTCCTTGTCGAAAGGATGAGACAGCCACGCTTTAGCTTTGGTAAGTATCTCAGGTTTTATTCTTGACATTTGCTAAAATTTTAGAAACAAAAATAAGGATTTTATGCCGGGAGTGATTAATTTATTCCTGTTGTTTTGCTGATCAAATAACGTTCTTTTTCACGTTTACTTCTTAAAATGAGTTCTCCAAGGAATCCTGCGAGGAAAAACTGGGTTCCTATCACCATAAGGATGAGAGCGATGTAAAACCATGGATTATCCGTCACGAGGATATTGGGTTGGCTGTGATACATTTTATAAAGTTTGGAAAGACCTATCCAGATTGCGGCAATAAATCCAAAAAAGAACATTAGCACGCCAAGGGCACCAAAAAGGTGCATAGGTCTTTTTCCAAATTTCGACAAAAACCAAATGCTTATAAGATCCAGAAAACCATTGATAAAACGCTCCATTCCAAATTTGGTTTTACCATATTTCCGGGCCTGATGCTTTACTTCTTTTTCTCCTATTTTTACAAAACCCGCATTTTTAGCCAATACTGGAATATAACGATGCATTTCTCCGTACACATCAATATTTTTAATAACCCTTTTATTATAAGCTTTTAGCCCACAATTAAAATCGTGAAGTTTTACTCCGGAGGTTTTCCGGGCTGCAGCGTTAAATAGTTTTGAAGGTAGATTTTTGGACAAAACCGAATCATATCGCTTTTTCTTCCAGCCGGAGATCAGGTCGTAATTTTCCTTTTTTATTAGGTCATACAATTCAGGAATTTCGTCGGGATTATCTTGTAAATCTGCATCCATGGTGATTACAACATCACCCTTAGCAGCAAGAAACCCTGCATGAAGTGCCTGGGATTTTCCATAGTTCCTATTGAATTTAATACCTTTTACGGCCGGATCTTTCAATGCTAAATTTGAGATGGTGTCCCAGGATTCATCAGTACTGCCATCGTCAATAAAAATTATTTCATAGGAATAGGAATTGGATTGCATCACAGATACAATCCAATTATATAATTCCGGTAAAGATTCTTCCTCGTTTAAAAGAGGAATAACTATGGATAATTGCATAAATTATGCTCTATTTGGATCTTTTTCCTTAAATATTGCTGCTATTATTAAAGACAAAATTGCATAAAGAACTATGGAAAAAGCAAATCCCATAAATAAATTTTTCCATCCAAAAGGATTATTCCCTTCCTGTTGTGCAATAGCGGCATCTATTTGTTCTTGTGGCGCACCAAATTTCTCCATCATTTCACGACTTGCTTCCAGGGTCATTTCCTGTACATATTGAGCTGCTTCTGAATCTATGAAGTTAAAAAGTATCCCGGTAAAAGCTATTGAAATCAATGAGCCAAGTAGAACGGTGAAGAAGAATGCAGAAAACGCGCTTTTAAATGAAAAGAAAGGTTCTGCATCAATAGCTTTAACTTTTTTTACAGCCATAATTCCTATTACAAGAACAATCGAAAAATTGATAAGGGTTACATACCACTTGGTGAACAATTCAAGACTTAAAGCATAAATAACTACTGTGATTAACATAGAAATTACGCCTAAAGTAAGACCATAAGGAACAATAACAGATTGTAAAGATTTTTTCATTAGATTAATTATTGGTTATATGGCATTAGTAAACAAATATAGGAAAACGTTACATACCGCTGAATTTTAAGTGTAAATTGAAGTCTTTTAAAATTTCAGCCAGAATTAGTTTGATATTTATTAAAATTGCTTAAATTTGCCACTCGAAAAACGAACACGATATTTAAAGAATAAAGCGATGAAGCAGGGAATCCATCCGGAAAATTATAGATTGGTAGCATTTAAAGATATGTCCAACGAGGAGGTATTTATTACTAAATCTACCGCAAATACTAAAGAAACTATAGAAGTTGAAGGTACAGAGTATCCATTGGTAAAAATGGAAATCTCAAGAACCTCTCATCCTTTCTACACTGGGAAATCCAAATTACTGGATACGGCAGGTAGAATTGATAAATTCAAAAATAAATACGCCAAATTCAAGAAATAAGATTCTTGTTTTAAAAATAATAAAGCCTTCAGAAATGAGGGCTTTTTGCTTTTTTGGGTTTTATATTCTATTTGTTTTTAAATAGTGTCATCCCAGGGATATAGCACGATTTTTATTTTCCTCGTACCTTTACTCCATAAATTTTTTAGTATGAACTATATTTTATTTGATGGATCGGCAAGAAGACAGTTGCTTCCTTTTACTTTTACCCGGCCCGTTGCCGATATTAGAGTTGGGATTCTCACCATTCGCGAGAAATGGGAAAGGCTTTTAATTACTACTACTTCAACAGTTACTGAAGATTATTTATCTCAAAAATGGCCTATGGTGGAAATGCCGGAGAACATAATGATCAATGCTTCCTATCTTCCTACACCCGAATTTCTAGCTCAAATTGAAGATCTTAAAGCGGATCAGGCGATCTTTCATGGTGACGAGATCGTCGCTTTTTTCACTATTGAAGATCAGGAGGTCGATTTTGACAACTTTACACAACTTGAATTACAGGGAGACGTTTTTCACCTGGGAAATACCTGGGATATTTTCTCAAAAAATGGAGAAGCGATTGCTGCCGATTTTGATTTAATAACCAAAAACAGGCATAGCGAACCCATTCCAACCTCTAACAATGTTCTTTCATCTCAAAACATTTTCATAGAAAAAGGAGCTAAAGTTGAATTTTCCACTCTAAATGCTTCTGAAGGTCCAATATATATAGGGGCAGATGCAGAGGTGATGGAAGGCAGCATGATACGCGGTCCATTCGCGCTTTGTGAAAATTCTGTTTTAAAAATGGGGTCTAAAATATACGGTCCTACTACGGTGGGCCCATTTTCGAAGGTTGGGGGAGAGGTTAATAACTCGGTTATTTTTGCCTATTCCAACAAAGGTCATGATGGTTTTTTAGGTAATTCAGTAATTGGGGAATGGTGTAATCTTGGCGCCGATACTAACAATTCCAATTTAAAAAACAATTATGCAGAGGTAAGGCTTTGGGATTATGAATCGGAAGGTTTTGCGAGAACAGGCTTGCAATTTTGCGGATTAATGATGGGAGATCACAGTAAATGCGGGATCAATACTATGTTTAACACAGGTACTGTCATTGGTGTAAGTGCAAATATCTTCGGAAGTGGATTTCCACGCAATTTTGTTCCCAGCTTTAGTTGGGGAGGAAGCAGCGGAATGACGACTTATAAAACCATTAAAGCCTTTGAAGTGGCTGAAGTTGTTATGAAACGAAGGAATATCGAATTCACTAATGATGATAAAGCAATTTTAGAACAGGTTTTCGATGAGACCAAAAAGTGGAGGAAAGACTAAATTTGATTCGAAGATCGTAAAGGTTAACGTTGGTGTTTTCTGGAAAATCTCTAAGAAATTCAAAGTTTTTTACAATTTTCTTTAGCCCAGGCCATTTTAATAACCCGATAAAAGTGGGTATATTTGCAAGCCCTAATTTCAGGCATAATTTTAAATAAATCAGGTGATGAGCAATCCTAAAAAAGTGGCTTTTTATACCTTGGGCTGTAAGCTCAATTTTTCTGAAACTTCCACCATTGCGCGTTCCTTTAAAGAGGAAGGTTTTCAGCGTGTTGATTTTTCTGAACATGCCGATATTTATGTAATCAACACCTGCTCTGTTACCGAGAATGCCGATAAGCGTTTCAAAACTATCGTAAAACATGCCCAGAAGGCAAATGAAGATGCTTTTGTAATTGCCATTGGCTGTTATGCTCAGTTAAAACCCGAAGAATTAGCCGATGTTGATGGTGTAGATCTGGTTTTAGGTGCTTCAGAAAAATTTAAGATCACCGATTATTTAAACGATCTCACCAAATCTGATTTTGCTGAAATCCATTCCTGCGAAATTTCAGAAGCCGATTTTTATGTAAGTGCATACTCTTTTGGGGATAGGACCCGGGCGTTTTTAAAAGTCCAGGATGGTTGTGATTATAAATGTACCTACTGTACCATTCCACTGGCAAGAGGTATTTCGAGAAGTGATAAGCTGGAGAACGTGTTGAAAAATGCTTCAGAAATTTCGGCTAAAGGGATTAAAGAGATCGTACTTACAGGAGTGAATATTGGAGATTATGGAAAAGGGGAATTCGGGAATAAAAAACATGAACACACCTTTTTAGATCTTGTAAAAGCATTGGACAAAGTTACTGGAATTGAGCGTTTGCGAATTTCTTCCATAGAACCAAATCTTTTAAAAAATGAAACAATTGATTTTGTGGCCCAAAGCAATTCCTTTGTGCCTCACTTTCATATTCCGTTGCAAAGTGGTTCTAATAACATCCTAAAAGCGATGAAACGCCGGTATATGAAGGAATTGTATACTAACAGAGTTGCTCAAATAAAAACGGTAATGCCCAATGCCTGTATAGGTGTTGATGTTATTGTTGGTTTTCCTGGAGAAACGGAAGAATACTTTTTAGAGACTTATAATTTCTTAAACGAACTCGATATTTCTTATTTACACGTATTTGCCTATTCTGAGCGGGAAAATACTCCTGCGGCAGAAATGGAGGAAATAGTTCCGGCAAGAGTGCGAAAAAAACGAAGTAAAATGCTTAGAGGACTTTCGGCGAAAAAACGAAGGGCTTTTTATGAAAGTCAGCTAGGGACTTCCCATACCGTTCTTTTTGAAGGTGAAAATAAGCAAGGTTACATCCACGGGTTTACAGAAAATTATGTTAAGGTGAAAACTCCCTGGAATCCTGAGCTTGTTAATACCTTGCATGAAATTGAACTTGAAAAAATAGATGAAGACGGGTTGGTGCGTTTCAACTATAAAAATTCTTCTGTCGCGGTTTAAATATTTATTCCTACAGGAAGAAGATCTTTGTACTTCCTTCTGTTCTTTCTAATAAATTTTGCTATTTCAGGACTTGTAGGCACAACCCTGTCTGTTCCTTCTTTGATTTGGTTTAATAATTTTTCAAGAAACGGCTCCAGATAGCCTTCATCTTTTAAAGGATCCGGCATCCTTAACTTTGTGAGAAATATTTTTCGTTCTTGCTGGGAATATTCCACAGTGATCAATTCGTTTTGTATTACAGCCTCAAACTGTCTTAAAAATTCATTGTTGGTAATTACAATCTCTACATCATTCATCTTCTTTAAAATTTAGTTCAACTTTTCCTTTACACATAAATATGAAGGCTATTATAATTAATACTATTTCCTATTTCTGTTCCAGGAGAGCCCTGTCTTTCAGAAAAATCCTAGGTTCCGGATGTTTCTTTCTTTTATATATCCTTAGCTTGCTCCCGGGTATTCGATTTGATGTTCCTGAGATCTTAGTTTTTTGTTTTTCTCTATTTTCAGATAATAAAGTGTGTTAAACAATTCAGAAAGAATTTATCACTATCCTGTAAAGATAAGATTTTAATTTGCAAAATTCGTAAGAGATACCGGTCAAAAATCATCTGGATTATATAGAAATGTTTATTTGTATGAAATTTTTTTCTATCCATACTTAAAATTGACTCTTTTTCGGATTATCTTTTATGCGTCTTTATAGTTTAAGAGGAAAAAATAACTGTAATTTTGAAGTTGAAGTTGAATATAAATTGATCTTTTAGTGTAATAGCCCATTTTAAATGTTGAATAACAAGCAAATTATCCACGTTTACTTTATGCCAGGATTGGCGGCAAACCCATCGATTTTTGAATACATTAAACTTCCGGAGGACCAGTTTCAAATTCATTTGCTGGAATGGATAATTCCTTCCACTGAAGAAACCCTGACCCACTATGCTCAAAGGATGAATCGATACATAAAACATGATCATATAGTGCTTATTGGCGTATCTTTTGGTGGTATTATTGTCCAGGAAATGAGTAAATATTTGGATTTAAAGCGACTTATTATCATTTCTAGTGTAAAATGCAGGAATGAACTTCCGCGAAGGATGAAGTATGCGGGGAAAACCGGTTTTTTTAAACTTATTCCCACCAGTTTAATGGACTACATAGACCAACTTGAAAATATTGCTGTTGGAGATTATATAACCAAAAGGGCTCAGCTTTACAAGAAATATTTATCGGTTAGAAATACCAAATATTTAGACTGGGCTATAAAAAATATGGTGCTATGGGATTGTGACCAACCTATTGAAGAGATAATTCACATTCACGGAGATAAGGATGAGATCTTTCCTTATAAATATATTAAAGATTGTATTACAGTAAAGGGGGGCACCCACATTATGATCATCAATAGATATAAATGGTTCAATAGGCATTTGCCTGGAATTATTATCAACGGAAAACTTAGTTAAACATAATAAAAATAAAGTTATGAAAATTTTAAAAGTATTATTGATGAGTGTTGGGCTTATCGCAGTTTTAGCGGTAAGCATCCAGGCTGTGCAGGAAGGACCAAATACAGATAATGAAAATACCGGGGAAAAATCAAAAAAGGTAACGGGAGACTATACTATTTATGCATTACCCATGCCAGAAAATCTCAATTTTGGAGGGGAACTTGTTCCCATCGAAGATCCGGATGTTTATGAGCGAATGGACAGAGAATTGCTCGTAAATACCTATTGGCAGTCAAATGCCTTGTTGCTGCTTAAAAGAGCCAATAAATATTTCCCGGTGATTGAACCTATTTTGAAGGAATATGGAGTCCCGGATGATTTTAAATACCTGGCGGTTATAGAAAGCGGATTGACTCAGGCTGTTTCCCCTGCACGTGCAGTTGGGTTTTGGCAAATTATGGAAGGAACGGGAAAAGATTATAAACTGGAAATCAATGATAATGTAGATGAGCGCTATCACATAGAGAAATCTACCAGAGTAGCTTGTGAATACCTTTTAAAGTCCAAAGAGCGATTTGGAAGCTGGACAATGGCAGCTGCAGCTTATAATGCTGGGAATACAGGTGTTTTAAGGCAGCTGGAGCGGCAAGAAGTGAACGATTACTATGATCTTTTACTGGGAGAGGAAACAGGTAGATACGTTTTCAGAATCATTGCATTAAAGGAAATTATGAAAAACCCGAGAAAATATGGCTTCAATTTTTCTCAGGAAGACCTGTATTCCCATATTGAAACTAACACAGTGAAAGTAGACACTCCTGTAACTAATTTTGCTGCATTTGCAAATAAGTTGAATATCAATTATAAGATTTTAAAAATCCACAATCCCTGGCTTAGGGAAGCTCATCTTAACAATAAATCTGGTAAAATATATGAAATTGAAATTCCAAAAAAGGGAATTTATCCTTTTGGCAATTAGGATTTGAAGAAATAAGGCAAATAAATAAATCCAAACCAACGGGGAATGTTAAAGGAATAAATAGCCTATTTTTGATGAAAGGATAGGGAGGTTAAACGCACAGGTGGAATTAAAGGAGCCTTATTTTAAATACTGGAAGAATGGTTAGTTCAAGGCTACGGTTTCCTTTTCTGCATTATAATATTCCTTAGATCCAAGTAGGTGGTTGGCGATCCCGTCGTAAATAGAATTATAGTTCATATCAAATGATTCCTCAAAACCCTTTCCATAGGGATGTGTAACGCCACGTCTTATATCCAAAATTTTTTTGTTTCCATCTATTAAAAATGTTGTGGGAAGACCAAGAGAATGTTTCAGTTTGCTTATTACGTAGGAATCTTTATTTTCCATTTCATTTACATAAAGCACTTTTATATGTTCATTGTATGATTTGGAAATTTGTTGTGTGGTTTTATGATTATCCCAGAAAAGGATTACAAAATCAATTTTATCGCTGTATTTTTCAGCCAGTTGATTTATTGCAGGAATTTCACCTTGAGATGTGATACACCAGGAGGCATATGTGATGAAATACATAGGTTTTTTAAATTCATACAGCGAACTTTCTTTTTTGCTTAAGTTACTGAATTTGAAGTTGTCCATATAACTACCCTTCAATCCATGTTCGATAAGCGAATCAAAAAGTCTCCGGCCTTCCTCATAATCTCTTTTATAATAGGCCGCTTTAGCTCTTTGATCGTATTTTGGTAAGTGGACGGCAAGAGCTTCTGAAAAGAACATACGAGACTCATCCTCTTGTCCGAAAACAGGGTTGGAAAGGTAAAGTAAGATAATTAGTAGGGGTAAAAGTTTTACCATATTTTGTATTTACTTCTCGGTAAATACAAATTTAGGCAACAAGGTTACCCTAAAGAAATCTATTCGTTCAAGCGCATGTATATTAGCCTAAGTGCACGGATGGAAATGAAAAATTAAAATTTTAACTATCGACGAGTTTAGATCTTTTTCATTTGTTGTTTCATCATGGTGATTTGCTCTTTCAGCATACCATGTTTGTCGAGTTTTTTTGCTTCGGTAAGTAGAATTTGAGCTTCCCTTTTGCGCCTTTTGGTCATGGCGATACCAGCCAGATTAAGTTTAGCCATAGCAAGATCCTGATCCATCGCCAGTCCTAATTTGATGGCTTTTTTAAAATGTTTCTCTGCTTTGGTAATGTTGGTTTGTGAAAGCATAAGGCCGTGAAGGTACCAAAAATAGCCTTGTTGTTTTCTTGTAAGTGCCGCTTCCGGATCTTTTATCTTATCGAGCCATTTTTTTGCACCGGGAAAATCCTGTTTTCTCAGCCTTAAAAATGCCAACAAAATCATTTCATTTTTAAAATACAGGAATATAAAAATAAGGGAAAGAAGGATATACATGATCCCATTCCCAATGTTACCTAGGAAAAATTGCCAAATAGCAACTGCTATTATAATTCCGGCTAAAACTAATTTGATATTTTTATTGAACATAAAGGCTTTTAATTTAAGCCCGCAAAGTTAATAAAAACAATTACAAATTATTTTTATTTAGGTTTTGCAGTACATAAAAGTCTTTGTATATTTGCCCGCAGTTTTAAGGAAAGAATTAAAACTAATCTAACTAAGGTTTCTACTGAAGAATTAAAGATAATTAAAATGAAAAGAACGTTTCAACCATCTAAGAGAAAAAGAAAAAACAAGCACGGTTTCAGAGAACGCATGGCAAGTGTGAACGGAAGAAAAGTGTTAGCTAGAAGAAGAGCTAAAGGAAGAAAAAAATTATCGGTATCTTCTGAAACTAGACATAAACACTAGTGAAAATTAGTTTCCAAATAATAAGGTGTTACTTTTTTAAGTAACGCCTTTTTTTATACCTAAGAGCTTCCTATTTTTATAAAATAATAAATCACCTTATTAAAATGCCTAAAAACACACAACTTAAAACGATTTTAATAATCGGCTCAGGCCCTATAGTTATCGGCCAGGCTTGTGAATTTGATTATGCCGGTGCACAATCCCTAAAATCCTTGCGGGAGGAAGGGATAGAAACTATTCTTATCAATTCCAACCCGGCTACTATCATGACCGATCCTACAATGGCCGATCATGTGTATCTTCTTCCACTCACCACCAAGTCTATTATTACGATCCTTAAAAATCATCCTAATATAGATGCAGTGCTTCCTACTATGGGAGGTCAAACGGCTTTAAATCTTTGTATTGAGGCTGATGAAAAGGGTATTTGGAAAGATTTTGGAGTAAAATTGATAGGTGTAGATATAGATGCCATTAATATAACCGAAGATCGTGAGAAATTTAAGCAACTCATGGGAAGGATTGGAATTCCTGTTGCTCCTGCAAAAACAGTAACATCCTATTTACAAGGAAAAGAAGTTGCTCAGGAATTTGGTTTTCCTTTAGTAATTCGGGCATCATTTACCCTGGGTGGTAGTGGTGCTTCTTTTGTTCACCGGGCAGAAGATTTTGATGAATTGCTCACTATGGGACTGGAAGCTTCCCCTATTCACGAGGTTCTTATAGATAAGGCATTGTTGGGATGGAAGGAATTTGAACTTGAATTACTTCGGGATAAGAATGATAATGTTGTTATAATTTGTTCCATTGAAAATATGGATCCAATGGGAATCCATACGGGTGATTCTATTACCGTAGCTCCTGCAATGACGCTTAGTGATACCGCCTACCAGAGAATGCGTGATATGGCTATCAAAATGATGCGTAGTATTGGTGATTTTGCTGGAGGATGTAACGTTCAATTCGCGGTAAGTCCTGATGATAAAGAGGATATTGTTGCTGTCGAGATCAATCCGCGTACCTCAAGATCTTCAGCTTTGGCATCTAAAGCTACGGGATATCCAATTGCAAAAATAGCTTCTAAACTAGCTATTGGATTTACCCTGGATGAACTTGAAAATCAAATAACGCAAACTACTTCAGCTTTATTTGAGCCAACGCTGGATTACGTGATCGTGAAGATTCCAAGATGGAATTTCGACAAATTTGAAGGAAGCAATCGTGCTCTGGGTCTTCAAATGAAATCTGTTGGGGAAGTGATGGGAATTGGGAGATCTTTCCAGGAAGCCCTTCACAAAGCTACCCAGTCTCTTGAAATTAAACGGAATGGACTTGGTGCCGATGGTAAAGGGGAGACGAAATACGACCAGATAATTGAAAAATTAACCTACGCCAGCTGGGATAGGGTTTTTGTTATCTATGATGCTGTTCAGGCAGGAATTCCGCTTAGTAGAATTCACGAAATCACCAAAATCGATATGTGGTTCCTGAAACAATACGAGGAACTATATGCTCTTGAAGTAGAAATTTCAAAATACGATATAGGAACATTGCCTAAAGACCTTATGCTTGAGGCTAAGCAAAAAGGATTTGCCGACAGGCAGATTGCTTACATGCTTAAATGTTTAGAAAGTGAAGTGTATAACCGGCGGGATGAGCTTAATATTAACAGGATATTTAAATTGGTAGACACCTGTGCCGCCGAGTTTAAAGCGGAAACACCTTACTATTATTCCACATTTGAGGCGGAAATTGAAACTGCAGAGGGGAAACGCTATGTGGCTAATGAAAGCAAGGTAACCAATAAGAAAAAAATTGTAGTTTTAGGTTCCGGACCCAATAGAATAGGCCAGGGGATCGAGTTTGACTACAGCTGCGTTCATGGGGTTTTGGCTGCTTCAGAATGTGGATATGAAACCATCATGATCAATTGTAATCCCGAAACGGTTTCTACAGATTTTGATGTAGCAGATAAGCTTTATTTTGAGCCGGTTTTCTGGGAACATATTTATGATATTATTCGTCACGAAAATCCAGTTGGGGTAATAGTCCAATTAGGAGGACAAACGGCACTGAAACTAGCTGAAAAGCTGGACCGTTACGGAATAAGGATCATGGGAACCAGTTATAAAGCGCTGGATTTAGCTGAAGACAGAGGAAGCTTCTCAAAATTACTGGAAGCGAACAATATTCCATTTCCGGAATTTGGCGTAGCCGAAACAGCTGAAGAAGCTCTGGCAGTTGCTGAAAAACTGGATTTCCCCATTTTAGTTCGGCCATCCTATGTTTTGGGAGGCCAGGGTATGAAAATTGTAATTAATAAAAATGAACTGGAAGCTCACGTAATAGATCTTCTAAGATCTATTCCAAATAATAAACTGCTGTTGGATCATTATTTGGACGGCGCGATTGAAGCAGAAGCCGATGCGATTTGTGATGGTGAAAATGTCTATATCATTGGAATAATGGAACATATTGAGCCTTGTGGAATTCATTCCGGAGATTCAAATGCATTGCTTCCCCCTTTTAATTTAGGAAACCTTGTAATGCAGCAAATAATCGATCATACCCATAAAATCGCATTGGCATTAAATACCGTTGGATTAATAAATATTCAGTTTGCCATTAAGGATGACAAGGTTTACATTATTGAAGCGAATCCACGTGCCTCCCGAACAGTGCCTTTTATAGCAAAAGCCTACGGAGAACCCTATGTAAATTACGCCACCAAGGTTATGTTAGGAGAAAACAAGGTTACAGACTTTAAATTTAATCCGCAGTTAAAAGGCTATGCTATCAAGCAACCGGTATTTTCTTTTGATAAATTCCATAAGGTTAACAAACAGTTAGGGCCTGAAATGAAAAGTACAGGAGAAAGTATTCTATTTATTGACAGCCTTAGAGACGATGCATTTTATGATCTTTATTCGAGAAGGAAGATGTACTTAAGCAAATAAATTATTTTCTAAATAAAAAGGAGGCTGCTTGAATTAATAAGCAGCCTCCTTTTTTTGTTATTAACTCAAAATTTTATTTTTTGCTCAACTCAATTATTTGAACAGTATTACTTCCATCGGTTGATTTCCATAACTGTTTGTCCTTTTTATTAGTAATAACGAACCAGGTTTTGTCAAAATCAGATTTTTCTTTTGGGTTCGAGGTGGAAAGTGTTAAAATTTCATTTTGTAAATTCCATTTAAAATTTAGCACATCGCTAAATTCATTGCTAAACATAGTATACTTTATATTTTTTTCACCGGTTCCATTTTTGTTTATCACAATTTCACCTGCATTTCTTGTTGTTACATTTTGACCTTTCTGATTATCTATTTCATAACGATCAACATTCCAGGTGCCAACAATTTTAGGGCTACAACCAGTAATAAATAAAGCACATAAAACTCCTATAAATAACGATTTCTTCATAACTTTTTTATTTTTACACAAAGATACTATAAATTGCAGCCTTTACAGGGTTAGCGGTAATTTAGCCCTTTATTTTCACTTAAATTTAGCAAATGAAGGAACTTATAGTAACATTTGGCGGCTTATTTGGAGGTTTGGCCGTTATTTTTGGCGCTTTTGGGGCCCATGCCCTTAAGAAACGCTTTACTGAAGATCAACTTAAAAGTTTTGAAACCGGAGTAAAATACCAAATGTATCACGCCTTGATGTTGGTCTTTACAGGAATTACCTTTCCATTTATTGAAACTTCACAAATCCTGATGGGGTGGTGTTTTATCTTTGGGATTATAATTTTTTCCTTCAGTATATATGGACTTACTTTAAGTGCGGCCCGTGGAAAAAAAATGAGGTTTCTGGGACCTATAACTCCTTTGGGTGGAATACTTCTGGTAATTGGCTGGATCCTTTTCACCATAAATGCAGCAAAATATGCATTATACCTTTAGGGGATTATTCCAATTCCCCATTCTTAATCCACTGTTTCCGGTATCTTTCAGCAAAAACTGCTACTAAAAGAAGCTGTAAAATATGGTACAGCATTATAGGTAAAAGCAATAACCCAAGGCTGGCGGTGCTTCCAAAGATGATTTTTGCCATCACCGAACCATGTACCAATGATTTCTTTGTACCCGCAAATCGCACTGTTATGGTATCTCTTAAGTTAAAGCCGAGAAGTTTACAAATATATCCGGTACTTCCATATACCACGAAGAAAAGGATTACAACAATAACCGATATTTTTAGTAGGTCCATCGTTTTAATAGATTCAAAAAGATTGGAATTAAAGGAATTGCTGAAACTGGAATATACGATGAGAATAATCACAGATTTATCGAACAGGCTTAATATTCGGCTATTTTTACGTGCCAGGTTTCCCAGAAAACGCTGAAGCAATAACCCAATCAATAACGGAAACACAATTTGAAGCAGGAGTTTGGTTATAATTGAAAGGATTGCAAATTCCCCGGTTTTCATAAGAAATAAACTCAGCCAAAGCGGAGTTACCAAAATTCCAATTAATCCGGAAATACTTGCATTAAATATAGCAGTTGGTAGATTTCCTTTAGCTATTGCAACCATAACTACTGAAGATGATACGGTAGAAGGTAAGACCCCAAGAAAAAATACTGCCAGCCATAAGTCCGATTGAATCCCACCTTCAAAAACCGGAATAAATAAAAAGGTAAGCAGCGGAAACAGGACGAAGGTGGTAAGCTGAATTAAAATATGGGAAGGGTAGTTTAAAAATCCTAACTTCAGGTCGGTGGGGGCAAGTTTTAGTCCGTAAAAGAAAAATATGAGTGCAATTCCTAGGTCTATAATAATTTCTAAAGGAAAATTTTTGAGTGCCGTTGGAACGAAATAAGCGAGTAAAATTGCGGCAAATAAAGCTATTATAAATCCGTTATATTTCAATGAATATCAAATTTTACATTATAATCATCCAGAAGATGCATGTATTCTTCTGAAGAGAAGTCGGTTTCGTGAAATTCCGTTTTTCTTTTGATTTTCATTTTTAAGCGTTTTATGCTCTTTACAAACCTGCGAACATCTTGATCGTTCTCAAGAATCAATCCTGGTACCTTCACAGATTTGCCGTTATCATCTTTAGCGACCATTGTAAAATAAGAAGAGTTGCAGTGTTTTACAAGTCCGGTTTGTATATTCTCTGATTCCACCCGTATTCCAATAACCATAGAACTTTTACCCACATAATTTACCGAAGCTTTCATAGTAACAAGTTCTCCAATTTCAATTGGCGCCAAGAAATCTACCGTATCTACACTTGCGGTAACACAATATACCTGGGAATGTTTGGACGCGCATGCAAATGCGATTTGATCCAGTAAGGATAGAATATATCCTCCATGAATTTTCCCGTTAAAATTGGATCGGGAGGGAAGCATTAATTCTGAAATTTCTACCTGTGATTCTGTGATTTTTTTATATTTCATACTTTTCATCTATCTCTAAAATGTGGGGATTGTGATTCTTCGACTGCATTTATAAAATATTTTGTGTCACCCCAGAAAAAGAATGTAGTGTATCTTTCCACATAGGTTAGTTTTACATAGTTGCCTTCGTTCTCCTGAAGTTTTTTAACAACCTCCTTTTCACTGTCCAGTACCGAAAATTGAAAAATCTGCGCTCCGCTTATCCCCTGGCTTATCTCGCCTTCCCAGGTTTTGGAAATCACCCCTTTTCGGCTAAATTTAATAAGCTCGCCAGATCGGGTTCCTTCGCTATACGGAACAAAATAAATAAATGCGAAATATGCTATAAACAGCAAAAATATTCCGCCCAAGATATAAAACAGTGTTTTTTTCATTAGAATGTCAGGTATAATTTATTTAAAAATGTTTCTATTTGAGAGGGTTCCAGCCATCTGGTTACAATAACCAGATTTTTTTCACGATCTATCACTATGAAATTCCCTCCAAAACCCGCTGCATAAAAAAGGTGTTCGGGAAGGTTTTTCCATTGCCTGCTACCTTCTTTGTTAAGCCACCACATATATCCATAATTTGAATTTGGAGCAGAAGGTTCGATAGCTTTTTCTATAATTTCTTTTGAAATTAGCTTATTTCCGCTCCAGTTGCCATCGTTTTCAAATAACAAACCAAATCGAGCCATATCCTCTGTATTGATAAATAATCCACCTCCGGAATGACCTCCACCGGTAACCGATTGCATTTTTAATCCATCGATATTTACCCAGGCATTTTCATATCCAAACCATCTCCAGGATGTAGACGCGCCAATGGGATCCATAATTTCTTCTTTTAAAACCTGTGGTAGAGGTTTTCTCCAAACATTTAATAAAGAAAATGCCAGAAGGTTCACTCGAACATCATTGTATTCAAAAACCGTCCCAGGCGTATTTAGTTTTCTGTTTTTCCAGTCGTCAAGACCTCCGGTGGACGGCGGTCTGTCTGCCCAATCATATCCTCCCCATAATTCCCCGCTCCAGTCTGATGATTGGTTTAATAAATGTTCCCAGGTTATCTGGCTGTTGTGGGAACCGTCAAAGGTACCGTCCCAGACATATTTTTTTACCGGATCATTTACTTCTTCTATAATCCCCTTATCCATTGCCAGAAGTGCGGTTGTGGAAAGAAAGCTTTTGGTTACACTAAAGGTCATATCCACCCGTTTGGTATCACCCCATTTTGCAATAATATATCCGTCTTTAAGAATTAATCCTGCAGGACCACCCCGTTCTTTGGTTGGTCCCGAAATTTGATGAAAAGGTTCTCTTTCAAAGCCTTTTAATATTGCTAATCTAAGATCCTTTGATTCAGAATATTCATGTTCCTTAGCAAAATTTACAGCCTGGATTAGCATTTGTTCATCCAGATTGAAATCTTTTGCATTTTTTTCTTCCCATTCTCCGTAACTCGGAAAATATTGGGTTTGAGCCTGTGCAAGGCTGCCAAATAAAATGAAAAACAAAATCAACTTAGGATAGTGGTACATATTAATCATTTTTTGGGATTACATTTTCTTGTTCTATATAACTTTGAGTAATCCAGGTTTTATTTATTTTTTGTTTTGGTGAAATGCCTAAAACCTCCAGTTTATCGATATCCTTGATCAAATTTTGATTTCCGGTCAACTTTTTCATCGCGGTTTGATACGCGTTCGAGGTAGCGTCTAATCTTGTTCCAACGGTTTCCAGATCATCCAGCAATAATTTAAATTTATGGTAGAGGGAAGCCGCGTGTTTTGCGATTTCGGTGGCATTATGTTGTTGTTTTTCATTGCTCCAAATGGTATCTATCGTTCTTAAAGTTGAAAGTAGGGTAGTAGGACTTACCAAAAGTATGTTTTTTTGAAAAGCGGTATAGAAAAAAGAACCATCAGTATTTTGCGCCAGGTAAAGCGCAGGTTCAATGGGAATAAACATCAGTACAAAATCCGGGGATTTTATCTTATGGATGTCTTCATATTTCTTGGAGCTCAATTCTAAAATATGGTTACTCAGTGATTTTACGTGTGCTTTTAAATATTTTGACTTTAAGTCTTCATTTTCCTCATTAGAATATCTCTCGTAGGCGGTCAAAGAGACCTTGGAGTCTATTACCATTCTTTTATCGTTAGGGAGGTGAATAACAACATCTGGCAGGGTTTTATTCCCATCCTCATCGGTATATGCTTTTTGAACAAAATATTCCCTGTCTTTAACCAGTCCGGATTTCTCCAATACCTTTTCAAGAATTAATTCTCCCCAATTCCCCTGAGTTTTATTTTCCCCTTTTAAGGCTTTCGTCAAATTATTGGCCTCCTCGCTTATTTTGATGCTTTGTTCATTCAAATTTTTAAGATATTCTCCAAGCTGGGAGTGGCGTTCTATAAAATCTGTATTGTTTCTTTCTACTTTCTCCTCAAATACTTTAATTTTTTCATTTAACGGATTTAATATATTCTGAATATTTTCCTTGTTGAGCAAAGTGAATTTTTCCGATTTCTGATCCAGTATTTTATTGGCAAGATTTTCAAATTCTTTGGTGAACTTTTCCTGAAGCTTTTCTACTTCTTCTTTTTGTTCCAGATTTCTTTGCTGAAGGTTTTCAAATTCAGAATTCCTTCGGGTTAGTTCATCACTTAAAAAGTCTTTCTCTTTTCTTATTGAATCACGCTCATTTTCCGTCTTTTGAAGTTGAACCGCAGCTTCAGATTTAATTGTGTGCTGCTCAATTTTAAAATTGTCTAACTGGTTGTTAAGTTGGCTTTTATAATCTTCTATCTGAAGTGTTAGCTGAATCTTTTGTTCCTTTAAAACAGTCTGCTCTCCCTTATTTTTTAAACTTGAAACCAGTCTCCCCAGGTAGATCCCTAAAGCCAGCGCAAAAATAAAAATGAGAATAATTAAAAGCGTTTGGTTCATAGGGAAAATTAGATCGGTTTTTTCAAAGATACTTAATTGGTTTTCTTTTTATCAAATAAAATCCGATTTACATAACAGGAGGTCTTAGGTTTTAATTTTGAAAGATTGGGAGATTTTATCAAAAAAGATAAGGTCTGATGGGAACATTTTTGAAAAAACATCTTCTTCAATCAGTTGTTTTGGAGTTCCAATAGAAACCTTGTTTTGCTCCATGAGAATGATGCGGTCGCATAGTTGTAGTGCCAGATTTATTTCATGAGTTGCAAACAAAATGCTCTTTTTGGTTTGAACGGTAAGTTTTTTGAGCAATTTAAGGATATAGGCCTGGTGGTAAATATCCAGATGTGTGGTGGGTTCGTCTAAAATCACTAAAGGCGTGTCCTGGGCAATGGCTCGTGCTATCAATACTTTTTGAAGTTGACCATCACTTAGCTCGTAACATTTTTTATGCTGAAGATTTTCTATATCAACCAATTTTAAAGCATTCTGAATATATTTCAGGTCTTTTGAAGTTAAGGTTCCAATCCAGTTTGTATAGGGTTGTCTTCCAAGAGCAATCAGTTCAAAAACACTTAGATTTTTTGAAATAGGTTGTTCGGTAAGGACAATGCTAATCAATTCTGACAACTTTTCAGAAGAAAGCGATCTTAAAGGTTTGCCTTTGATACGTATATCGCCTTTTAATAGTTCCTGCACACCGCTAAGACTTCTAAGCAAGGTGGATTTACCAACCCCGTTAATACCCACCAGGGCAACAAGTTCACCTTCTCCAATTTCAATAGAGATATTGGAAGCGATTAGGGTTTCCACTTTTTTACTGCGATAACCTATGTGAAGGTTATCGGTAGCCAGGATGATATTTGAGTTGGACGTTTTGATGATTAAAATAAAAATTTACGTTTTCTTATAAGAAGCCAAATTACTACAGGCGCGCCTATCAATGAGGTAATTGCGTTTATGGGTAATGTATATTGACTCCCCGGGAGCTGTGCTGCAATATCGCAAACCAACATTAAAATAGCGCCACCCATGATCACTGCGGGTAATAAGATACGATGATCATTCACTGGGATCACTTGTCGTATCAAATGGGGAACCGCCAACCCAACAAATGCAATTGGGCCCGCAAAGGCAGTAATACTTCCTGCGAGTAAGCTTGTAGCTATTATTATTACCATTCTGTTTCTGCTAATACTCACTCCGAGGCTTTTAGCATATTGTTCACCTAACAATAACGTGTTTAAATTTTTAATACAGGTTACTGCTAGTAATATGCCTATAAACCAGAATATTGATAATATTAAAACCTCTTCCCAGGAAAGGTTTCCAAGGCTTCCAAAAGACCAGAAAACATATTGCTGGAGTTGGGCTGCCGGACTAAAATAAGCCAGTACACTTACTATAGCAGCGGTAAGGCTTGCAAACATTAATCCAATAATAAGGATTGCCATGGTGTCCCGAAGTTTTGAAGAAGCAAGTAAAACAGCTAAAAGAACAAGCAAGCTTCCTATGCTGGAGGCGATAACCAGGCTCCATTTTGAAAACAGTAAGCCCGCCATTGTCCCGCCAAACAGCGATGCTCCCATTAAAATTAGTGCAACCCCCAAACTTGCTCCGCTACTTAGTCCTAAAACATAGGGTCCCGCCAATGGATTTCTAAAAAGTGTTTGCATTAGCAAACCGCTTACAGCAAGCCCCGAACCGGTAAGGATTGCAGTAAATACCTTTGGAAGCCGGTATTCCAGAATGATATATCTCCAGCTATCACTGCTAACTTCTTCCTTAAAAAATGCAGAAAAAATATCCATTAAAGGAATATTGACAGAACCTAAACTAATATTCACAAGAGCAGTAAGGATTACTACAACTAATAGAAGTACTAAAAGTCCGGTATATTTTTTTTGATTCGGCACCTATTCCAGGGGTTTAAAAAACGTGGGTTCGTATTTTGGAAGTAATTCCGGATGAAAGAGTGCGATAAGGTCCTTCAATACCAGATCTGGCCGGATTGGTGCCAGTTCGTAATAGATTACTCCGCCGGTTTCTCCCAGTGTGTTGCTATAGGTGAAAACCTGTTTGTTTTTTACAGCCTCAAATTGATTATAATGTACGGACGATTCGTTTAACTGATTAAAAGTTTTAAACTGCCCGGGTGCGATCCAGAAATCGGCATTTTGAGCTTCGCTTAATACTGTTTCAAATGCCAGGGCAATGCTACCGCTTCCGGAGGTGTTTTTGTAAATGTAATTGGCATTGGCATCCTTTATAAACTGTGCAGACCAGGAGTCTCCGTAAGGAACATACCATTGGTCTTTATACATAGATCCGCTTAAAACTGTAGGACTAGAGGAGGCAGATTTTGCTAATTTTTTGGCATCCAGATAAGCAGTTTCAACTTCCTGAAAGTATAAAGTTGCTTCTTTGGTTTTATTGAACAACGCCCCAAAAAACTTGATCCATTCTGCTTTTCCTAATGGAGATTCTTCCGTCCAGTCTCCATTGAAGAGAACCGGGATTCCGCTTTTTTCCAGGGTATTAAATGTTTTATTTGTTCCGTTTACAGCAAAACCTATAACAGCTTCGGGTTGTAAAGAGATGAGTACCTCTGTATTTATATCCTCATTTTTTCCTAATTCCGTGACTTTTCCTTCCTTTATCCTATCTCTTGTCTTTTTAGAAGAAATGTAATCAAGTCCTGGAAAGCCTATCAAAGTCTTTTCCTCCTGAAATGCTTCCAGAGAAGGAATATGTGTTGTAGAGGTAACCACCAGCTTTTTTACCGGAATGTTTATTTTATGATCGTACGCTATAGATTGGGGCACTTTAGATTCTTCGACTACCAGTAAATAGGTGTAGGTTTTATCTGCTTCCGGCCAGGGATTTTTAACTTTCAAAATCTTGAATCCATCGTATTGGATAATGGAAAAACCTTTAGCATATTCTATTGCCAGGGTATCTCCGGATAAGGCTATAGCTGATAATTCTTTCTTTTCGGTTTTACAGGAAAAGAACATCAAAGGGAAAAGTAGAAAAATGATATTTTTCAAAAGGACTTGGTTTTGGCATCAAAAGTAAGATTATTTAAAATTTCTCTGTGTTAGAAAAGATAAATGTTTAATTTCGCATTGAAATTTTGGTTTGATTCGGTCCTATAAATATAGAACCTCATCGATTAAAAGGGAATCAGGTAATTCGTTTTTCGAAGAATCCTGAGCTGTTCCCGCAACTGTAAGCTAAGTCCCTATTTTATTTGGGATGCCTGTTGTTACTACTTCTTAAACCACTGTCCCCTTTAAACCGGGATGGGAAGGTAAACACCAGGACGCAAGCCAGGAGACCTGCCACAATTCACTAATGTCAAACTTTCGGGTAAAAAGTTTGGTGTAGTTTACTACATCTTTTTTCCTGGTAATAATTTAATTTTATGTACAAAAAACTATGGTTTTGTGGTGCTTTGCTATGCACTGGCCTGTCCTTTTCACAAGAGATGGAAAATGTAGCAGTTGAATCTTTAGAGGAAGTAGTTCTAATAGATTCAAAATTTGAGTTAAAACGCGAAAACAGCGGAAAAGTGGTAACAAAAATTACCGCAAAAGAACTTGAAAAATCTGGAGGACAAAGCCTTCCGGAGGTTATTAATCGTGTTAGCGGAATTGAAATCAATGGAACCAGGAGCAATGATGGCCAAAATTTAGGATATTATATTCGTGGAGGAAGAAACAGGGAAGTTGTGATTATGGTTGACGGAGTTCAATTAAGCGATCCTTCATCCATTTCAAATGATTTTGATCTTCGTCTTTTACCATTGGATCAGGTAGCTTCTATTGAAATAATTAAAGGGGCTTCCAGTACGCTTTATGGTTCCGGGGCAGCAGCAGCAGTAATCAATATTACTACGAAAGAGCCGGTAGATAAGAAAATAGGATTGCAATTGCAATCTACTATGGGGACCAACCAAACTCAGCAAAATCTGGATTATGATATTGCGCAGTTTGATAATGCGGTTGGATTGAGCGGACGGTTATCAGATTTTAATTATCAGGTGAATTTTAGTCACCGGTATTCAAAAAATATGTCGGCAGTGAAATCACCGGATGAGGATATGGAATTTGAAGACGATCCTTTTTCAAAACAAAACGTGTATGCACGGGTTGGATATAAGATAAGCGAAAGGTTAAAATTCTATTTCTACGGAAATTTTGACAAGTTCAGTTCCTCTTTTGATGATGCTTTCATGTATGCGGATGCTGATAATAAATTGAATAGTGAACAATTCCGCACCGGAAGTCATTGGGAGGCTACTTACAAGAACGGAAGTTTCATCTTTAGCGACAGTTATTCAGAATTGAACAGGGAAATTGTGTCTGGTTTTCCTAATAAATATGATAGCAAAGTTTATGCTTTTGACACGTATAATAAATATATCTTCAATGAAAAATTTCATACTGTAATTGGATTAAATGGTATTTTTAGTAGTTTCAACAGTTATAATATTCCTTTTGGCGAAACAAATTTTGAACAGAGCGTGAGTGATGACGTTGCATCGTTTAATATTGTGGATCCCTATGTTAATGTAGTCTATGTATCCGGTTTCGGATTTAATCTCAACACAGGAACAAGATTGAATATTCATAGCGAGTACGGCACTAATTTGGTTTATAATGTAAATCCCTCTTACAGTTTTGACCTGGAAGCCGGATATGTAAAAGCGCTTGCTTCATACAGTACTGCTTATATTACGCCTTCTTTATTTCAATTGTTCGATTCAAACTTTGGAAACCGGGATTTGAGGCCAGAGGAAAGCAGCACTATGGAAGCAGGATTTGAATACCAGGGAGAAAACTTCAGCCTGAGCGGAATTTACTTCAGAAGGAATTCGGAAAATTTTATAGATTTTGTAACGATTGATCCTGAAAATTTCATTTCAGAATACCAGAACATTTCAGAAGAGTTTACAGCTAAAGGGGTAGAGGTAGAGTTAAACATCGATATTCTGGAAAACCTTGGTTTTTCTGGAAATTATACTTTTACCGAAGCTGCAGAAAGATTTGCGCTGCGAATTCCCAAACATAAAGTGAATGGAAGTCTCAATTGGACGGTAAATGAAAAAACCTTCACATCGTTGAGGTATCAATTCAACGATGACAGGACAGACAACTTTTTTAATAATGAAACTTTTGTAAATGAAGTAGTTGTGCTGGAAAGTTATGGCATTCTAGATTATTACATCAGCCACCAGATCAATAAAAATATAAAGATTTTTGGTGGTGTGACCAATATTACGAATGAAGAATTTCAGGAAATTTATAGATTTAATACCCGGGGTAGAAATGCCCGATTTGGAGTGAACCTTAATTTCTAAAATTCGGCATATAAAAAAGGGTTTCAAAAATTGAAACCCTTTTTTACTTTTTAAATGATTCTATTACTTGATAACAGGCAAATCCTTATTATCAATATACATTTTCTGGTATTCCGGTTCAAACATTTTACTGTTACCAACTCTAGTATATGTCTTAACATTGGGAACAGAGCTTCTGTTTCCCTGAATAATATCTATTGCCAGTTTTAGCAAAGGCTCATTGGGATCCCCCAGGACACCTAAATTCGTCACGTCTTCCGGCAATTCATGATCGGGATTTAGTCCGTTGACAAAATCGGATACGTTATTTTTATTTGACGACTTTAGGACCAGCGGTTGCATTGCATAATGGTGATTTGTATTAAGACCATTACTATCCTTAGAAAAATCCGGAGAATCATATATAGCTACCGACGCCTGGAATTTTCCTGTGGTCACGTCACCTATATGGATCACATCAATATATGGATTCAGGCCATTGATAATAAGTTCACTTGCAGATGCGGTTTCCTTAGTTGTTAAAACGAAAACCCTGTTCAAATTCAAACTGTTTATGCCGGTTCCAGTTCTAATTTGGGTGTTAAAATTATTTTTTAGCCTTTCCGGATCGTTTTGTTCAAAATGAGTCTGGTATTTTTCGTTCCACTCCTCAATCATAAAAACCTGATTAGCAAACTGACCGGTGATCATAGCTGCAAGGTCTGTAGCCGTTCTTACAGAACCACCTCCGTTATATCGCAGGTCAAGCACCAGGTCTGAAACTCCAGCGCCCTTAAAAGTGCTGAAGGCAGCATTTAATTCCTCGTCAAAATCTTGGTCAAAACTATCATAGTACAAATACCCCACTTTTCTACCGGACACATTTAAGATTTTCGCTTCCCCAACAGGGTTAGCGCTAAAAGCACCTGTATTTAAGGAAATTGTTCGATCTAATTCCCTTATTTGGTTTCCATCAATTTCAGCCAGTCCTATTGAGAAATTTGATAATGAAGCAAGGCTCCGAAAATTTGAAGAGGTAAGGGAAGTTCCATTGATCCTAGTGAAGATCATCCCTCTTTCTACTCCCTTTGCAGCTGCAGAAGAATTGGGTAAAACCAATTTCACGAAACCAAAAACATCTGTGCCGTCACTACCGTAGGCAGAAAGACCAAATTCCATTCCTGTACCAGTTTTATTCGTACTCATCTTGTTCATTTCCCTATAATCTTCAATCAAATAACTGAACCTATCCTGATCGGCCATCAGTCTTTCGAAAAGATTACTGGGCGATGAAAAGTTCTCTAAAAAATTAATTTTTTCTTCTTCACTCTCAAAATAATCATCTGCCAGAGCGGGTACATGTGCTTTATAAAGGTATATATCGTTCATTCCCCGGTAGATAAAATTCTCGACTTCCAATTTATCTTCCGGTTGAGTTTCCGGAGTGGTAGTAGCCGTTTCTTGATTCTCCTCTATGTTTTTAAAGTCTTCAGAATCACTAGAACAGGATAATATTGCAAAACTCGTTAGAAGAGAAAATAAATAGGTTTTATATATATTCATAAATAATAGTTTTTGGAGTTAATATAGAAGCCAGAACTTCAGGCTTCTACATCAACTCCAAAAACCGAACCATTAATTAGATGATTTTGAAAAATCGATTACTTTCGAATTCCCCGAAGGATCCGAAGGCTTACTTAGGAGGTACTTATTTACCTTTTCGCTTTTGATGATGCTTTCACGTGTACGGATGCTCATAATAAATTGAATCGTGAACAGTTGCTCACCCGAAGTCATTGATTTTATTTACAAAGAGGAACTAAAAAGGGGTTGCGATTTAATCGAAACCCCTTTTTAATTAACATACTTATTGACTTATTTATTGATAAGTTCTGGAATTTTGTCAATATACATCTTTTGATAATCCAGTTGATCCATTCCACTTTCTCCAACCGGCTTAAATAATTCCTTAGACTCAGGAATAGAAATCCTATTTCCAAGGATTACATCCAAAGCCAACTTTAAAAAGGGTTCATTAGGATCTCCCAACTGTCCAAGGTTTTGGTAATCCTCTGAAATCACATAATCTGGATCCAGTCCGTTGATATAATCTGAAACTCCTGCAGAATTTACCGATTTCAAAACCAAAGGCTGAATTGCATAGGTATGAGTGGTGTTTGCATTAGTTCTTCCAAAGTTTTGAGAATCATATAAAGTAACCGAAGCCTGGAATTTCCCGGTGGTGGTTTCACCAATTTGTACCACATCTATATAAGGATCAAGGCCGTTAATTACCAATTCGCTGGCCGAAGCAGATCTTCCTGTGGTTAGAACATACACCTTTCCAAGATTTAGACTATTAATTACTTCTCCTGTTTTTAGTGTGGTGTTAAATTTATTTAAAAGCCTCTCTGGATTTGTGCTTTGAAAGTGTGCTTGATATTCAGCATTCCATACTTCTTTCATAAATAATTGACCTGCAAACTGTCCGGTGATCATAGCTGCCATATCTGTGGCGGTTCTAACAGATCCCCCCCCATTGTAACGAAGATCCAAAACAAGATCTGATACGTTAGCGGTCTTGAATTCCCCAAACGCATCGTTCAATTCTTTATCGAAATCGGCTGTAAAACTGTCGTAATAAATATAGCCTACGTTTTTACCCTCAATTTCAAGTACTTTGGAAACGAATACCGGGTTTTTAACATATTCCCGTTTGGTCAATGTGAAGGTTTCTTCAAGATTGATAATATTAGATTCTTCCAGTTTAGCAAGGCCAATTGTAAAAGTATCTGGAGCTAAAAGTGTTGAAAAGTTCGTATCGGTTAATTGTTGTCCATCTACTCTGTTAAAGATCATCCCTCTCTCTACACCCTCTTCATCTGCAGAAGTATTGGGAAGGACAAGTCGAACGTATGCAAATATTTCGCTACAGCTGCTACAATTTCTCACCAAACCATAGGATAAACCAGAGGTTTTGCTTACCCCGCTGAATAAGCGTTCAAGTTCAACATAATCATCAACTATCCAACTAAATTTATCCTGACTAGCAGTAACGCCATTATCAAAAAGATCTTCTGGAGAAGAATAATTATCTAAAAAGTTGTTTCTTTCAGCCTGAGTAGCAAAAGCGTCATCAGCTAATTTTGGAACATCCGCTTTATAGAGATAATAAAAGTTCATCCCGCGATAAATAAAATTTTCCACAACTAAACTACGTTCTCCAGCAACCGGAGGTGTAGGTCCTTTATCATCTGCATCATCAGAACAGGAGATTGTAATGCCGCCAAATAAAAAGACAAGTAAAACAAGTTTGTAAATTTTCATAGAATTTTTCATATAATTTTTAATAGGGTGTTAAAAGTAACTCCAATTGAAATTTAAAAAAAATTTTGTAACAAATTACTTTTAAGTTCGTCGTAAATATAAGAAGGTCAATTCAAAACCAACGTTAAATGAATCAAAAAACCTTTATTGGTGTTGTAAATCCGGTTAAGGATAAAATGTACCGTTTGGCACTTCGATTGTTGATTTCTAAAGATTCTGCTGAAGATGCCACTCAGGAGGTTCTTTTAAAATTATGGAGCCGTAAGGATAAAATCAAGGATTATGCCAATATTGAAGCTTTTGCAATGACAGTCACGAAGAATTATTGCCTGGATCAGTTAAAATCCAAACAAAATAATAATTTAAAGATCGTACACACCAATTATGAAAGTCAGGACCGATCTGCTTTTGATCAACTTGAAACAAATGACCGGTTAAAACAAATTTCGCTAATTCTGGAAACATTGCCGGAGCAACAAAAGTTGATTTTTCAATTAAGGGATATTGAAGAATATGAATATGAAGAGATCTCCAAAGTAATGGATATGAATGAAACTGCCATAAGAGTGTCCCTTTCCAGGGCAAGAAAAAAAATTAGGATAGAACTGTTAAAAAAAGATAGTTATGGAATTACATAAATTAGAATCCCTGGTTAAAAGATATGATGATGGGGGAACAACCCTGGAGGAAGAAAAATTATTAAAGAAATATTTCCATTCAGAAAAAGTACCCGAACATTTAAAAGAATATGAAGTGATCTTCAGTTTTTCAGAAGAGGAAAAAAATATTTGTCATCCCGGGAAATTTAAATTAAAATCGGACAAGAAATGGTATGCCATTATTGGGGTAGCTGCAAGCATTCTTATAGCTTTTGGAATCTTTACATTTCAAGAAAATCAACAACAAAATTTTCCCCAAAATGAACTGGGAACCATAGAAACACCTGAAGAGGCTTATTTTAAAGCTAAAGAAACGTTGCAAATGGTGGCACAGATTATGAATAACAGCAAAGAAGAATTAGTGTACTTAGATGAATTTAATAAAACCAAAAATCAAATCATAAAAATTAAATAACATGAAAAAATTAATCTTAATAATTACAATTGGCCTGATCTCTTTAGTGGGAAGTGCACAAAATTTCCAGAAGTATGAAACTATGAAAGATGTGGATGCCATGATAATGACCAGTAAGATGTTTAAACTTCTTGCAAAAGTGGACATTAGTGCGGATGATCCAGAAGCACAGCAGTATTTAAATTTGATTGAAAATTTAAAGGAAATAAGGATTTTTACTACGAACCAGACCTCCATACAAACTCAAATGGCGGCAGATGTTACCTCCTATTTAGGTAAAGGTTCACTGGAGCAGTTAATGCGGGTAAATGACGGAGGAAGAAATATAAAATTTTATTCTAAACCCGGAAGAAATGAAAATTATGTAAGTGAACTTTTTATGTTCATGGAAGGCGAAAAGGATGGAAAGCCTATTTCAGTAATAATGAGCATTACCGGTGATATTGATCTTACGCAACTTTCCAAGTTGGCTTCAGACCTGAAAGTTCCAGGAGCAGAGGAACTGAAGAATGTGAAGAAAAAATCAAAATAAAAAACCGGATTAGATTCTACTACCAGAAACGAATTATTGATTATAAAATTTAATATAATGAAAAGTATAAAATTTATAGGGTTGGTTGCACTTGGCCTGCTTTTTAGTTGCAACAATGAGGAAAGCCTTCAGCAATATTATGTTGCAAATCAGGGAAACAACGAGTTTGTTGCTATTGATGTCCCTACAAGTATGTTTACCAGTTCTGATTCACTTAGCCCGGAGCAAAAAGCGACTATGGAGACCATCAAAAAAATTAATTTGCTGGCAATTCCAAAAAAAGCTGAAAATATTCAGATTATTGAAGATGAACAGATCAAGATATCCGAAATCCTAAAAAATGAGAAGTATGAATTATTGATGCGTTACGGAGGAGGTGATACCCGTGTGGAAATCTATTATACAGGTGATGAAGAAGCTGTAGATGAAATAATAGTTTATGGGTTTGATCAAGATCGTGGGATGGGACTTGCCAGAGTTCTTGGAGATGATATGAATCCAGGTGATATCTTAAGCTTGTTTAGATCTCTTGAGAAAGGCGATATTGATATGGATGGTTTGAAAGGAATAACTTCTATGTTTATAGAAAAAACAGAATAGTTGATAAATAGAAATCTAGAAAGCCGGGGTATTCATATGGAAACCCCGGCTTCTTAATTCTAAAATCTTTGGTTTAAATACCGGTGTAATTCTGAGGAGTAATAGACTTTAACTCTGTTTTAATTTCCTTAGAGATATTAAGGGTTTCAATAAAATTGGACATACTTTCTTTATTGATCACTTCATTTGTTCGGGTTAATCCTTTAAGAGCTTCATAAGGATTTGGATAACCTTCCCTTCTTAAAATGGTTTGAATCGCTTCTGCAACAACAGCCCAGTTATTTTCAAGATCTTGTTCAATTTTTGTTTTATTCAGCAATAATTTATTTAAACCTTTAAGGGTCGATTGAAATGCGATAAGTGTATGGGCGATTGGCACTCCAATATTTCTTAAAACAGTACTGTCGGTTAAATCCCTTTGCAAACGACTTACTGGTAGTTTTGCCGAAAGATGTTCAAAAATAGCGTTGGCAATACCAAGATTCCCTTCACTATTTTCAAAATCTATGGGGTTTACTTTATGCGGCATCGCAGAGGATCCTACCTCGCCTTCTTTTATTTTTTGCTTGAAATAATCCATTGAAACATAGGTCCAGAAATCTCTGTCAAGATCTAGCAAAATGGTATTGATCCTTTTTAAGGCATCAAAAAGAGCAGCCATATTATCATAATGTTCAATTTGAGTGGTAGGAAATGAATGGTCAAGTCCTAAAGTATCCTCTACAAATCCGGAACCGAATTCTTTCCAGTTCACCGACGGATATGCAACTTTATGCGCATTATAATTTCCTGTTGCACCACCAAATTTGGCGGAATGTGGAATCATACTCAAATTCTTTACCTGAGCCTTTAGCCTTGTTGTGTAAACCTCCATTTCTTTCCCCAGGCGGGTAGGGGATGCCGGTTGTCCATGTGTTCTTGCCAAAAGTGGGATTGCTGCCCATTCTTTGCTTAAACCAGTTAATTTAACTATAATTTCATTTAATGAAGGCAAATAAACATTTTCTACAGCCTCTTTCAAACTTAAAGGTACAGCTGTATTATTTATATCCTGTGAAGTAAGGCCAAAATGGATGAATTCCTTAAATTCCTGAAGTTCCAGCTTATCAAATTTTCCCTTGATGAAATATTCTACAGCCTTTACATCATGATTTGTTGTTTTTTCTATTTGCTTTACAGCTGCTGCATCAATAGCCGTAAAATTTTTATAGATATCTCTTAGTTTTGAGAATGATTTTGTATCAATTTTCTTTAGTTGAGGTAAAGGCAATTTACAAAGAGCTATAAAATATTCAATTTCGACTCTAACCCTGTACTTTATAAGCGCCTCCTCACTGAAATAAATGATAAGGTCTTTGGTCTTTTGGTGATATCTCCCGTCTATTGGTGAAATTGCTGTAAGCGGCGTCATTTTTATTAATTTAAATTTGAAGCGCTAAAGATAAGTCTTTACCAAATTTTAAAAAGACTGTTTTGATGTTAATTTAAAAATGATATTTTATCCTGCCAGGGAGTCTAATTTTCGGCCGTATACTCTTTCGATTCGGGCTGGATTTCATCGAGTTTCTGAATTCTATCTCCTATAATAACATATTAGCCTGATCAGAGGTCATTTATTGAAGTTTAATTCGTGATCTCTAAAAGCTGGTCTACAAGTTTAGGAACTCCTATAGCCGCTTTTTCGTTGATTATTGTAATATCAGAGCCCGGGGAGATGGTAGGTTTAGGATCAATAAAATAAATCCTTGTACCCTGTTTCACAAAATCCATTAGAGCGGCAGCCGGATAAACCTGCATGGAAGTTCCAATTATTAGCAGAATATCCGCCTGTTCGGTGATTTCTGCAGCTACGCTAAACATTGGGACAGCCTCACCAAACCATACAACGTGTGGTCTTAACTGAAAGTTATGCTCACAGAAATCTCCGGGATTTAAATCGGATCTCCAATCCATAATGAGGTCTTCATCAAAGGTGCTCCTAACCTTCAAGAGTTCTCCATGAAGATGAATAACACTAGTGCTTCCGGCTCTTTCGTGAAGATCATCAATATTTTGTGTTACCACGCTTACCTTATATTTCTTCTCGAGTTTTACAAGCGCAAGGTGTGCAGCGTTGGGGTTAACCGCTAAAAGCTGTTTGCGGCGTTCGTTATAAAACTGTAAGACTTTTTTAGTGTTTCGTTCCCAGCCCTGTGGCGATGCCACTTCCATAATGTCGTGACCTTCCCATAAACCATCGGCATCCCTAAATGTTTTTATTCCGCTTTCAGCGCTTATTCCTGCTCCGGTAAGTACAACTACATGTTTCATTATTAAATTGAATTGCTTGTAAATTAAGGTTTTAAAGGAATAAATTCAGGAAGATGTTTAATTTTTTTCAGAAGGAACTATTATTTTTCGTAATGCGGAAATGATTTCCTTTATCAATCCCTGTTTTTCAATTAGTTGGACGACGCTTAGTTTTAAATTACCTGGCCAATTTCACAAACAGATTTCGACAATTTATGTGTGATAAACTTAACTCCCAGTTTTTAAAAGACTAAATCCTTTAACTGGAAAATGGTTTTTTGGGTAAGAACAATTCGCAGCAAAAGTTTTTAGGATCAAAAAAGCTAAAAAAACATATTGGAATAAATATGTAAATAAAAAACCCGGGATTTAAATCCCGGGTTTTTTTGATTCACTAGTAGCGAGAAGGGGGCACGATCCCCTGACCTCCGGGTTATGAATCCGACGCTCTAACCAACTGAGCTACCTCGCCATTTTATCATGATTTCGCGAACAAGAAAATGCTTAACTAACCAAGGCATCCTTCTTAGCGGCTGCAAATATAGAAACTATTTCAGTTGAGGCAAATATTATTTTCTGAAATATTTATTTTGTTTATTTTTTATGTTAGCAATTAATATTTATATTGCCCAAAACTAACAAATAAAGCATGGAAGATAAAGTTAAGTACGAGATGGAATTTCCTATTCAGGCATCCCCTTCGTTATTATATCAATATATTTCAACACCTTCTGGATTAAGTGAGTGGTATGCGGATAATGTAAATTCCAGAGGTGAACTTTTTACTTTTATTTGGGATGGATCTGAGGAGAAGGCCAATTTGGTGAGTAAAAAGAACGGGGAACGAATCAAATTTCGTTGGGAAGATGATACAGACACCCCATATTATTTTGAAATAAGAATTCAGGTGGATGAAATTACCAAAGATGTTTCCATCATGATAACAGATTTTGCCGAAGAAGATGAAATTGACGAAGGAAAAATGCTTTGGGAGAATATGATCTCCGATCTAAAACAGATTTTGGGTTCCTCTTAGATTTCTTTATTTTAAATACTACATTTGCCCCGTTTATTAAACGGGGTTTTTTTATGATAAATTTAAACGGAAATATAGTCGAAAACGAGCAGGCAACAATTACTGTTTTTAATAGGGGATTAGCTTATGGGGATTCGGTATTTGAAACTATTCGGGTTATAAGCGGAAAAATAATGTTCTGGGAGGATCATTATTTTAGGCTTATGGCATCCATGAGAATTATGAGAATGGAAATTCCTGAAAATTTTTCACCAGAATTCCTGGAAGAGCAAATCCTGAATTTAATCAAAGAAAACCTTCTTGAAAATTCTCCGGCAAGAATCAAGTTTACCGTATATAGAAAACAAGGAGGTTATTATAAACCTAAAACCCTGGATATCGATTATTTTATTCTGGCCGAGGAATTAAAAGATCCATTTTATTTATTCAATTCCGATAAATACGAAATAGAGCTTTTTAAAGACCATTACATCACAAGCGGATTATTATCTTCTATTAAATCCAATAACCGCGCTATAAATGTATTGGGGAGCATATACGCTAAGGAAAATCAATATAACAACTGTTTGCTTCTAAATGAAAATAAAGCCGTTGTAGAGGCTTTAAACGGGAACATTTTTCTTGTGAAGGATAACAAAATAAAAACTCCGCCGCTAGCTGAAGGTGCTTTGAATGGTATTATAAGAAAACAGGTGATCTCGATAATCAAAAAGATGATGGATCTTGAAATAGAGGAAGCATCAATTTCACCTTTTGAACTTCAAAAAGCCGATGAATTGTTTATTACCAATGTGATTGTAGGGATACAGCCGGTTACAAAATATAGAAAAAAGGAATTTGGGGCAGAAGTGGCGAAAGAACTTCTTTCAAAACTTAATGTAAAGGCAAGGCTTGCCTAGTTGTAACTTGGATTTTCCGGTGCATTGGACCATAGCATATAATCCCCGCCCAATTCAATCATTTTATCTTTCCAAAAGGAGCGATATGGACGTTCTATAATATCTTTTGCATCCTGATGAGAACTTATGATCCATGCATTAGTGTCTAGTTCATCTTTTAACTGCTGTGCATCCCATCCTGAGTATCCCAGGAAAAATCGTATTTGTTTCTCAGTAATCAAATCGTTTAAGATCAATTCTTTTACAACTTCAAAGTTACCGCCCCAATAAATGCCGTTCGCAATCTCTATGCTTTCCGGAATAAGCTCCGGAACCTTATGGATGAAATATAAGTTGTCCTGTTCTACAGGCCCGCCATTATAAACCTTAAATCCTTTATCGAGTTCAGGGATTAGGTCATTCAAGGTGAAATCAAGAACCTTATTAAGTATAAAACCAATTGAGCCACTTTCGGAATGTTCTGCAAGCAAAATCACCGATCGGTTGAAAGATGCATCTCCAATGATTGAAGGCTCAGCCACTAAAAGGAGTCCCTTGGATGGTTTTAAAGCTATCATAATTAAATACTTTAATTAAATCTAAAGATTTAATTATTAATTTCAAATGATTTTTATTGTTTTTTGTAAAAAAAAACTCTCCCGAGGGAGAGTTGATTTTATTTACTAATTACTAAGAATTAGTTTACAGCTTTTTGCAAGTCTGCTCCTGCTTTAAATTTCACTACATTTTTTGCAGCAATTTTAATAGTTTTTCCAGTTTGTGGGTTTCTTCCTTCACGAGCAGCTCTTTTAGAAACTGACCAGGAACCAAATCCAACTAAAGAAACACGATCACCTTTTTTAAGGGACTTTTCTACATTTTCTAAGAATGATTCTAATGCCTTTTTTGCTGCTGCTTTTGAGATACCAGCGTTTTCAGCCATTGCATCGATTAAATCCGTTTTGTTCATAATTTGAATTTTAAATTAATTGTTGGTTAAACGTTCTGTTAATTTGCTTTACAAATTTATGTGGATTTCTAAGCCGTGCAAGTAATAACAAGGGAAATACGGATTTTTGTTGATAACTTTAACATTTTGTTAATAAAATAAGATTGATTTTCACGAAAATTCATAGTTTCAGCAATCACAAGGCCTTAGAGAACTTTGGCATCTGTTTCAAAATAATAGCCATTTAAAAGTTCCTTGGTGAGCATTTTTCGTTTTCCCGGTAACTGAATTTCCATTAAAATTACAAAACCGTCCTTAACAGCGACCTTTAGCTGTTTCTCAACCAAAAGCAATTCCCCAATCGAAAATTTATGTATTTCCTTCGAGATTTCAGCTTGATAAATTTTCATTTGTACTTGTTCCCTGTCATTTTTCAAATTGGTCCAGGCAGCAGGATATGGATTTAGACCCCTTATAAAATTGTAAACTTGCTCTATTGAAACATTCCAGTTTATTCGGGTATTTTCCTTTGTGAGTTTAGGAGCTTCATTTAATGCGAGTTCAAGGTTTTGTTTCGTGGGAATAACTTTGTTATTTTGGATTAACTCAAGGGTTTCCACAACAAGTTCTGCACCTGTTTGCATCAATTTATCATGTAATTCGCCTACACTTTCATCCGCTTTAATTTCAACCTCCCTTTGAAGGATCATCGCACCCGTATCTATCTTTTCATCTATAAAAAACGTGGATACTCCGGTTACGGTCTCTCCGTTTATGATAGCCCAGTTTATTGGAGCTGCTCCGCGATATTGAGGCAGGAGGGAAGCGTGAAGGTTAAAAGTTCCATAGTCGGGTAACTGCCAAACGACCTTGGGCAGCATTCTAAATGCTACTACTACCTGAATATTTGGGTTTAAGGCTTTTATTTCTTCAATAAATTCAGAAGATTTTAAATTGACCGGTTGCAATACATGGAGGCCATGAGCTACTGCATATTGTTTAACTGCGCTTTCCTGAAGTTTTCTCCCACGCCCAGAAGGTTTGTCTGGAGCAGTCACAACGCCCAACACATTAAAACCGGCTTTAATAATTTCTTTTAATGTAGAAACAGCAAACTCCGGCGTACCCATAAAAACTATTCGTAAATTTTTCATAAATGTTTTAACTTATATTTATTGCTTGCATTTAAATTGATAATATCCTTTTCCATCATCAACTGCAACACCTTGAGTATTCCAGCTTCAGGATAGGGAAGTGCTGCTACAAGTTCTCTTGAGTTTTTCTCACCAGATTCCAGTAATTCTATAATCCCAAGATACATGTGTTTTATCAAATCCTTTTTAAAATTCTTTTCGGGAGGAAGACAAACCGAACAAATTCCGCATTTTTCGGTAGTGTTTTCCCCAAAATAATTCAGAAGTTGCTGGCTTCTGCAGGTTTTTTCATTTCCCACATAAGATAGAATGGCCTCTATTTTATCTGTTTTATTTTTTATCTGATTTTTTATGTATTTTGAAAAAGGATAGATTCCGGTTTCATCCTCCCTTGGAACCAAAAATGTGATGGAAGCGTCATTTTGCTGATGTTCAAACTCAACAATCTTATCTTGGTGTAGCTTATTTAACACCTTAATGACTTCAGCTTCTGTAGTAGTTGCTTTTTTTCCTACTGAAGAAAGGTTCACGGGCATTTTATTTTCAAAAATTCCGCCATAATTCCGCAAGATCGCTTTCACGGTTGGATCAAATTTGGAATTTTCTTCCAGATAATGAAAAAGCTGTTTGTTTGAAATTATAAACTGTAAGAGTGCCGATTTTTGATATTGCTGTGAAAGTTTTAGAATACTTATCCTGTCCAGTAATTGCAGCGCATTATAGGCTTTTATTGAATTAAACTGGTAGCGGTTGCAAAATTCAGCAAAATTAAAATCGTGAGTTGTATCCATGCCTTCCCCATAAGCGATTTGAAAATAAGTGACTAGTTTTTTATAGATAAGGATTACAAATTCCATATCCGGAAGGGTGTTTATAAACTGATTTTTAAGGAGAGGAATATCACTTTTATTAGTAATTATGGTTGCCGCTGCGTTTTGATCGTCCCTTCCTGCGCGTCCAGCTTCCTGAAAATAACTTTCTATACTTTCAGGCAGGTTGAGATGTACCACATTTCGTACGTTGGGTTTGTCTATACCCATTCCAAAAGCATTTGTGGCCACCATAATTTTCACATCTTCCTTAAGCCACCCACTAAGTCTTTTAGATTTCTCTTTCCCGGTCAATCCACCATGATAGGCTGCAACTTTATAGCCATAATATTCAAGTTCCCTCGAGATTTCCTGAGTTGCATTCCTGCTTCGCACATAAATGATCGCAGATTTGGATTTATCTTCCAGTAATTCCCGGAGTCGGTAGATCTTATCTTCAGCAAAAAGAACATTAAATGCAATGTTTTTTCGCTCCAGAGACTTTTTAAATATCTTTGGATTGGAAAGCAATAATTGTTTCTTGATATCCTCTACAACTTCCTTTGTAGCAGAAGCGGTTAAAGCCATTACAGGAACTCCCGGATGTAATTCTCTTAAAATTGAAATATTGAGATAGGCCGGACGAAAATCATGACCCCACTGGGATATACAATGTGCCTCATCTACCCCAATTAAATTCACATTCATTTGTTTGATGCGCTGTTGTACCAGTTCCTGCTGTAAACGCTCTGGAGAAAGGTAGAGAAATTTGTAATTTCCGTGGATGCAATTATCAAGAAGAGCATCCAACTCTGTAAAAGAAATTCCGGAAGTGATTGCCAGGGCCTTAATCCCTTTCTTTTGAAGGCTACCTACCTGGTCTTCTATGAGTGCGACCAACGGGGAAATAATAATACAAATTCCATCTTTTAGCAATGCCGGAATTTGAAAACATAGGGATTTTCCACCTCCGGTAGGCAATAAGGCGATAATATCTTCCCCCTTATATGCTTCGGAAATAATTTCTTCCTGTAAAGACCTAAATGATTCGTGTCCCCAGTACTTTTGAAGTATGTGTTTTGCTTCCTGCAAGTTTAGGCATCAAGATTATTCAATATGAAATCACAGCGTTTGTTTATACTGCCTTTTGGCACCTCTATAGGCTCATATCCAAAGCCAAGGTATGTTTTTTCAAGATAGGAATGTATGACTTTTGCCTGCTCAAAAGTTTCATAACGCTCATTATCGTTTACATAAATTTCTTTCCAGGGTGGTAATAAAAACACCTTTTCATATTTATATAAGGTACAGGCTTTAGAGAAAGTAGAGGGATATTCTGTGCCAAAATAATCCATGTAGGCCAGAACATCAGGGATACCACGGTCTATGAATATGTGATTTTCTGAAGAGCTTTTCGACTCGTGATGTTGATTTATTCTTGCTTCGAGTAGTTTAAAGCTGAATAAGAAAGGGTCTTCCAGAAAAAGTTGATCGATACCCTGTTTTTGAGCTTCTGCAGTAACTTCCCTGGAAACCTCATGCAGGCAACAGTGCCCATTGGACTCCAGTTTTTTGATAACTGAAGATTTTCCGGAACCGGGGCCTCCCGTAATAAGTATTCTTTTATTTTTCACTTTGCAAATTTCGGTATTTGTATGCTATAAAAAAAATGAAGTATAGATTGTATATTTGCACTTTATTGAAAGAACAACTATGATGGATTCAGCTCAAAACCCCGAAGAATTTTACGAAAATTTAAAGATCAAATTACAGGATACAGCCATGTGGCCCACGGAATATTTGTATAAATTTATAGTGGTCACAAAGGAATCAAAAGTAGAGATCATTCAGCAGGTATTTGACAATATGGGGGCTGTGATCCAAACTACGAAATCTAAAAAAGGAAAATACACCAGTGTTTCGGTAAATGTCAGGATGAAAAATCCAGATGCCGTAATTGAAAAATACAAGGAGATAGGTGAAAAAGTGGATGGGGTGATCTCCTTATAGTTAACGGCTTTTTAAGCCTTTTCTCATATAATTTAAATAAACTTTGTTTAATTCCATCGGTGATTTTAATTGACTATTACACGCCTGTCCTATTCAGATTGGATCTCAGCGAAATTCTGGAAATTTCTTCCTTTTAAATGTTTCTTTAGCTTTCTTAGAGCCAATTGATTTTTATCCTGGAAGTAGTGTTTCGGGCCGTTGACCTTCTGTTCTTTAAAATGTTCAAAGAATAGGGGATTTGAATAATATTTAGTATTTTGCACCCGATATAATTTCTACCTATAGTTATTACCTTTAAATTTCAATTTTGACATACGAACTAGAATATAACTCTGAAAGGAGTAAGCTGATCATTCCCGAATATGGGCGGCATTTGCAGAAAATGGTTGAACATACCCTTGCTATTGAGGATGATAAAGAACGAAACAAAGTAGCCAAATCTATTATTGCCATAATGGGTAATATGAACCCTCATTTAAGGGATGTTCCCGATTTTCAGCATAAA
Source organism: Gillisia limnaea DSM 15749 (assembly GCF_000243235.1). GTDB lineage: Bacteria > Bacteroidota > Bacteroidia > Flavobacteriales > Flavobacteriaceae > Gillisia > Gillisia limnaea. The sequence goes on from NZ_JH594606.1 coordinate 3,536,228, forward strand.
TTGTGGGATCAAATTTTTATCATCAGTGATTTTAAACTTGATGTAGATTCCCCTTTCCCAAAACCTACCAGGGAATTACTTGAAGCACATCCAACTCCAATGGGCTATCCACAGAATTTTCCAAAATATCGTTTTTACGGAAACAATATTAAAAGAATGATCGATGAGGCTGTAAAAATGGAAGAAGGGCAATTAAAAGAAGCTCTTGTACTTGCCATCGCTAACCACATGAAGAAATCCTATCTCAACTGGAACCGGGAAACGGTGGATGATGATGTGATCTTTGATCACTTGAAGGAATTAAGTGGGGGAACTATCAATCTTAAAAATAGTGAAGAGGACCTTAGTGAAGCTTCAAACTTGTTAAAAGGAAATAAAAAATACAAAAACACACCAAAAAAAGCAGTTAGCAGCCGACCAGCACGTGGGCGTAAACGCTTTTAAAATACACTTACCAAATGGGAACTTTCCAAATTGAAGGAGGTCATTCCTTAAGCGGGGAAATACAACCTCAGGGGGCCAAGAATGAAACGTTGCAAATACTTTGTGCAGTACTGTTAACCTCCGAAAAAGTCACTATTCACAATATTCCAGACATCATTGATGTCAACAAGCTTATAAGTCTGCTTCGAAATTTAGGCGTAAAAATTGAAAAAATAGGAAGATCAAATTACAGTTTTCAAAGTGACGATTTAAATTTTGAGTATCTGGAAAGTGAAGCTTTTAAAAAGGATGGAAGCGGATTAAGAGGATCTATAATGATCGTTGGACCATTGTTGGGCAGATTTGGAAAAGGATTTATTCCTAAGCCCGGTGGAGATAAAATAGGACGACGTCGCCTGGACACTCATTTTGAAGGTTTTATAAAGCTTGGAGCTGAATTCCGTTATAACAAAGAAGAAAGGTTTTACGGGGTTGAAGCGCCTAATGGATTAATAGGGAACGATATGTTGCTTGAAGAAGCTTCGGTAACCGGAACTGCAAACATTGTAATGGCTGCGGTTTGTGCCAGGGGGACTACCACTATTTATAATGCTGCATGTGAACCCTATTTACAGCAGTTATGTAAGATGCTAAATTCAATGGGGGCCAAAATCCAGGGCATTGGATCCAATTTGTTGCATATTGAAGGAGTTGATACCTTTACAGGTTGCGAACACCGCATACTTCCCGATATGATCGAGATTGGCTCTTATATTGGACTTGCAGCAATGACTAAGAGTGAGATCACCATTAAAAATGTAGGATGGGAACATTTGGGTATTATCCCTAATACCTTCAGAAAACTTGGAATAACTATTGAAAAAAGAGGTGATGATATTCATATTCCTGCACATACGGAAGGATATGAAATTCAAAACTTTATCGATGGTTCGATAATGAATATAAGTGATGCACCCTGGCCTGGTTTTACCCCGGATTTACTCAGTATTATACTCGTAGTTGCAACCCAGGCAAGAGGAAGTGTGCTGATTCATCAAAAAATGTTTGAAAGCAGGTTGTTCTTCGTGGATAAGCTTATCGATATGGGTGCTAAAATCATTTTATGTGATCCGCATAGGGCTACCGTGATAGGACATGATTTTCAATCTAATTTAAGATCCACCACGATGACTTCTCCAGATATTAGAGCTGGAGTAGCTCTTTTAATAGCTGCCATGTCTGCCAAAGGAACTTCAACCATCCATAATATCGAGCAAATAGATAGAGGTTACGAAAATATAGATGAAAGGCTTCGTGCGATTGGAGCTAAAATTAAAAGAATTGCATAAAAAAAAAGGGTCGGTTTAATTTTAGTTAAACCGACCCTTTTTTTTGCAATTCCAATTATACCTTCTTCTCGATCTTCTTTTCAAGATATCCAAATAAATTCTGATTTTTGATCATTGCAGAGGTCCGTTCTGGCAACATATCTTCCCATCCATTTTTTCCATCACTAATCATTTGCAGGATTTCTCGTGAGAAAATATCCAGAATTTCCGGATTGTAATCTTCTATATCCACCACTTTACCGTTATATTTAAAGAATTTGTACAACTCTTTCATCCTTGGATGAACCTTAAGATTATCACTATTAACAATCTCTCCTGTTTCCGGATCTTTTAGTGGATATAAATATACCTTCAGATCTTTAAAGAATAATTTACCAAAAGCTTCCAGGATCCCCCCGCTTAAATGGCGATAGTATTTTTCGTCAAAAATATCCACCAGATTATTCACTCCCATTGCAAGACCCATTCTCTCCTTGGTAAATCTTGAGAAATATTCAACAACTTTATAATACTCCTGAAAATTAGAGATCATTACTGTTTGGCCTAAAGAACATAATAACTCTGCCCTATCCATAAAATCGCGTTCATCGATCTCTCCTTCAGCTCTTAAATTAGAAAGGGTTATTTCAAAGATTACCTCGGTGTTTTCTTCTGAAACCTTCTTTTCTTTTATAAAAAGCTCCAGGGACTGCTTATACATATCCATATTCACCTTGGTAACCGGGCGGAAACTTCCGCGCAAAGCAAGAATATTCTTCTTATAGAGTATTTTTGCCGGTAAAATGTTGTTACCATCAGGGGCAAACATTACCGCATCTGTCATGCCATTTTTAACTAATTGTAAACTCATCAGCCTGTTATCTACCTGTTCAAATCTTGGCCCGGAAAAGTTTATCGTGTCAATTTCAAGTTGATCTTTATCTATATGATCGTATAAATACCGGAGTAATTTTTTTGGATTATCATATTTATAATAAGCTCCGTAAATTAGGTTTACACCAAGGATGCCTAAGGTTATTTGCTGCAGACGTGCGTCATTTTCATGAAAACGGATGTGCAGGCTTATCTCGTTATAACCCTCACTGGGATCTACCTGGTAGCGAACACCTACCCATCCATGGCCTTTATATTGTTTTGCGAAATCAATGGTTGCCACTGTATTTGCGTAGCTAAAGAATAACTTATTAGGATGTTTTTCGCGGCTTATTCTTTCTTCAATTAAATTGATTTCATGAGATAACATCTTCTTAAGTCGAACCTCCGTAACATAGCGTTTGTCCTCTTCAATTCCATAGATGGCATCACTAAAGTCTTTGTCATAGGCGCTCATTGCCTTAGCAATCGTACCTGAAGCACCGCCGGATCTAAAGAAATTCCTAACGGTCTCCTGGCCGGCACCTATTTCGGCAAAGGTCCCATAGATATTTTCGTTGAGATTGATTCGTAAAGCTTTACTCTTAATTGAAGGGACATTTTCAAATTCTCTATCCCCCATAATGGTTATGGGCATATTCTTTTCTTTTGAAATACTATTAGGTAGTACAAAGGTACTAAAACCCTTTCCTATAGAAAAAAAATATACTTACTTTTGCATTAAAACCGCAATCTTTGAAAGTAACATTTTTAGGCACAGGTACATCTCAGGGAGTACCAATTATAGGGAGTACACATCCGGTTTGTTTAAGCGAAAACCCGAAAGATAAACGATTGCGAGTTTCGGTTTTAGTAGAGTGGAATTCCCACAATATCTTGATAGATTGTGGTCCGGATTTTCGTTTGCAAATGCTTGCCAATAAGGTTTCTCATATAGATGCCATTCTTTACACACACGAACATAACGACCACACTATTGGATTGGATGATATCCGACCCTATTTCTTCCGGCAGGGGGATATACCAATTTATGCTCATAAAAGAGTTCTGGATTCGCTTAAAAAGAGATTTGATTATATTTTTGAATCTGAAAATAAATATCCCGGATCTCCGGGAGTCAAAGTGAATGAAATTCAAAACGAGACTTTTAAATTTAAAGATTTTGACATTATTCCTGTGAACGTGATGCATAACAGGTTACAGGTTTTTGGATTTAGACTCAAGGATTTTGTTTATTTAACCGACGTGAAAACAATAGAAAAGGAAGAAGTTGAAAAGTTGAGAGGGGTAAAGGTTTTGGTTATCAATGCCCTTAGAAGAGAACCGCATCATTCCCATTTCAATCTTGAAGAAGCACTGGAATTTATCCGGGAGGTGAATCCGGAAAGGGCTTATTTAACTCATATAAGCCACCAACTTGGATTTCATGAAGAAGTCCAGGCGGAGTTGCCGGAAAATGTTTTTCTGGCCTATGATAATTTAAAAATTGAACTATAATGCGCAATAAAATATTTTTGTACCTATTTATTTTTATGTTTCTGTTTACTGTTTTTATTTATGTAAATGATAAAAAAATACTTGATGCCAAAGAGGAGCAAATTGAGAATTTACAGGGGAGATTGTCTGAGGCTGATATCGAGAATGAAGTGCTTTCCAGAAAAAATGCCGGACTCAATTATTTCTCGATGAACCAAAATGAAGCAGCGATTTCCTATTTTGAAGATCGGGGGATAAATGCGGAAGAATTAACGCGTAAAGTTGAAGATGAAATAATAAGCCGAAACAGGGCGAATGAGGATAATGAACTTGTTCCTTTTGAAGGTATGGAGGGTGTAATGCGCATCAATAAAGTGAAGGTTCTAAACCATAAATGGATTATTGCAGATTTTACCGATGGGAAGTTTTGGGGTGAACTTTTAATCTCTTATGAGGTAGATGAAAATAAAAACCTTCAGCTCATCACAGAAAAATCATTTTTATATCCTGCAGATTAAATTCGTTCTTTTATCCAGTTTTTCAGCTCCATAAAATTTTGGGGAGCTACTCCATGACCAACAGGAAATTCTGAATATTGATGAGCTATACCCAGTTCTTTTAATTTTTCGGGCGCTTTTCTGGCCCAGTTTACTGGAATAACCTGATCCTGACTTCCGTGGGAAGCATAGATATCCAGACTGGAAAAATTGTTTTTAGAAAAATCTTCCTTCAGAATGTCGAGGTTAATGTATCCGCTTAACGCAATGAGGTTTTTAACCATTTCAGGATGGCTTAAAGCAACAGCATAACTTAAAATAGTACCCTGACTGAATCCCAATAGTGTAATATTTTTCGGATCGACAGGATATTGGGTAATTGCCTCCTTTATGAATTTAACGATCTTATCCCTGGATTCCCTGGCCTGATCATTATCGCTGAATTTCCCCTGAACAGAATCAAAATTAATTGCATACCACGCATTTCCATAAGGTTCCATCGCGTAAGGTGCCCGAACAGAGATAATCATTAATTCTTCCGGAAGTTCATTTGCAAATGAGAAAAGATCGTTTTCATCACTGCCATACCCGTGAAACATGAATAGTGTGGGAACTTTTTGATCTTTTAAGGAAGATTCTCTAATTATATGATGTAAAGATAAATTTTGAGTTTTCATCTGTGTATTTTATTTTTTTAGCGGACATATGCGACATCCAAATAAAAATTCCAATGTGTGGGAAAAATTTTCCAATGGATGTTTCATTAACTTATAGTGCTAAACCATTTTTGATATTGTGTTCCAAGAATTGGAACTTCTCTTTGTTCACCCTGAATTGCCGTTACCATGCCGTAACCCCAAAGTACCGCTATAAAGATCCAGAAGGCGTATGTAATCATCCAGCTGTCAAAAATACTTATAAGCGCTCCAAGTACGTAAAATGTAATATGGATTCCCAAAGCCTGCCGGATATGAAAGCTGGCAAAGGTATTTTTTGCGTCATTATTCATGAAATATGCGATAATAGTCCCGATTATGGTTAGGTAGGAAATTATTGCTGGGGTTTTGCCAGATTCAACAGTAGTATTCATAGGAAATTATTTTTAAATCGTGCGATTAAACAAAAGTATCACTTTTGAAGCTTATTCAGAAACAATAAGGTTTTTTCCTGAGATGATCCCGTAAACTTTTCCACAAAGCTTCGAATCCAGGAAGACACTGTTTTTAGAGGAGGAATGAATATTCTCAGTTGTGAAGGTATAAGTTCCTTCCGGGCTGAACATACTTAAATTTGCTCTTTTTCCTTCTTTTATAACCGGCATTTTCAAGCCGAAACGTTTCCGGCTTCCGGTTAAAAATCCGATGGTTTCATCCAGGGTGAATAATTGTAATAATGCCCCAAATGCCGATTCTAACCCTATGCTTCCAAACAAGGCATATTCAAATTCCACTTTTTTATGTTCTATATCAATAGGGGAGTGATCACTGGTAACCATATCGATGGTTCCTTCTTTCAATCCTTTAATAAGTGCCTTGATATCTTTTTTAGTTCGTAAGGGAGGTAAAACCTTTGTATTCGTATCAAATTCCTTTAGGAGATCATCTGTGAACAACAGGTTGTGGATTGCTACACTACAACTCACATTCAGGCCTTTCTTTTTTGCTTCCTTTATCAGTCTAACCGATTTTTCAGTAGAAATAGTTGGAATGTGTAATTTCCCTCCTGTATATTCCAGAATATAAAGATCACGAATAATCTGTAGTTCTTCTGCAAGTGCTGGAATTCCTTTCAGGCCAAGAAATGTGCTGCTCACCTCCTCATTTACCAATCCTTTTCCTGCAATTTTATTATCCTGAGGAAAGGAAAGCACCAACCCATCAAAATTTTGAGCATATTGAAGTGCAAGTTTTAATAAATTGGGATGTGCTATTGATTTTTTATGATCTCCAAAAGCGATGGCGCCCCCCTGGTGCATATCATAGAGCTCTGCCAGGTCTACTCCTTCACTGCCCTTTGTTAAGGAGCCAATAGGTGCAACTTTTACCGCATTATTCTTAGCTTTTGAAAGTATGGATGTGATGGCGCCATTATCATCTACAACTGGATTCGTATTTGGGTTGAGCGCAATATGCGTAAAACCGCTCTTAGCAGCAGCTTTAAGCCCATTTGAGATCGTTTCCCTCTCTTCAAATCCCGGTTCTCCAAAACTCACGCTGCTGTCAAACCATCCAGAAGAAACGTGAAGGTCCTTCAATTTTATTTCTTTGTCCACTTCCGAAATTTTAAGCGAAGTCCCAATTTTTTCAATTCTTCCATCCTTAATAAATAGATCCATCTTTTTGTGATGATGCGGTGAGTTGGGATCTATTATTTTGGCCGATCTTAGAAGTAGCTTCATTTAAAATATTTTAAGAGTAAGGTTTCCATAATTAAAAATAACAAGGCAAAAGTAACAAACCATTTCCAAAGGGTATCCACATCTTTTTTATATCCGCCGGAAGAAATGAATTGAGGAATATCATTTAAAATTTCAATATTTTTAATATTCTCAAGATCCTGGTAGACTTGTTCGCTTTCCTTTCTGTTTACATTATAACTAATTCCCATAATAGTGCGTTCATTTTGTAAAATACCGAAATTTCCTGGTTTCTGGGGAAATTCATCGGTAATCATTTCCACTTTATTTGAAAATCGCTGTTGCTGCGGAATGAAATTCGCGGTTTTAGAAGTTAGTTGTAAAATCTCATCATTTCCAGTGCTCACCGGTACTGTTATCTTGTTGGTTTCTCCCAGAGTGTAATAAAGTGGAGTGGGTTGAAGTGCTGAAATTCCCATGTTATAGAATGTAGGAACCACTAAAGGGGACCGTATAAAATTGCTGTTTTGGGAATTTAAAGCGGAACTAAAAAAATAATTACCTCCAATCCCTATTAAAAATGGTTCCTGATCCTGAAATGAAAGAATAGAAGGTCCTGAACCGGATATTTTATATGAAATCTGTGTTTTTGGATATTCAAAATTAGCAATCTCATCTTCAAAAACTCCATTGTACAAAGGATGTTGAAAGGATATACCGCTTATTCGTTTTTCTTGCTGTTGTTGGTTTTGAAATCCTGTCACACCAAGCTCGCGAACAAATAACCTGTAATTACTGCCTATATCTTCTATGGAGGGAATCAAGATGAATACTGTATTTTCCAACTTTTTTTGCTGAAAAGTGTTCAACAGGGAATTTGAAATTTCAGACACCTCATTTAAGATGATCACCTTCGAGGAGGCAAGTGCATTAAAATTTATTTCTGTATCTGTAAACGAAGTATAATTGAATTCCGGTGTGGTAAAAATCCTTTTGAGAAATGCATCATCTGCGTTATTAATGCTGCTGATGTTTATAGGTTCTATTTTATTAATGCTGAAATACAAAGTGTTATCAAATGCCAAATCATTGTCTTCAATTTGTATGCTTCCTGAAAGTAATTCTTCTTCAGAAATAGGAAAATCAAGTTGCTGCTTTTTGTTTTCAGAAAAATCCACCCCGGTTTTCCCAATTAATTTATCCCCGTTATAAAGTGAGACAGCAGTATTATTTGTAAAATCCTGAGAGGCACTTATTTCAATATTTAAAATTTGATCTCCGGAAGCTTCGCGGGTAATAAATGCCGAATCCAGACGAATATTTTCAAATCTTTCCGGTTTTAATGGAAGTGCATAGATGTTAGTGTTCTTTAATTCTAAATCTTCCGGCAGTGTAAATCCCTTTTGAAAATCGGAAATAAGAAGCAATTTTTTTTGAGCTGCACTATCCCGGGAAAAGAGACTTTCGGCTTTTAATGCAATGGTTTTAAAATCCTGGTGTATCCCAGTGTATTCCAGTTCCTGGAGGTCTTGTTTGGTAAGCTCAGGAAATTCCTCGGTATTGGTAATAAGTGTGAACTTTTGATTGTCCGGCAAGTTTTCAAGCAATTCCTGAATGCTACGGTCAAGAAGCCGGCCCTGCTGGCCATTTGCCTGCATACTATAGGAGTTATCGAGATAAATAACGGTTTCAATTGTGCCGTACTCTATGGTCTCATCAGGAATAAAAGGTTGTGAAAAAGCAAAAATAATACTGGCGAGCAGGAATAACCTCGTGGCAAGAACCAACCATTTTTTGAGTTTTGAACTCTTTCTGGTTTGTTGGGTAACTCGTTTTAGAAATTTGACATTGGTGAAATCTTCCCGGCGAAATTTTCTAAGTTGGAAAAGATGAACAAGTACAGGAATAATCAAAAAGAAGAGGGCGTAAAGAACTTCGGGATGATGAAACTGCATTGTGCTTTGAATATTTATCAAATATATAAAAAGCCCTTAAAATGGAAGCTTGTTAAACTATTAATGTCTTCTTATGCTAAAAGAAAAATTACTTCCCACACCGGGTGTTGAACTTACGTTAATCTCACCTCCAAGACTATTTACCAGCTTCTTTACGGTTGCAAGTCCAATTCCGCTTCCGGGGTTGCCATCCCGGTCATTCGTGTCCAGGGTATGAAATAATTCAAATATTTTGTCTGAATTCTCCGTAGAAAAGCCATCTCCATTATCAATGACTTCAAAATGATAAAAATCCTGGGTTTCTTTAAAGGTTATTTCAATTTTTCGAAGTTCCTTGTTATTGTATTTTAAAGCATTGCCAATTAAATTCAACAGTATTTGAGTCAGAGCTGCTTTATTTATGTTCTTTAGACTTGCGGTCTTTGGATATTTAATTTCGATATCATTTGAAAAATCATACAAATGAGCAATTCCTTTAAGGATTTGATGGAGGTCAACGTTTTCAGCAGCTTTTTCCAGAATATTTTCACTGCGGTAAAAATTAAGGATCCCATCAACATAATTCCTTAGGGAATAAGAAGATTCTACAAGGTAATTGAGATACTGAAGAGTTTCTTCATTGAATTTATCTTTATTCTCTTCCCTCAAAAGTTCTGTTAGGGAGATAATATTTGCAAGTGGGGATTTAATATCATGGGAAACCAGGCTTGCGAATTTTTCTAATTCCTGATATTTCTGTTTCAGCTTATTCTGGATCTGGAGGAATTTATTATTTTGGTTTCTAAACTCCAGCAACTTCATAATTTGGTTGGCAAGAATTTTTAGCGCTTTTTTCTGAAAATCTTCTAGCTCTCGCTCCCGGACATCAAGAATGTTTAACGCTCCAATAGACATACCTTTCGCATTAATAACAGGAACGCCATAATAGAACTTATATTCATTTTTAAAATAAGGCTTAGCCTTTTGAAAGAGTCCTGGATTTTCAGAAAACTTTACTGAAAAATATTCTTTACCGCTTTCCAGGGCTGCCTTTGAAAAGGAATTTTCCAGCTCCATTTCTTCCAGGCTAATTCCTGTTTTAGATTTGAACAAAACCTTCTCATTTGCAATAATTCCCAGGTATGCTACCGGAACATCACAAATTGAGGAAGCGAGAAAAATTAAATCATCGTAATCTTTATCATTAGATAAACTTAATAGTTGGTAATCCTGAATTACAGAATTTCTGGAATTTTGGGTCAATTTGGGATTGTACTCCATATAGAAGATCTAGCCGGTTCTTTAAATCAAATCAATAATAAGGAATTTTTTGTTAATAATTTAATGTAATCTAAATATTGTGAGCTATTTTCAGGTAAATTTATAGCAATATCAACAAGAGATCCGGAGAAAGAACTTAAGAGTATCTAGTTTTTCTACCTGAAATTAATTTTCAATAGTGTCCAGAGAACAAGGGTCAATTATCATCATCACAAATAGTATGATTTATTGAAAAGTGAAATGAGGTACCTTTATTAATATCGGAATCCACGGAGATTTCTCCACCCAGATAATTCACTAATTTTTTAACAGTAGAAAGTCCTATACCATTTCCTTTGTTTCCGCTTCTATCGGTTTCTTCTATAATGGTAAAGAGCTCAAAAATATCTTCTTGTTTATCTTTTGGAATCCCAATTCCATTATCTTTTACAGTGAAGTGATAGAATTCATGATCTTTCCTGCATTCTATATCAATGACTATTTCCTCTGTTTTATTATATTTTAAGCTATTGCTAACTAAATTGAGTATAATTTGCTCCAGTGCAATCCTGTTACAGTTCATCATCAAATTTTCCTCTGGCAGGTTAATTATACACTCATAGTCTATATTTAATAGGTCTATAATTTCTTCCAGAAGATCATGAATATCGAATTCTTCCTCAATTATAGATTCTGTAAGACTATCGCTTTCATAATGTTGGAGAATTCCGGTTATGTAACTGCTTAATTTAAAGGAAGATTGCTTTAAATAATTGAGATATTTAATTCCATCTTCATCAAATTTATCTGCATATTTAGCCTTTATCATATCTGCAGTTAAGATCATATTTGCCAGGGGCATTTTCATATCGTGAGAAACAGTTCCCGCAAAATCTTTTAACTGGCTGTTTTTTTCTTTAAGTACTTTGGTAACATTTTCAAGCTTTAAATTATGCCTTCTTAATTCAAAAAGATTTTCCACTTGCCTTGCTAGTGCTTTTAACGCACTTTTTTGATCATCGTTAAGAGAATTAGGCTTGGTATCTAAAACACATAAAGTTCCTATAGCGTTCCCGTTAAAAGATTTTAATGGCATTCCTGCATAAAACAGGATCTTGGGATCTGCAACTGTATAAGGGTTGTTTTCAAATCTTAAATCTTCACGTGTGTCTTTAACCTCCATCAATTCCTTCGGGTTTAGAATTGCATGAGAACAATGAGAAATTGCTCTGGGGGCACTATTTAAATCGGTTCCAACTTTAGATTTGAACCATTGTTGCTCTTTACCAATAAGGGTTATTAGAGAAACCGGAACATTACAAATGTAAGAAGCAAGTTTTGTAATGTCATCGTAGTTTTCCTCGGGATCTGTATGTAGAAGTTGTAATTCTTCCAGTGCTGCTAACCTTTTTTTTTCAGTGTGTGGAAGTTCTGCTTCTATCATGTATTTTATTTTTTTAGGGCCTGAGTCCAAGAATCTGATCAAATTTACTGATTTAATTTCAATTAGTTAAGACGATGTTAATATTTTTCAAACACGCCTAAACCAAAGAGCGCATAGTCATATTTCACTGGATCTTTGGGATCAAGTTTGCGTAAATTTTTATCGAGTTCGGCGAGGGCTTTTGCATCGTTTTGTTTTCTGTTTAATAAGCCAAGTTTTCTTGCTGTATTTCCGGAATGCACATCTAAAGGACAGGATAATTGAGCAGCATTAAGTTGGTTCCAGATTCCAAAATCAACATTGGCTGCATCGCTTCGAATCATCCATCGTAAATACATATTAATTCGTTTTGCGGCCGAATTTTTCATTGGATCACTCACATGTTTTTCGGTTCTGGAAAGATGGGGCAATTCAAAAAACACTTTTTTAAACTGATGTATGCTTCCCTGAAGGGAATCCATGTCAGCATATTTGGTAAAAACTCCTTCCAGCCCATAGTGCTGAGAATAAATGTTCTTTAAGGACTGCACGCAGTATTGGAGATCTCCACCATTAAAGGTACGGTGAACAAAATTTTCAAGTAAATCTAAATCCTTATCCCTATGATTCATCACAAAATCATACGGTGAATTATCCATAAGCTCCATGAGCGTGGTAGCATTTTTAAGAATGCTTTTTCTATTTCCCCAGGCGATGGTTGCGGTTAAAAAACCTGCGATTTCAATGTCTTCTTTTCTGCTGAAAAGGTGTGGAATTTGAACCGGATCAGATGCTATAAATTCCGGGGTGTTGTATTGTTCAACCTTAAAATCTAAAAAGGATTTTAATTCAGAATTTTTGAGCATTTAGTGTTATTTTCTAGAGAATAATTTCGCCGTCTACCATGGTGAGTTTCCTGTCTGCCATATTTGCCAGTTCTTCATTGTGAGTAACAATTACAAAAGTTTGGTGAAACTCTTCCCGAAGTTGGAAAAACAATTTATGCAACCTTTCAGCCGATTCTGAATCGAGATTTCCCGAAGGTTCATCTGCAAAGATCACTGCTGGTTTATTAATCAAAGAACGAGCCACCGCAATTCTCTGTTGTTCTCCACCGCTCAATTCACCCGGTTTATGTGATGCACGGCCCTTTAAACCCAAAAAATCAAGCAATTCCAAAGCTCTTTTTTCAGCTTCAGCTTTTGGTGTCTTTTTAATAAAGGCGGGGATACAAATATTCTCCAATGCCGTAAACTCCGGCAGCAACTGGTGAAACTGAAATATAAAACCAACCTGTTCATTTCTAAATTTGGAAAGCTTTTTAGAGCTTAGGGAATAGATGTCGATATCGTTTATTTTTAAAGCACTGCTGGTTTGTTTATCCAGGTTATCCAGCGTACCTAAAATTTGAAGCAAAGTGGTTTTTCCGGCTCCTGAAGCTCCTACTATGGAAACGATCTCGCTTTTTTCAATGTGAAGATTCACGCCTTTTAAAACGTGTAAATTTCCGTAATATTTATGAATGTTTTGGGCGTATATCATTGGTGTAACTTGTAAGGTGAATGTACTTATTTTCTAAAAGCCTTAATGTTAACTTTTAAAAATATTCCTGATATTATTATAGTCAATAAAGTAAACCACTCGTAAAGAGAGATTCTGCCTAAGGGATTGTTCAAATAATCTCTCAAGACTTTCCTCATATCCTAATTGGCTTTGGTCACTAAGATTAAATATAGAATTCCTGTAAAGTAGAATAGCTTCACTTCCCGGCGCAAACTGCCAACTATAGCTAAGATCCAGGTTCCAGATATTGAAATTTACATTGGGATCCTCATTGGGAGGGATTGGATAATTTTTTGCGGTTACTTCTCCTTTGTCCTGAAGGCTTTTAAATTGACCCTTGGCAAAATTAGCTACCGACCAGAAATTACGAAAACTTAAATTTAATGCCTGTTTGGTATTAAAATTATAGCTTCCCTGTAGTGAGTTTTCTACACTTTCTGTATCCCTGTTCCCAAATATAATGTCTTCTGGCTTAAGCGCTACAAAACTATTCCGGCTATTAGTAACCGAATAATTAAGGGAGTAGATAAAACTTATTTTATCATTAAACCTAAACCTCGGGCTTAGTCTTAGTCTATAATTTTCCTGATCGCTGTCAAAATAATCTCTGTAACTAATGCGTGCATCAAGCGCAAATTTCTTTCTGTAGTCTGATGAGATCCAGGTTTCCCCGCCAAGACTCTTTTTATAAGTTATGTAGTGTCCTTCCCGGCGAGGCTCAAAAAAGTCCTTAAAGTCTGATTCCATCACCGCTGAACCTCCAAATGCAAAACGATTTTTCATCACAGCAAAAAAGCTGCCACCCACATCGGTTCCGGTGGCAAGATCTGGCTTATAGCGGCGGGTATGGTTTCCAAATATTTGAATGGTAAATCGATTTAATTTCCCAATTGGCTCAAATATTTGGTACGAGGTATTCCAAAAGAAATTATTATAATTATTCCGAAAGTTTAAACCCAGGTCGTTGATGTCGTAGGTTTCATTTGCGAAATCGTGTTTCACCCCATATCTAAAATTTCCTTTTGTCCGGTTGATTTCAAAATTAGAGGCAAATCCTGTTATATTTTGCCCGGGTTTATTCACATTGCTCATCTTTGCTTCTCCATTAAAATTGAAGGAATTTGAGTTGTTGAAGACATCAAATAGAAATCCAGTAACATTTCCATCCCTGAAACGCCCTTCCCTTACTACATTTGTATTTATAAGGCTAATAGAAGAATTTTGGTTGAATTGCTGATCCAGTACTACAATGCTATAATTGGCCAAAGGTTCTGTGACTTTATACCTGAAATCGCCTGAAACCGTGTCTTGAAAGATGGCGCGGGTTTCTTTTGTAATCGCATTAAAAAAGCCAATTCCAAGATCGTTTTCTGTTCTTCCTGAAATTTTAATAGCATTTAGTAAATCGGCCTTTTCAGGATTTTCAATTAAAACCTCGTTTTTGATTGATTCCCGCTGAGCCTGATTAAATCCAATTGGGGAATCCCCAATTCGTCTTGAATAAAACAGGTTACCTTTTGTAAACAATTCGGTTCCTTCCGTAAAGAATGCCCGGTTTTCGCCAAAAGCCTGCTCAAAAGGTCCCAGGTTCAATTCCACGTTATCAAATGCGGTTTGGCCAAAATCAGGAATCAATGTTGCATCCAGGGTAAAGGCATCTGTAATTCCATATTTGAAATCCATACCGGCATTGAAATTTGTTTGGTTGTTCCCTTCAAACTGATCTGTTTCAATGGAGGAATAAGGATAAAAACTCAATCGAATAGGGGGATCAATGTTTTTTATTCCTCGAAGTAACCCATTGTGTTGGGTGATTTTTCCAACAGATTTATCGATATAATTCCAGGAATAAGTTTCGTTTAAGTGCGTGATTTTTCTGTTCATTTGTAAACCCCAGAGTTGTTCTTCTTTTTTCGGAAATCTAAGCGCTGCATAAGGAATTTTTAATTCAGCATACCAGCCTTTATCGTCATAAGAAATTTCCCCTTCCCAAACCACATTGTAACTATAGTCTTCATTTTCTCCACTCATTTTAGCATCTGCCAAAGTTCCTGCAGAAGTGATTATAAATCGGGTTTGATTTTCACCGTCATTATAGGTGTTGACATCCACCTGAAAAAAATCTGCCTGTCCAATGTTATCCCGTTGTGTGAACTGTCTTAAAATTCTGTCAGGCTCATTAACCAGCATATATGCAGCGATGTAAATAGCTTCGTCATCATAGACGATCTTTACTTGGGTGCGATGGGTTTCCCTGCTAGGGTTTCCATCACCAGGTTCAACCATAAGAAAGTTAGTAGCGATTGGTGTACCTTCCCAAACAGGATCATTTAAGAAACCATTAATTTTTGGCGCTTCTGTAATACGCTGGGCGGAATATTCTTTTTTAGAAAGTTTATTGGGATCTATATCTTGAGCCTTTAAATTAATGAAAATAAGAATTGAGGCTATAAAAACAAGGTTTTTAAAAATCATTGATTAATTTAAACGTGACTTAGGTAATGAGTGAATTTTATTATTTGTACAAATCTAATAATTGCAATTTTAGAATAAAGGAAAATAATAAGAAAATGATTTTTTTGTTTATTTATTCATTACTTTTGTTAAACAAAATAAATTTGTAGAATGAAAAATCAAGAAATAGAGACAACAACGTTGGCCGGAGGATGTTTTTGGTGTACCGAAGCTGTTTTTGAGCGAATAAAGGGAGTGACTAAAGCTATCCCCGGTTTCACAGGCGGCGCAATTAAAAATCCTGCATACAGGGAGATTATATCCGGACGGACCGGGCATGCAGAGGCTATTGAAATTCACTTTGACCCTGAAATAATTTCTTTTGAAGAATTGCTTTATATCTTCTTTAGTACCCATGACCCTACAACGCTCAATCGTCAGCAATATGATGTTGGAACCCAATACCGGAGTGCCATATTTTATCATTCAGAAGAACAAAAACAAAAAGCCCTGGAGGTCATTCAAAATGTCGAAAAAGAAAATATTTTTTCAAACAAGATAGTTACCGAGGTCACGGAAGCTTCAGCATTCTATGAAGCTGAAGCGGAACATAAAGAATATTACAGCAAACACCGACAGCAGCAATACTGCCAGGTAATAATTGATCCTAAAATCAAAAAATTAAAAGAATTATTTTCAGAAAAATTAAAAAAATAAAATGTATAACTACTTCGAAGAATATGATGAAAAAGTTACCGGCGAGCTGCAGGAAAACTTTAAAAATATTATAGAACATCTTGGTGAAAACGTTTCCCGGGAAGGTATTGTGAAAACTCCGGAGCGAGCCGCAAAAGCTATGCAGTTTTTAATGCAGGGCTATTCTGCAGATCCAAAAAAGATATTGGAAAAAGCTATGTTTAAGGAAAGTTACGACGAAATGGTGGTCGTAAAGAATATCGAGCTATATTCTCTATGTGAGCACCATATGTTGCCTTTCTTTGGGAAAGCTCATATTGCCTATATCCCAAATGGTCAAATTGTAGGTTTGAGCAAGCTTCCAAGAATTGTGGATGTTTTTGCAAGAAGGATGCAGGTTCAGGAACGCCTTACTCATGATATTCTGGAATGTATAAATACTGTTGTAAAACCAAAAGGGGTTGCAGTAGTTATTGAAGCACAACATATGTGTATGATGATGCGGGGTGTGCAAAAACAAAACAGTGTTACAACTACCTCCGGATTTAGAGGACAGTTTAAAGAAATTGAAACACGGAATGAATTTTTGAAACTCATAACTTCAGACTTAAAATAAGTGGCATTTTTTTTGCTTTATAACATATGTAAAAAACTATAACATGATGAAGAACCTGAAGAATAAGTTATTGTTTCGTGGAATCGCTTACGATGCTATAGGGATGGCAACATATGCTATTCCAGTTGTAGGACCCTTTCTTGATTTAGTATGGGCACCGTATGCCGCAAAACAAATGAGCGAAATGTATCCCGGGAAAAAAGGAAAAATAGCCTCTGTTATTGTATTTCTTGAAGAGATACTTCCGGGCACAGATATCATTCCTACTTTTACCCTTATGTGGTTATATACCTTTGTTTGGAGCAAAGAGAAATCCCCAAAAGAAATTATTATAGAAGCGGAGGTTATATAGATCCCTCAAAATACTGCCCTAACAAATAAAAATAGGTTGCCCATAGTGGCAACCTATTTTGTTTTAAATCAATTATCACAGAATTAGTTTATAAGGTATTTTATAAGGGGAATTTAAACTCGGCGCCGCGATTAAAAGAATGTTTGAACGCTCAAACTTATATTTCTTCCACGGTCTTGAATTCCATCCGGCTTCAGCCTCGATAAATGAGAAATATAGGTTTCATTCAGCAAGTTATTTCCGCTAATTCTCAGGTTTATCATAGTTTTATTTAGGTTGAAAGAACCTCCAATTCCTGCACTCAGCAAGCTATAACCGGGCGTACGCGTTTCAAATGCACTCACATTTTCTTGATCCAGAACACTTTTCACGGTTAAAAATCCATAATTGCTTTTAAACCAGGCGCCTTTGTCAAATTCAACCCGAAGCGTATTGGTAAAAGAAGTTGCTGGAATTAACGGAAGGTTCTCTCCATCCTCTCTTTCTCCCTTGACGATGGCAACACTGCTTTCCAGGTGAAGCCAGTCAATAGGGTGGGGGTGAAGGTGAAGCCCTGCTTCGCCGCCGTAAAGCTTTGCATCATTTTGAAGATATTCAAAAACCGGATCTCCTTCAATGAACCTATTGGCAGGATTAAGGAATATATAATCGTTTATATTATTGTAAAATACATTTGTAAAAATCTCGAAATGCTCATTGCTATATTCCAGTGCAAGATCCAGTTGAAGATTTTGTTCATTGTTTAGACCGGAATTTCCAAGTTCAAAACGATTGGTTCCTTCATGAGCTCCGTTTGAAGTTAATTCAGCAAGATTAGGAGCTCTAAATCCGGTTGCGACATTAACCCTGGCGATGAATCGAGAAAACAGGTTGTATTTAATTCCCAGGGAACCATTGTAACTGTTGAAGTTTCTGTCTATTGGAGCAAAATATTCCTCTTCCCCAAAAACTCCCATTTCCCGACTTTCGATAGATCTATTGTCAAATCGCACTCCTGCCTGAATATCCAATTTTTCCAAATGATAATGCGTTACGGCTAAAAAACCTATATCGCTAACATTAGCATCGGGAATAAGGATTTCTTCCCCAAAATTCTTATTGGTTTGAAACATCCCCTGTACTCCAAAAATTGTTTCAAAATTTCCCCATTTGGCAGAATTGTACTTTAGGTCGTAATTCAAAGTTTCAAGGTGCATTTCAAGTGCAGGACCTTCCTCTTCTTCCTGTTCTTCTTCTCCTTGCTCTTCTTCATTTTCCTCATGATGATCTTCAAATTCTTTTCTGTTATTAAAAAGATATCCAACTTTTATATCCAGACTGGAATTAGTAAAGAATAATTTGTTATCGAAGCTTAGAATATGATTATCAATTTGCTGATATGGTAATAATTCTTTTTTTGATGCGGACTGCTCACCAATCTCTTCCGGAATCCCAATGGTAGAATTATTATAATTGTACCTCAAATCACCACGATATTTCTCATCCTGATATCCAATTCCGGTTTTGAAATCTTTTTCATCAAATCTTGAATTTGTGACTCTCATTCCATTCCCGGTTTCATAATCGCTATGCGTTGCGTAATTTCCTCGAACCAGAAATTTTAGACGTTCTCCGGAGGTTTTAAATCCTGCATTAGTTTCGGTTCCAAGGGAATTAGAGTGATAAGTGACCTTTGCATCCAAATCTGTACTAGCCGGGACAGCGTATTTTTCAGGATTTAAATAAAGAACTCCCCCTAAAGCATCGCTCCCATAGAGGAGGGATGCAGGACCTTTTATTACTTCAACGCTTTCTACTCCGCTGGAACTAAGGCCAAGTCCATGTTCATCTCCATATTGTTGATTTTCTAGGCGTACCCCCTGCGCATATATCAAAACCCTGTTCGAGCTTAACCCTCGTATCACAGGCTTTCCTATTCCTGCCCCGGTTGTTACTGTTTCTACCCCAGGCAAAAGTGCTATTCCTTCTGCAAGGCTTACAGCCCCGGATTTATTAAGATTATCTATTGTTTCTCGTTCAACTCTTACAACATTCTCACTTTGTAATTTGTGAAATGGTGTTGAAACGATCACAGCTTCCATTTCTATAGCCGAAGGCTGAAGCTGGATAATTACTTCTTCATTGGATGGCAAACTAACCTTAACGGTACGTGTGGAATAACCAATGGAAGAAATTACAAGGTTGTAATCCCCTTTGGAGATATTATCAATTTGAAATATTCCTTCAAAATTTGTGAGTGCGCCCTTTTCTAATTTTGAGATATAAATGGTTGCCGACATAACAGGGTCGTTAGTTTCGGCGTCAATGACTTTTCCTTTTACAGAATTTTGTGCAAATGTGGTTGAAGTTACTGCTAAGGCGAGCAATAGATAAATTAATTTATACATTGTTTTTATTTAAGAAGTTAATTACCACAGATCCTTCAGGATCTGAATCAGAAAAGAATATTCGATCTATGCAGAAACCGGAGGGCCCCTTAGCTCAAATGATAATTTCTGGTAATTACTTAAAAACAGGTAAGAATTAAAAAACTTCTTGTTAATTACAAGAGGTTCGAGAAGATTAAAGTTTTGAATTTCGAAAGAAAGAAATGGCGTGGGGTGTAATTTACAGAGTTCACAATCAATGGTTTTATTATGTAGGTGCGCATCCTGATAAGTATCGCACACTACTATTTTTTCGTGAGCATATATATGACTAATGCTTATAACAGAAGGTAGCACCAAAGCCGCAGATATAAAGATCAATACATATTTCTGAACGAAATTCACTTTTATTAATTTAAGAATCTTGAAAAACCAAGTCTGGATAACATTTTTTTTTCAAATTTCCAGAAAAAATCAAACTGCCCAAAGATCCACCCAAATAAAACTAATAAAATCTGATAGATTGGAAATATTAGAAGAATTCGAACCATCCAATATAAATACCAGGGAGAGGTTTCCCTGTAAATCCCGAAAAAATCACAAACAGGTCCCGCAAGTTTAGCAGCAGAAGACCCTGTAAGCGCAAAAACAATAAGAATAACGATTATCTGAAGGTTAGAATCGATACCCCAACGTTGCTTTAATTTATTCATGATGCAAATATACCATATAGGGATTTATAAACAAACTAGTTACTATATTCTTGTTGGAACCGAAAATCTTTGGTCGTATTCACGGGAAAGAAAAACAAAGTAATTATATAATAAATAATTAACCTCATACCCATAATCTATATTGGGATCATAATTGATTGCCTGCACATATAAATTGTGATTAAATCGCTGTGGTTGATTTACACGGGAATTGTATTCTGAAACCAAAAACTGGTTTTTGTTTTCAAGGTAGGATTGAGAGTAATACATTTTAGGCCTGGCAATGGAATTAATAAATAAATTAAATCCAGGCTCTATAATTATAATTTCGTATTCCAGGCTGTCATTGGCAATCCTCACGGTGTCATTGTGTATGCCTTCTCCTGTATTTTTTAAATCCCGATCCTTACTTGAGCCACAGCTATAAATAAATAATCCCAATATCAGGATGTAGATTAAATTTTTCATATGTAGACATTTATTGTTTTTTAATGGTCATATGCAATTCGCATATCTTCATTACTGTTTGTATCGCATTTCCGTTATGCTCATTTCATAGTTTTTAGTTAATTTATATTCACCAAAAATGTTTAATAATACCATTTATTTTCCACCTAACATTCCACCTAGAATTCCGCCATTTCCTTTTTTCGATTTATTATTTCCTCCAAAAATCATCCCGTTTATATCATCGATCACGCTTCCATCCTTATTATTGTCTAAAAATGTTGAGATTAGGGAAGAATCAAATTTAACCGAAGACCCCATAACAGATTCAATTAAATTGTCCAGACCAGAGGTTTCTACCTTTTCTTCTTTTTTCTGACTCGCAAGTACACTCATCAATAATGGAGCCGCCATTTTTATAATATCTGAAATGGATGATTGCTCTATACCAAGTGTAGTTGCAACTGTTTTGTTGATGTTTTCCTGATTTGAACCAAGGACATGCTTAAGGATCTTTCCTCCTTCTGAAGTAATAGCTGATGGTTCCTTGTGGTTTAAATTATCCAAAAATTCCTTTCCATGTTTAGTATCATTCAATGCGGAATTCAATTCCCGGGCACCTTTTTCATCCTGAATGTTTTTTTTCATCGCTCCAAGTAAAATAGGGAGTGCCAGGCCTAGGGCAGTAGTGATAGTATCTTTGCTTTCTCCGGTCTTATCCATCGCTTTGGATATAAAAGTGGAGCCTTTATCAGTATTTAAGAGATCCAGTATTGATGCCATATCTATATTATTAAAAATTAAATCTTGGATTAAAATCATTAAATTGAGATTAAGTTTTAGTCCCATCAGTGGGTTTGATCCACGATGCCCGTTCGGGCCGAATTTTAATTGCAATCCTAAAAACATCTATCTTTAACATACCTCGTGAGCTTTTTTCATGGTTTTATCCAACAATTAAGTTACGAAATTAATGAGAGTCTTAGTCTTAATGAATGTACAAAAGAGAATTTTTAATCCTTTAAGATGGGGGTTAATTTCCCGACCGCCCATCTCATTCCGGCGAAGGTTTATTTCTTTAGATTAGTAAGCCTGCTTGCCTTGAGATGATTGATATTTAGATTTCTGTTGTCATTGAAATTATTGTTCTGACAGAATTTTCTTCTGTTTATTTTATTGTTTCATCGGACTCCCGATAGCTACCGGGAGTAAAATCTGCGTAATTATTCCCCTGTTTGAGGAAATCCAACTAATGGATGTTTCGTTTGGTATAAAATAAAAATCAATATCGCATGAACATCTTTTTAAAGGATATTTGTGAGATATTGATTTTAATCCCTCATTGAGGGTTTAATTCCCCCGAGGTCTGCCCCGAGGTTCTTGATTAATAGAATTAGTATTCAGACCTTTTCTTCTTTGAGGATTGAAATAATCTGCTCGGCAAGTTCGGTACCTATTCTGTCCTGTGCTTCAATGGTTGCAGCTCCAATATGCGGACTCAGGGATATCCTGTGGTCCATCAATACTGTTATTGCCGGGCTAGGCTCATTTTCAAAAACATCAAGTCCTGCAAAGGCTACTTTTCCATTTTCCAGAGCCTCTATCAATGCTACTTCATCGACGATTCCTCCACGTGAAGTATTGATTATTCCAACCCCATTCTTCATCTTTTCAAATTCTTTTTTTCCTAACACTGCTTTTTTCTGTTCCGGTACATGAATAGTAATAAAATCGGAATGTTGGATAAGATCTGCAACAGGTTCGGTTTTTATAGGCACTTTTACAACCTGATCATTGTAAAAATGGAGCCGTTATATCTGTTTCTCCTACCTTATCATCACTGGCAATTAC